>NZ_JBWKOZ010000003.1:281783-701918 GCF_059416325.1 Variovorax sp. GW821-FHT09D05 | reverse complement strand
ATGAGCCCGCAAGCGCAGCAACTCAACACGCGTCCTCGTCATCAAATCAATCTACGACTTGATCAGACGTTCCCTAGGCGATTCGGAGCTGAATCCGAAAGGACTTTCTTCGGGGTGCACAGCGGCGCTATTTTGGGTCAAAGCATTCAGCCGCTTCGTTGTCCTGCGGCTAATCCCAAGCAGGCAAGGCAAGCCGGAAAATGTCTGTCTGCCCGACCTAGGAGGGTGAGGGCGCGACCGCCCCCGGTGCCTGCGGCCACATGTTTTCATCGATCCACGCCAGAGCGTCGAACGCCTTTCTCACGGCGGCGACGGACACGCGACCCGTACGTGTGCCGTGGAATAAGTCATTGCGCTCGCCAGAAACGTCGCGGTACTTTCGGAGGAGTTCCTCTAGGGAGGTTCTCATGGCGACTCGGCGATAGAGCACTTTCAGCTTTCCGAAGACGCTGACGTGGATGGGGGCAGAAGGCCATTTCACTTTGTCGGCCATGTCGGGGAACTGCTTGCTCAATATCTGCTCCGCCTGATCCCAGAACTCTTTGGGGCTGCCCAAAGCCTCTGCGAGGCCTGTTTCACCCGTCGCTTGCTCAATCTCCTTGAAGCGACCAGCGACCAGCGACTCCACAGACACGTTGAGCCAGAACAGGGCCTCATTTGTGTCGCCCAATTCCAAGTACATGCTGGCTCTCGTGCGACATTCCTGAGGCCATGGCAGCGAATCGAGTGCTTTGAGTTCAATGGCAAGTACCTCGTCACTGGGTTCGAAAATCTCAATTAAAGCCGCCGGCGAACCCTTTGCAATGAACGCGAGGCTTTCGCGTTCCGATGTCTTGATCGAGTATTCCAAGGCAGACAGATCGCGAGGCGCGGGAATCCAGTCCTGGTGCCCGCCATGGTCGGCCTTCAATCGCCATGTCATGTCACTAAAAATCAGGAAGGCCCAGGTAAACGATTTTGGCCAGCCTTCGATTGTTGGGTCTTGGTCAACGAACGCCTGAAGACTTTCCGTGTAGGCACTGCCATCCAACAGCGCTGCCATCTGGATGGTGACGTGCGATGTCCCCGTTTGCCACCGTGATGCGCCTACCGAGAGCGCCGCGCCCTCCGCCGCGCCAAAGAACGTCTCCTCGAGAGGACGGAAGCGAGGAGTGATGAAGATTTGCATCGGGATCTCGCGCCATACAAAGCTCAGATTGAGCTTCTGCTTGTGGAGCAAATAGGGAATGTCGAACGTGAGGATCGTCTGCAAGCTGCCGTCGCCGATGCCGCGAAGGAGCATCGAAATCTCATCCTTTTGCTGTGAGAACTCCGCCTGTTTGGTAGAGCTCTCGGGCGATGCAACCCGCTCCAGCTTTTCACGGAATTGCCTCAGTACCTGTTCTGGAATGTCGCTGTGAGCGATGCCATCTAGTCGATGGAAGATTTCGTCCTTGATCGCGTGCAGTTGAAACACGGGGCTGTTTAATGGGTGATCGCGTTCCGCGCGCGAGAGTGCCGCAGCAAACTTGGAGAACTTCTCGGCGTTGGATGGGGGAACCACGAAGGGAGTCGGCGGAAACCACCGATCAAAGCGACAGGCTCCGGCATAGAGAAAACGTTCAAGTGCCTCGTGCTGTGCAGGCTTCCGAAGCGGAATCAATTCACGGATCGCGTCGAGCATCGCTTCGAGTTCATCGTCCGAAAGCGGTTTGGCTGCAGTCGCGGGATCGTTTGCGAGCGCAAAGATCCTCAGCATCCGTTCTTTTGCCTTCATGCGATTGAGGGGGCTTGTGATGGTCATGCGTATTTGTTGGGGAGGCCGGTGATAGTGCTGCCCTTTCGAATGCGTTGCAATCTCTCGCGAGGCGCGGTCATCGAAGCCTGCTCGGAGACTGAAAAGTCTCAATGTTGTATGCACGAGGGCCTCGGCCTCCCAAACTTGACGGGGTCCATCAACACCGCTTACATTGCCCCCGCCCCGCGATAAGCGAGGTCGGGTTTGACAGCCCGCTGACATCCTGCGACGAAAGCCGCAGCTACCGCACTTGGTCTGCGGCTTTTTCGTTTGCGCCTATTTTTTTAGGCGGCTCGAACGGGAGGGCTCGCGCCCTGCCGGTTTCCGCAAGGATGTCCCGGTCTGTCAACCCGTTCGAGCTGCCGCCCTCGTTTGACAGCGGGTGCGTCGGTTTCTGCAAATCGACATCCTTGGGAGGCCCATGGCCAATGCTTCTTCAAACGACGCAAGCACCAACGCCCGTTGTGCTTGCGCGCTCTATCGTCCCACCGCCCAGTTCAAACCCTTCGAATGGGTTCAAGGCGACCGGCTCAATCCTTCTCAACAAAGCCAGGCCGCATTCCTGAACGACGCACGCGACGTAGTGCAGGGCGCGCAAACACTGATCCAGTTGCTAGGCTGGGACGAAGACCGGCGCGATGCCGCTTCGTCCGACGCAGACCCCGCGCCGCTATTCGATGCATGCCAGCGTGCCTCGCTGCAGCGGCTTCTCTCGGCAACGCTGGGCCTGCTTCACGCCCGTATCGAAGTCCAGTGCGAGGCACTGACGGGGTAGGGAAGGCCTTCGAGTTCAGGCCGCCCGTATCACCGACTTGGGCTCCAGATACGCCTCCAGCCCGAAGGTGCCGAACTCGCGGCCGATGCCCGATTGCTTGAAGCCGCCGAAGGGCGCCAGGGGCTCGTGGTGCAGGCCGTTGATCAGCACCCGGCCCGCTTGCAGGCGGGAGCCCACGGCGAGGGCGTGTTCGTCGCTGCCCGACAGCACCACCGCCTGCAGGCCGTAGACCGTGTCGTTGGCGATTGCGATGGCGTCTTCCTCGTCGCGGTAGGTAATGAGGCAGAGCACGGGCCCGAAGATTTCTTCACGCGCGATGACCATGTCGTTGCGTACTCCGGCGAACAGGGTGGGGCGCACGTAGAAGCCGGCGGCGAGGCCTGCCGGGCGGCCCTCGCCACCGGCAATGAGTCGCGCGCCTTCTTCCGTTCCCTTGCGGATATAGCCCTGCACCCGCTCCCACTGCTTGCGGCTGACCATGGGGCCGATCTCGGTCGCGGCATCGCGCGGGTCGCCGACCTTCGCGGCCTCGACTGCCGCCCGGGCCAGCGCGATGGCCTCGTCCAGCCGGTGTTCGGGCACCAGGATGCGGGTGCCGGCCAGGCAGGCCTGGCCGCTGTTCTGGAAGCCGGCCGTCACCGCCAGGGGAATGGCGGTGGCGAAGTCGGCGTCGTCCAGCACCACGGTGGGCGACTTGCCGCCCAGCTCCAGCGTCACGCGCTTCAGGGTGTCGGCCCCGGCGCGCTGGATGGCCTTGCCCACGGCGGTGCTGCCGGTGAAAGAAATCTTGGCGATGTCGTGGTGACTGCTCAGCTCCGCGCCCACCACGTCGCCCCGGCCGTTGACGATGTTGAAGAGCCCCGGCGGCAGGCCCGCGGCGTGCAGTGCCTCGGTGACCACCTGGGTCTGGATGGCGCTCATCTCGCTGGGCTTGATGACCACGGTGCAGCCGGCGGCCAGCGCGGTCGCTAGCTTGTTGCAGATGAAGCCGGCGTTGGAATTCCAGGGCGTGATGAGGCCGGCCACGCCGACCGGCTCCATCACGACCTGTGCGCTGCCGATCTGGCGGGTGAGGGGGTATTGCTCCAGCGTCTTCGCCGCGAGCAGGAAGGCCTCTGCCGCATACCGTGCAACCCAGCTGGCGCGGGACACGGGGCCGCCGTACTCCTCGGTGGTAGCGGCATTGATATCGTCGGCGCGGGCGAGCACCGCGGCATGCAGGCGGTGAAGCAGCGCGATGCGCTCGGCCTTGGTGGTGCGCGCGTAGGCGGGCCAGGCGCGCTTGGCGGCGGCAATGGCCCGCAGCGTGTCTTCGCGGTCACCCAGGGTGACGTGGCCGATGACGGCCTCGGTGGATGGGTTGATGAGCTCGGCCTGTTCGCGCCCGTGGGGGGTGACGAAGGCGCCGTCGATGTAGATCTGGTCGATGTTGCGCATGGTGTGTTCCTTGGATTCGCCGGAGCGGAAAACCGGCTTGAATCAAATCTAGGGCGCGAGCATTGACTTGAGAAGCCGGCCAAATCACCATGCGTCATTCAGATAATCAGGACAATCCACCATGCACAGCAGCGGATTGATAGAGCTGGAGGCGGTGCTGGCGGTGGCCCGGCACGGCGGTTTCAGGGCGGCGGCGGTCGACATGGGCATGTCGCGCTCGGCCCTCAGCGCCACGGTGGCGGGGCTGGAGGCGCGGCTGGGCGTGCGCCTGTTCAACCGCACCACGCGCAGCGTGTCTACCACCGAGGCGGGCGAGCAGTTCATCGCGCGCATCGCACCGGCGCTGGCCGACATCCGCGGCGCCATGGAGGCGACCAACGAGCTGCGCGACACGCCCACCGGCACCCTGCGGCTCAACAGTTCGGTCGGTGCGGCGCAGATGATCTTCGCGCCGGTGGTGCTGGAGTACCTGCGCCGCTACCCCGACATGAAGGTAGACATCGTGACCGAGCGCCGGATGATCGACATCGTGGCCGAGGGCTTCGACGCCGGCATTCGCCTGGCCGAGGCCGTGCCGCGCGACATGGTGGCCGTGCCCATGAGCGGCGAGCAGCGCATGGTGGTGGTCGCGTCGCCGCAATATCTGCAGAAGCACCCCGCGCCCCAGGTGCCCGACGACCTGATGGCGCACCGCTGCGTGCGCTGGCGGTTTTCGAGCGGCATCGTTTACCGCTGGGAGTTCGCGCGCCACGGCGAGGCGATGACGCTCGACGTGCCCGGCCCCATCACGCTCGACGAGCCCCTGCTGATGCTGGAGGCGGCGCGCGCAGGCGTGGGCATTGCCTACATGGGGATGTTCCACGTCGCAGAAGACCTGGCCAGCGGCCGGCTGGTGCCGCTGCTGGAAGAGTGGTCGCCAAGCTACCCGGGCATCTGCCTGTATTACCCGAGCCGGCGCAACGTGCCGGCGGGGCTGAGGGCCTTCATCGACCTGGTGCGCGAGGTGATCGAGTTGCCGGGCCGGTAGCGGAGCTAGGAATGTCCTGTTTAATGGACATTAAGCCTATATACATTAATAATGTGTCGTATGAAGGACAAAATAAGACTGCCCATCGAACTGGGCCAGGCAATCCAACGTGCGCGAAAAGATGGCCGCCTGAAGGCGACCGACATCGCCGCGCGCTCGGGCCGCGCGCGCAATGTTCTCTATCGACTGGAGCGGGGGGAAGACATCACGCTTGCCTCGCTTTTTGACATCCTGCGTGCCATGGATCTCACGATCAGCCTGGAGCGCCTGGGCATGCCGACGCTGGAAGAAGTTACGGAACGCTTTGGACAGGATGACGACGATGCTTCCTGAAAAGATCAGGCAGCTCGACGTTGGGATCGCCGGCGAGCCGGCCGGCCAGTTGCTCAAACACTCGGTCTACGAGTTCCGGTATCTCGACGGCCGTGTGGAGCAGCCCGCCGTCGCGTTGCTCATGCCGCCGACCCGGCCGACTTACCAGGACGGCGACCTCTTCGCTGTGATGGATCAGAACCTGCCCGAGGGTGACCTGTACCTGCGTCTGCGAGCGATGTTTCCCAAGCAACAGCTCACTCAGATGCACATGCTCGCGGTGGTGGGATCCAACGGTATCGGTCGGTTGGGCTTTCGGTTGCCGGGGGCGCAGCCGCTTGCGATGCCTCGGGTCATCGACCGCAAGACCTTGCTCGGAACCCGCTACACGCCAGAGGTGTTCGACGAACTGGTGCGCGCATACCTGAGCACGGGCGCCGGCATTGCCGGCATGCAGCCGAAGATCATGGTGCCGGATCGGGTCAGCGTTCCAGTGCCCACGATCATCGTGAAGGCTGCGGCACCGTCCTACCCGGGCCTGTCGGCCAACGAGTTCATGTGCCTGACGGCTGCTGGCCACGCAGGCATCGAGACACCCACGTTCGACCTCTCGGACGACGGGCATCTGCTGCTGGTCGACCGATTCGACATCGCGTCGGATGGGTCCCGGATCGGTTTCGAGGACATTGCGGCGCTGATGAATCTTCGGGTGCGCGACATCCAATCCGACCGCAAGTACCACGGAAGCTACCAGCGCATCGCCGAACTGATGCAGTACCTTCAACTGCCCAGCGAGAACCTCGAGCGGTTTTTCGAGCAAGTGGCGTTCAGCATCATGGTGCGCAACGGCGATGGCCACCTCAAGAACTACGGCTTGCTCTATACCTCGACCGCTGACTGCCGCCTTGCGCCGATGTTCGATGTGGTGACAACCGCGCTCTATCGGTACACGCGCTATGAAGGCGGCCCCGAGCTCGAGGACCGCACACTGGCGCTCAAGCTCTTCGCCGGCAAGGGCCACACGAAGGCCTACCCGACGACCGAGGAACTGCTGCTGTTCGGCCGCAAGGTCTGCGGGGTCGCAAAGCCAGAACTCGTTCTCGCGCGAATCGCGCAGGGGATGCAGAAGACGCTGGGCCTGATGGCCAGTGACCAGCGAATCCCGAAGAGCCTGTTGGAGAGCATGCGAGACATCTGGACCGATGGGATGGGCTATGCCAAGGTGCCGTAGATCTCAGTTGAGCCAACGGGCAGGGCCATCACATCGGCGGCATCTTGTCGAACTTGGGCAGTGCCGGGTCCAGAAAGTCCCATCCATGCCCACGCACGGTGTACGTAACCGCCTGCGGCTTGTACCGGCCAGGATCGTCGAGGCTTGCGGCGTGCACGGTGAAGACGTCGGGCATCGCCGCAAAGGTCAGGTACACGGGCGAGCCGCAGTTCGGGCAGAACCCCCGGGTCTTGACGTTGCCGCTGTCGCCGACCATGTCCCACAGCGTGGCATTGCCGCTGTGCTTTACGCCGGCGCGCGGAAAGGTGAGGTACGAGCCGTGGCCGGTGCCGCTCTTGCGTTGGCAGTCGCGGCACTGGCAGTCGTTCTGGAAGATCGGCTCGGCCGAGATCTCGTAGCGGATTGCGCCGCACGCGCAGCCGCCGGTGTAGGCGTGGCTCATTTGTGTTGTCCTTTCGAGGTTGTTTTCCAGCGGGGCTGGCTGGGTGCAACCAATTTAGGCGAGCGAGGGCGCGGCGGGGGAGTAACAAGTTCGTCGTGAGTGGGCACCGCCCGGGAGCTCAGGCTTCCACGGGCACGTAGAAGTCGATCACGGCCCCTGGCTGGTCGGGCGCGAAATGACCGTCGTACATCTCGAAGTCGGGGCTGTCGACGACCCGCAAGCCGGAGGCGGGAATCAACTCGCCCCAGATGATCGCCATGGCGCTCTTGACTTGCGGGTGCAGCGCGGACCCGTTCAGGGCGATGCGAAAAACGACGTAGGTTGCCGCCGGAATCTCCTTCACTTCGAAGCCCTTGGGGAGATCGCCGTGGGTTTCCACGCCCACGCCCGCCATGTACATGAAGCTCCCGGCCTCCTGGTCCACGCTCCAGACCACGCCGTACGTCGCCCAGCTTGGGGTCTGGGCCTTCAGCGGCAAGGCACCGACAAGCGCAGACCACAGTTGGGGAATGTCGGACTTCGTCGCGTCGTCGAAGCGCCGGGATGGGCCCGCGACGCGGAACGCCTCGAGCCTGGTCAATTCGGGCAATCGGGCCACTGCCGTGGGGGTACTGCTGGGGGAGTTCATTGGAAACTGTCCTTCGATAGGGGTAGGAGAGAAGCCGGTACGAAAGCGGCCGGGTGACGCGCCGAAGAGGCGCTTGAATGCGCGCGTGAAAGCCTCCTGCGATTCGAAGCCGCAATCCAGGGCCAGATCGATGAGCTTCACGCCGGGCTCGCTGCAGAGCCTGCGGGCGCTGCGCACGAGTCGACGCCCGCGCACATGCGCCATGACGCTGCGGCCCATGCGGGCGGTGAACATCCGGGAGAAGTGGTACGCCGAAAAGCCCGCGCGTTGCGCGATCAGTTCGAGCGTGAGGTGGTCGTCGAGCCGCTCCTCGATCCAGGCCATGAGGGGGACGAATATGTCGGGCTCGCGGGGCATCGGGTTGTCCATGCGGCGATCATGAAGTACCGCAAACCGGCTGTCCTGACCGAACTTGCTGGCGCGCAGTAATGCGAAAGAATTGCCAACTCAGTGGCTTCTGCTTTGAAGTTCTTACAACTTCGGCCCCGTACATGCGGGTTTCAGACGGTAAAGTGCCCGTCTCCGGTTTCGGACTGTTTCCGACCCTTTTCCCGCCGCCTCCCGCTCCCCCCGTTTCTGTTTCTTCTTCTTCATGTCCAACCTCATCGTGCACGGCGGTACGCCGCTGCGTGGCCGCATCACCCCCTCCGCCAACAAGAACGCCGTGCTTCCGGTGCTCTGTGCCACTTTGCTCACCTGGGAGCCGCTGCGCCTGCATGGCGTGCCCGACATCACCGACGTGCGCAAGATCCTCGACATCTTCCGCACCCTCGGCAGCGACGTGCACATGGACCACGAGACCGGCACGCTCGAGCTGCATCACCGCGAGACCACTTTCGACGCATCGCTGCACCGGCTGCCCGAAGAGATGCGCTCGTCGATCATGCTGGTGCCGCCGCTGCTGGCGCGCTTCGGCGTTGCGCGGCTTGAAGACAACGTGAAGGGCTGCACGCTGGGCGTGCGCGAGATCGATCCGCACGTGGAGGTGTTCCAGCGCTTCGGCGGCGAGGTCGAGCGCACCGAGGGCTCGCTGCTGGTGCGCAGCAAGGGCCGGCTTACGCCGACCGACCATTGGCTCGACTACGCCTCGGTCACGACCACCGAGAACTTCGTGCTGTGCGCAGCCGCCGCGGGCGGCACCTCGACGCTGACCAATGCCGCGTCGGAGCCGCACGTGCAGGAGTTCTGCCGCTTCATGGCCATGATTGGCGTGCGCATCGAGGGCATGGGCACCTCGCGGCTCACGGTGCATGGCAACGGCGCGCTCAAGGGCGGGGAGTTTCGCTTCGACGAAGATTTCCACGAGATCACGACCTTCCTGGCGCTGGGCGCCATCACCGGCGGCGACGTGGTCGTGCGCAACAGCGCCCCCGAAAACTTTCCGCTGCTGGACCGCACCTTCGCCAAGTTCGGCGTGCAGATCGAGCATGCGGACGGCTGGTCGCGTGCCATCCGCACTGGTCCGCTGAAGGTGCAGACACCTTTCACGAGCAACGTGCTTACCAAGGTCGAGGCGGCGCCGTGGCCGTACTTTCCGGTGGACCTGCTGCCGATCTTCATCGCGCTAGGCGTGCGCGCCCAGGGCAATGCGATGTTCTGGAACAAGGTGTATGACGGGGCGCTGGGCTGGACGGGCGAGCTCTCGAAGTTCGGCGCGCACGTGTTCTCGTCTGACCCGCACCGGCTCATTACCTTCGGCGGCAATCCGCTGACGCCCGCGGTGGTCGAGAGCCCCTACATCATTCGCGTGGCGATCGCGCTGTTCATGGTGGCGGCGAGCATCGAGGGCAAGTCGGAGATCCGCAACGCCGCGCCGATCCGCCGGGCGCACCCGCGCTTCGTGGAGAACCTGCGCAGCCTGGGCGTGCAGGTTGAGTGGACGAGCGAGGAATAACCGGCGGGGTTGGTGCCGCAGCGCCCGCCCGTCAGAACGACGGAACGGGGTTGCGCCCTTCGGTCAGCACATAGGTGCCGTTGCGCCAGGCATAGACCAGCGTGCTGTCGATGGTGAGCACGCGGCGGTTTTTGGTGCCGCTCGTTCGTTCGCCCTTGAACCCGATGCGCATTTCGCCCGGCGCTTCGTCGGTGCCCAGCGTAAAGCTCGGTGTGCCGCTGACGTCGAAGCACGCGCCGCGTGGCGGCTCTTCCGACTTGCCGGGCTTGGGCGCTTTCTCGCAGGACTCGTCGGCGCCTTCATTGGTGGCCGACAGCGCAATGCCCCTTGCCAGCACGCGCACCTTGCCCGCTTCGAGCCCATACACCGACAGCCACTGCCCGCAGTAGCCCTGCCAGCAACTGCCGTGGGCAATGGTCAGCGCAAAGCGCTGGGGTGCGATGCGCTCGACCTTGGTGGTGCCGAGGTTGCCCATGAAGCCGAGGTAGTCGACAGCGTCGCTGCGGCTCGCGAGCTTCCAGCCCTCGGCGCTCTGCTCGAAGAAGTAGGCACCGAGCCATGCGCCGTTCACGTGGCCGTTCATCGGTTCGCCCCGGTCGTCGAGCGGCACAGTTTCGGTCAGCATGACGGCGTGCGTATCGTCCAGCCGCACCACTTCGCGCGGCGACACCTGAGCCTGTTGATCGGCCTCGCTGCCGGGCACTGTCTTGCCCTCGTTGGCCCTCTCGGGCAGCGAGACGGTGTCGGGCTGTCGGGGCGAGGCGCCCGGGCCCTGGGAGTCGGGGAACACCAGCGCCATGAGTTCGGCTCGCTTGAGCGTGGCCGATGCGGTGGGGCGAGGCACTGGTGGTGCAGGTGATGCTGGCGGTGCCGCGGGGGCAACGGCCTCGGCGGTTGCCACGGCCACTGCGGCTTTGTCCGGCTGCGCGTCGGCGGTGGTAGCGGGGGCTTCTTCTTTCTGCGGGCAGCCGCCGAGCATGACGAGGCTGGCGGTGGCAATGGCAGCAGCAATGCTGCGCTGCAGCGGCCGGGAGTGAGCGGGCCGCGTCGGGTTCAGGATGGGCATGCGCGCGATTGTGCCGAAGCCATTTGGCGATGATGACCCCGCCGCCGCCGCAACCTCCGGCTTGGCGGGAGAATGGCCGGCACCCGGCGACACACGAACAAGGAGCGCTCCAAATGACCACGCTGCAACAACTCATCGGAACGGACCTTCCGCTCATTCAGGCTCCTATGGCCGGCGTGCAGGGTAGCGCGCTGGCCATTGCTGTCAGCAATGCCGGTGGCCTGGGCTCGCTGCCAGGTGCCATGCTGAGCCCCGACGTCATGCGCAGCGAGCTCGCTGCCATCCGCACGGGCACCACCAAGCCCTACAACGTCAATTTCTTCTGCCACACCCCGCCGGTGCCGAGCGCCGAACGCGAAGCGACCTGGCGCGCCGCGCTGGCACCGTATTACGCCGAGTTCGGCATCGACGCGGCGAACATTCCCACCGGCCCGGGGCGCAACCCCTTCAGCGCCGAAGTGGCGGACCTGCTGGCCGAGTTCAAGCCGCCGGTGGTGAGCTTTCATTTCGGGCTGCCGTCCGAAGCGCTGATGGCGCAGGTGCACGGTTGGGGCGCGAAGGTGCTGGCATCGGCCACCACGGTCGAAGAGGCGCAGTGGCTCGAAGCGCGCGGCGTGGATGCGGTCATTGCGCAGGGGCTGGAAGCCGGCGGGCATCGCGGGCATTTCCTGTCGCATGACCTGACGCGGCAGCTCGGCACTTTCGCGCTACTGCCGCAGCTGGTGCACGCCGTGAAGGTGCCGGTGATCGCGGCCGGTGGCATTGCCGATGCAGCCGGTGTGGCCGCGGCCATGGCGATGGGTGCCGCGGGCGTGCAGGTTGGCACGGCGTACTTGCTGACGCCCGAGGCAACCACGAGCGCGCTCCATCGTGAGGCGCTCAAGAGCAGGGCCGCGCGGCATACGGCGCTGACCAATCTTTTTACCGGCCGGCCGGCGCGCGGCATCGTGAACCGCGTGATGCGCGAGCTGGGGCCCATCGGCGCGGCCGCACCGGAGTTTCCGCTGGCCACTTCGGGCATCGCGCCCCTGCGCGCCAAGGCAGAGGCGCAGGGCAACGGCGATTTCTCTCCGCTATGGTCGGGGCAGAACGCCACGGGCTGCCGCGAGCTGCCTGCGGCCGAGGTCACGCGCGAGCTGGCACAAGGATTTCATTGAGCTTCAAACCATGACCCAACTGCATCTGCCCCTGAAGTTTCTCGCGCATGGCGCGCAATCCGATGTTCGCGAACCCTGGCTGCTGGTGCTGATGCACGGCGTGGGCAGCAACGAGCAAGACCTGTTCGGCCTCGCGCGCATGATGCCGCCGCAGTTCAACGTGTTGAGCCTGCGCGCGCCCTACGTGCTGTCGCCAGATGCCTACGCGTGGTTCGAGTTCCAGATACTGCCCGATGGTGAACGCCGGATCGACGAAGAGCAGGAGCGCGAAAGCCGCTTCCTGGTCGGCGAGATGATCGCGTCGGCCGGCAAGCAACTTGGCGTGCCGGCGGAACGCGTGGTGGTCGGCGGCTTCAGCCAGGGCGGCATCATGGCGCTGTCGCTGCTGCTGACAAAGCCCGAGAGCGTGCGCGCCGCGATGGTGTGGCACAGCCGGCTGCTGTCGCAGGTGCTGCCGCACGTCGCGGCGCCGGAGGCCTTCGAGGGCAAGGCGTTGTGGGTGAGCCATGGCAGCGCCGACAACGTGATTCCGCCGAGCGCTGCGCAGGCTACGCGCGAGTTCGCGCGCACGCTGCCGTTGGCACTGTCGGGCGCGGACTTTCCGGGTGCGCATGAGATCCGTCCGGCCGAGTTGCAGGCCACGCTGGCGTGGCTGCAATCGCTCAGCGCGCCGACAAGTTCGTAGACAAGCGCGCCATGACCATCGCTTCCATCTCGGCCACCCACTCGTCGTTGCCCGCTTCGGGCTGCACCAGCAGGCGATAGCGTCGGCCGCCCCATGCGGCGGTCAGCAGCGCATGGATGGTGGCGGGCGAGGGCTGCGGCTGCAGGTCTGTGCAAGCGGCAAAGGCCTTGAGCCACCTGTCAGCCAGTTCGTCGTACACGCGGCGGTGATGTTTGGGCTCCGCCACGCGGTGTTCGAGCATCAGCATCTCGTGGTCGAAGGCCGGCAGCCCTTCGAGCCGCGTGTCGCAGGTGATACGCACGAGGCGCTGCACGCGTGTTTGCCAGCCGATGTCGGCCGGTGCGATCACTTCCGCATCGAGCCGCGCGAGTAGCGCCTCGATGCAGTGGCGCACATAGCCCGAGAGCAGGGCTTCCTTGTCGGGGAAGTAGTCGTAGAGCGTGCCGACCGCGATGCCGGTTTCCAGCGCCACTGCGCGCGTGGTCACGCCCTCCCAGCCGTGCGCGGACCAAATCCGAACAAAGGCGTCGTAGATCGCCTGCACGGTGAATTTGCTGCGTGCCTGCGTGGGGCGTTTCAGGGGCTTGGAGCGGGGTGCGTCCGGCATCGACGGTTTTCCGAACCCGCCGGGAGACGGGCCGCCATACAGTTTGCGAATGAACAACGCATTCACTTTAACCCGCCTCGAAACGCGCAAGAACGCCCTCGGCACCACCCGTGTCGTGACCACGCAGGACACCGGCGAGCTGCAGCCCGGTGAGGTGCTGCTGAAGATCGGCCGCTTCTCGCTGACCACCAACAACATCACCTACGCGGCTTTCGGCGACGCGGTCATGAAGTACTGGCAGTTCTTCCCGACAGGCGATGCCGACTGGGGTCACATGCCGGCCTGGGGCTTTGCCGATGTGGTCGCCTCGAATGTGGAGGGCGTGGCGGTGGGCGAGCGCTTCTACGGCTACTTTCCCATAGCGAGCCACCTGCGCATGCAGCCGGTGCGCGTAACGCCGCGCGGCTTCTACGACGGCGCGCCGCACCGCAGCGAGCTGGTGTCGGCCTACAACCAGTACATGCGCTGCAGCAACGACGCGGGCTACGTCGCCGCGCTGGAGGACTACCAGATGCTGGTGCGCCCGCTGTTCATCACCTCGTTCATGCTGGCCGACTTCCTGGAAGACAACGCCTTCTTCGGCGCGAAGCAGGTCGTGGTGTCGAGCGCGTCGAGCAAGACCGCGTTCGGCACGGCCTTTTGCCTGCGACAGCGCGAAGGGCTGGCGCTGATTGCGGCCACGTCCAACGCCAATCGCGCTTTCGTGGAGAGCCTGGGTTGCTACGACCGCACGCTGAGCTATGAAGAAGTGACGGCGCTGCCGGCTGATGTGCCCACGCTGTACGTCGACTTCTCGGGCAACGACGACCTGCGCGCGACCATTCACCACCATTTCGGCGAAGCGCTGGTGTACGACTGCTATGCGGGCTCCGCGCAGAAGACAGAATTTCTCGGTGACACAACCTCGCTGCCCGGCCCGACGCCCCAGCTTTACTTCGCCCCCGTGCAGATCCGCAAGCGCAATGCCGACTGGGGCCCGCAGGAGGTCAACCGGCGCTTCAACGAGGCGCAAGGCAGCTTCATCG
This sequence comes from Variovorax sp. GW821-FHT09D05, assembly GCF_059416325.1. NCBI lineage: Bacteria > Pseudomonadati > Pseudomonadota > Betaproteobacteria > Burkholderiales > Comamonadaceae > Variovorax > Variovorax sp. GW821-FHT09D05. The sequence continues at coordinate 687,855 of NZ_JBWKOZ010000003.1, read as the reverse complement.
CCGAGCTGAGCAGGCCCGGCAATCGATGGATGACGCTGGCGCAAGGCGAGGGCTTCGCGCATGCGCAAGCCGTGATCGCCGACCTGCACGCGGGCAGGGTAGATCCGCGGCAGGCGCATGTGGTGCGGCTCGCGGGCTGAGCGTGTGAACTTCCGCGCGGCGGGCGCGTCACAGGGCGTTACGACGACGGGGCTGGTGCGCAGCCCGAATTGGTGCACCATAGCCGTTCGCTTCCCCGACATTCCCGCACAAGGAAACCCACCTCATGCCCGAGCCCGACAGCGACACGCGCGACGCCCCTGAGTTCAGACCCCGCCGCGAAATGCCCATAGGCGCCATCGTCGCCTTCGTGCTGGTGCTGCTCGGGACTGCCTACCTGGGCTGGCGCTGGTATCAGCAGCAGATGCTGGCAGAACCCGTGCCAGTGGCCGCGGCGCCCAATGACGCGCCCGCACCGCCGCCACCACCGGCGCCGCCCTCGGCAGCGTCCGCCGAGCCGCAGAACCCCATGGATGCACTGGCCCCGCCCGATGCGGCATTGCCCAAGCTGCCTGATTCCGATGCGCGCGTGACGAAGGCGCTGATCGAACTGTTCGGCGGCAAGAACGTTGCAGCGTACATGCACCCCGACGGCATCGTGCGCCGCTTCGTCACCACCGTCGACAACCTCGCGCGCGAACAGGCTCCGCCCAGCGCATGGCCGGTGCTGCCCACGGGCCAGCGCTTCATCACCGACGGGCAGCAGGGGCAGGTACAGACGATTGCCGCGAACAACGCCGCGCGCTACAACGCCGTCGTGCTGCTGGCCGAGTCGGTCGACCCGGCCAAGGCGGCGGCCGTGTACGCAAAGCTCTATCCGCTGTTCCAGCAGGCGTACGAAGAGCTGGGCTATCCGGGCCGCTACTTCAACGACCGGCTCATTGCCGTGATCGACCATCTGCTGCAGGCGCCCGAGCCCAAGGGGCCGGTGGAGGTGCGGCTGGTCGAGGTGAAGGGTGACGTGCCCTCGACCCGGCCGTGGGTGCGCTATGAATACGCTGACCCCAAGCTGGAGTCGCTGTCTTCCGGCCAGAAGATCATGGTGCGCATGGGGCCGGAGAACGAGCGCAAGGTGAAGACCAGCCTGCGCGGCCTGCGCCAGCAGATCGCCACGGGCGACGTGGCGAAGAAGAAGCAACCCTGACGCCGCACGGCGCTCGACGTACACGGGCGCCCGTGAGCATTCCTCCGGCGCGCTGTGTAGGCGCGGACCGATTGCGTGCTGCACGGATGTCGCTGAGGCTTTGTTCTCAAGATCAAAACCTCGAGGACACCCGTATGAACCTGATGAGCGTCGACCTCTACCAGAGTGCAACCGATTCGGAGAAATTCCTCGCGCTTCCAGCGGGCACCGATCCTGCCGAACTCATGGGTCCGATGACCTTCGACCAGGACTATGCGCAGGTCAAGCGATACCAGGAGGCATTCCAGTTCGATCCGTCCGAAGCCTATGCGGGCGTCAATGCCGCCAAGATCGCTGCAGACATCCTGACCGTGAAGTGGGCGACCTATCGTCGCGAATCCCCGCCGTAGAAGGGCCGCTGGGTTGCCGCCCGCCTTCTCGGGGTTCGTCAGGCCTCTTCGGTTTCCTTGTAGTCGTCCACGGGCACGCAGCTGCAGAACAGGTTGCGGTCGCCGTACACGTTGTCGACGCGGCCGATGGGCGGCCAGTACTTCGCGTTCTTGAGTTCGGCCAGCGGAAACGCGCCGAGTTCGCGCGAGTACGGGTGGCTCCACTCGGTGCCGAGCAGGCTCGCCGCCGTGTGCGGCGCGTGCTTGAGCGGGTTGTCTTCCTTCGGCCACACGCCTTCTTCGATGCGGCGGATTTCGCCGCGGATGGCGATCATCGCGTCGATGAAGCGGTCGAGTTCGGCCAGCGGCTCGCTCTCGGTCGGCTCGACCATCAGCGTGCCGGGCACGGGGAAGCTCAGCGTAGGCGCGTGAAAGCCGTAGTCGATCAGGCGCTTGGCCACGTCTTCGGCGGTGACGCCGCTGGTGTCCTTCAGCGGGCGCAGGTCGAGGATGCACTCGTGCGCGACGTGCCCATTGGGGCTCGCGTACAGCGTGGGGTAGTGGTCCTTCAGGCGCGCGCTGATGTAGTTGGCGCTGAGAATGGCCGTTTCGGTCGCAGCCTGCAGGCCCTTGGCGCCCATCATGCGGCAGTACATCCAGCTGATCGGCAGCACGGCCGCATTGCCCAGCGGTGCGGCCGACACGGCGCCCACGCCGTTCGACGGCACGCCGGCCGTCACGTGGCCAGGCAGGTATGGCACGAGGTCTTCGACCACGCACACCGGGCCCACGCCGGGGCCGCCGCCGCCGTGCGGAATGCAGAAGGTCTTGTGCAGGTTCAGGTGGCTCACGTCGCCGCCGAATTCGCCCGGCGCAGCCACGCCGACCAGCGCGTTCATGTTGGCGCCGTCGACATACACGCGGCCGCCGTGTTCATGCACCAGCTCGCACAGTTCCTTCACGCGGGTTTCGAACACTCCGTGCGTGCTGGGGTAGGTGATCATCACTGCGGCCAGCTTGTCGCTGTGCTTTTCGCAGGCGCGCTTCAGGTCGTCCATGTCGACGTTGCCCTGCGCGTCGCAGGCCGTCACCACCACCTGCAGGCCCACCATCTGCGCGCTCGCGGGGTTGGTGCCGTGTGCGGAAGACGGAATCAGGCAGATGTTGCGGTGGCCCTGGCCCTTGGCTTCATGGAACGAGCGGATGGCCAGCAGGCCTGCGTACTCGCCTTGCGAGCCGGCGTTGGGCTGCAGGCTGATGCCCGCGTAGCCGGTGGCTTCGCACAGCCAGGCGCGCAGCTGGGCGTCGAGCTGGGCATAGCCCTGCTGCTGCTCGGCGGGCGCGAAGGGGTGGATGTTGGCGAACTCGGGCCAGGTGATGGGGATCATCTCGCTCGTTGCGTTGAGCTTCATCGTGCAACTGCCCAGCGGAATCATGCTGCGGTCGAGCGCCAGGTCTTTGTCCGACAGGCTGCGGATGTAGCGCAGCATCGCGGTTTCGCTCTTGTGTGTGTTGAACACCGGGTGCGTGAGAAAGGCGCTGCTGCGGCGCAGGTCTTCGGGGATCAGCGGCGTGGTGCTGCCCGACAGGTCATCGAAGCGCGGCGCCTGCATGCCGGCGGGCGCGAACAGGCTCCACAGGGTTTCGACGTCGGCGCGCGTGCTGGTCTCGTCGAGCGAGATGCCCAGGTGCTGTTGCAGGCGCTGGCGCAGGTTGACGCCGGCCGCCTGCGCGCGCTCGATGATTGCCGGCGTGTCTTCGCCGGTGCGGATGGTCAGTGAGTCGAAAGCGGTGGTGTTGACCGGCTCGCGGCCCATCTGCGTGAGGCCCTTGGCGAGGATTGCCGTGAGCGCTGCCACTCGCTGCGCAATGCGCGTGAGGCCATCGGGCCCGTGGTAAACGGCGTACATGCTGGCCACCACGGCCGGCAGCACTTGCGCGGTGCAGATGTTGGACGTGGCCTTCTCGCGGCGGATGTGCTGCTCGCGCGTCTGCAGTGCGAGGCGGTATGCGGGCTGGCCGTGCGTGTCGACGCTCACGCCGACCAGGCGGCCCGGCAGCGAGCGCTTGAATTCGTCGCGGCAGGCCAGGTAGGCGGCGTGCGGGCCGCCGTTGCACAGCGGCATGCCGAAGCGCTGCGTGGTGCCGCAGACGATGTCGGCATCGAATTCACCGGGTGCGACGAGCAGCGTGAGCGCCAGCAGGTCGGCCGCGACGATGAGGGCGGCGTCGCACTGATGCGCGTGGCCCGCGAGCGGACGCAGGTCGTGCACGTGGCCGGTGGTGGCGGGGTACTGTGCGAGCGCGGCGAAGAACTCGCCGCTCACCATCAGGTGCGGCAGCGTTTCCGACACGGTGCTCACCTTCACTTCGATGCCCAGCGGCGCGGCGCGCGTCTTGATGACTTCGATGGTCTGGGGATGGCAATCGCCAGACACCAGGAACACGTTGCTCTTGCTCTTCACGCTGCGCTTGGCCAGCGTCATGGCCTCGGCTGCGGCCGTGGCCTCGTCGAGCATCGAGGCGTTGGCGATGGCCATGCCCGTGAGGTCGCACACCATCGTCTGGAAGTTGAGCAGGGCTTCCATGCGGCCCTGCGAGATTTCGGCCTGGTAGGGCGTGTAGGCGGTGTACCAGGCGGGGTTCTCGAGCACGTTGCGCAAGATGACGCCCGGCGTGTGCGTGCCGTAGTAGCCCTGGCCGATGAAGTTCTTGAACACCTTGTTCTTCGACGCCATCACCTTCAGCTCGGCCAGCGCATCGGCTTCGGTGGCCGGTGCGGGCAGGCGCATCGGCTTTGCGCGGCGGATGGCCGCGGGCACGATGCCGTCGATGAGCTCCGCGCGCGTTTCTGAGCCGATCACCGGCAGCATGCGCGCCTCGTCCGCCGCATCGATGCCGATGTGGCGGGCGAGGAATTCTTCGGCGTTCTCTAGTTCTTGCAAAGAGGGAAGGGCAGGCGTCGGCATGGCGGTGAGGGCTCGGGGAGAAGAAGGAAGGTGGCTGAGAAACTCAGCGGATCAGGATTCGGCGGCGAACTTGTCGTAGGAGGCCGCGTCCAGCAGGGCGTCGAGCTGCGCGGGCTCGCTCAGCTTGACCTTGAAGAACCAGCCGGCGGCCAGCGGATCGCTGTTGGCGAGCGACGGGTCGGCGCGCAGCGCCTCGTTCACTTCGGTGATCTCGCCCGACACGGGCATGAACACGTCGGCCGCGGCCTTGACCGATTCGACGACGCCGGCAACTTCGCCTTGCGCAAAGGTCTTGCCGACTTCGGGCAGGTCGACGAACACCACGTCGCCCAGCGCGTCCTGCGCATGCACGGTGATGCCGACGGTGGCTGCGTCGCCTTCGGCCGACACCCATTCGTGGTCCTTGGTGTACTTGATGCTCATGGAAAAACTCCTCGTGGAAAAAATGAATCGGGGTGTAGAGCCTAGCCGGGTCGACCGGGCTCAGCCGCGGTAGTAGCGAGTGGGCACGAAAGGCATCGTCGAGACTTCCATCGGCACCGGCTTGCCGCGCACGATGGCCTGCACGCGCGTGCCCGGCTCGGCAAAAGCGGTGGCCACGTAGCCCATCGCGATGCAGCGGTCGGCCGTCGGGCCGAGCAGGCCGCTGGTGACGATGCCGATGTCGTGGCCTTCGAAAGATTGCAGCACCGTGCCGTCGCGCACCGGAATGCGTTCGAGGGCGACGAGGCCCACGCGCTTGCGCTTCAGCGTGTTGTGGTCGGTGTGGCCGGCAGCGCCTGCGGTAGCGACGGCAAGCTGCGCGAGGATCTTTGTCGCGCCTGGAAAGCCGCCTTCGCGCGCGCCGCCTGTGCGGCGCACCTTCTGCATCGCCCAGTTGAGCGAGGCCTCGACCGGCGTGGTGGTGGTGTCGATGTCGTTGCCGTAGAGGCACAGGCCGGCTTCGAGCCGCAGCGAATTGCGCGCGCCCAGGCCGATGGGCTTGACCTCGGGTTGGGCCAGCAGCAGGCGGGCCAGCGCCTCGGCATCCTTCGCGGCCACCGAGATCTCGAAGCCGTCTTCCCCGGTGTAGCCGCTGCGGGTGACGAAGGCGGCAATGCCGCCGATCTGCACCGCACCGCCCGTCATGAACACGAAGCGCTCGATGCCGGGCGACAGCCGCGCCAGCGTGGCCGCGGCCTGCGGGCCCTGCAGCGCGAGCAGGGCGTGGTCGGGCAGGGGCTGCACTTGGCAGCGGCTGCCGATCTTCTGCTGGATGTGGGCGATGTCGGCCACCTTGCAGGCGCCGTTGACGATCACGAAGATCGAGCCGTTGCCTTCATTGAAGAACATCAGGTCATCGAGGATGCCGCCTTCGTCGTTCAGCAGCAGGCCGTAGCGCTGCTTGCCGGCGGGCAGGTCGATCACGTCGACTGGCATCAGGGTTTCGAAGGCGGCCGCTGCGTCGGGCCCAACGAGGCGCAGCTGGCCCATGTGGGAAATGTCGAACAGGCCGGCCGCATCGCGCGTGTGCTTGTGCTCGGCCATCAGGCCGGCGGGGTACTGCACCGGCATCGAATAGCCGGCAAAGGGGACCATGCGGGCACCGAGCTCCACGTGGAGGTCGTGCAGCGGCGTCTTGAGAAGTTCGGTAGCGGGGGCGGAAGAAGCAGCCACGGGGCACTCCAAAGGGGCAGACGAAATCCATGACGCAAGCCATGGGCCACCCCTGCTGTCCGCTTTACCTGAGAGATTCGCCCCACGATCGGGGTTTGCTCCTTCGGTGGGCCGATGGGCAGTTTTCACTGCAACGGCCTCTCTCCAGCAAGGAAACGCCGGTGTTCACCGGCGCCTTGTCAGTCCTTTTGCCTGAGCGTTCGGGAAACCCCTGCGCCTTCGGCGGCCCCGGCACGCGGGGCTCTCTCCTGACCCTGGCGAGTGTAGTGGATCGCGCGGGGCCGGGGTTCGGCGTCAGTGGATGATTTCGGCCGGCGGCAGCAGCTTGTCGATGCGCTCGCGCAGCGATTCGGCCCGCTCCACCCCGGCGGTTTTCTCGATCTCGGTGAGCATCAGCGCGGCGATGGTCAGCATCGCCTCGCGGTCGCGGGCCTCGCGCAGGGCGTCGCGCATCTGCAGCGCGAACTTCGGGTCGCGCCGCACGAACATGCGCTCGCAGATGTCGAACAGGAACATGCGCGTGGTGGCCAGCGAGCGCTTGCCGTCGAAGGTGTCGGCCGAGGTGGTGGCGACCTGGATCGGCTCGGCGGCGGCGATAGGCGCGGGCCGGGCGGGGGCCGCCGGTGCGGGCGCGGGTGCCGCAGCAGCAGCTTGTGGGGCCTGCAGGTAGCCCCGCTGCACCAGCGCCTGGATCGCCTGTTCGGCTTCAACCCGGTTGGAGAACAGCGGACTGAAGTCGGTCAGCGAGCGCCGGCCATCGGCCATCAGCAGCAGGGCGCGCTCACGCTGGCTGAGCGTGCGCTGTCCGCCCTGGAGTTCGTCGCGCGCCTTGTCGGTCTTGGTGGGAAACATGGCAGCCACAGCTTTCGGGAATCGAGGGCTGCAGCATCGTTGCAAGTGGTGACATCTTCATGAACCGTTTGCCTTACAGGGGCAATCGCGGCTGGCCTTCAGCCCGCGCTTTCCTTGCGTATGAGCCACTGGTTGCCCACGCGCTGCAATTCCAGCGTCTTGCGGCTCTTCTCGCGCAGCTTGTCGGCGCTGTAGGTCTGTTGAAAGCTTGCGCTGGCCGCCTGCCCCTGGACGCTGATGACCAGGCTGTCGATGCTCACGCTGATGGTCGTCTTGTCGGTAATGCGCGCGCGGCGGTCCGCCTCCCAGGCCTTGCGGTCCTGGCCTCGGGGCGGCGTGAAGTCGGGTGCATAGGCGGCCAGGTAGCGCACCACGTCCCGGGCTGACCAGGCCGCGGCCCAGGCGCGCACGGCGGCTTCGACTTCGCGGATGCTGGAGGCGGGATCGGCCGGCGCTGCTGCCGATACGGGGGCTGGTGCCGCGGCGGGCGTTGCGGGCGGGGCGCCGAAGGCAGCCGGAGCCAGCAAGGCGCCGCCCAGCAGGCAGCTCAGGAATCGATTCATGGCGCAGTCCCCTCCTTGTCGGTTGTCGGCCCTTGGCCCGTCGCCCGATTCTGGCAGTGAACATCCGCCGATTCACCGGGCCGATCAGGCCCCGGAGCCCAGGCCGCTACTTGAACCCGAGTACGTGCGGCAGCCACGTACTCAGCGCGGGCACGAAGGTCAGGATGAGCAGCACAGCCCCATGCGCCCAAAGGAACGGCACCAGCTCCTTCACCAGCGCCGACATCGGTACCTTCGACACGTTGCAGGTCACGAACAGCAGCCCGCCCACCGGCGGCGTGATCATGCCCAGCGTGAGGTTGAAGATCACGATCATCGCGAAGTGCACCGGGTCCACGCCCAGCTTGATGGCCACCGGCGCGAGGATCGGCGCCAGCACCATCACGCCCGGCAGTGGCTCGATGAAGATGCCGAACAGCAGCAGGAACACGTTGACGATGATCAGGAACATCCACGGCGAGAGGTTCATGCTGATGAGCCATTCGGCCATCTGCTGCGGAATGCCCTCGATGGTCAGCACCCACGCGAACGAGGCCGACAGCCCGATGATGATCAGCACCGAAGCCGACAGCAGGGCAGAGCGCGAGAGGATGTCGGGCAGCATCTTCCACTCGAGCGTGCGGTAGACGAACTTGCCGCACACCAGCGCATAGAACACCGCCACCACCGAGGCCTCGGTCGGCGTGAACCAGCCGGCGCGCATGCCGCCCAGGATCACCACCGGCAGCAGGATCGCGGGAATCGCCTTCCAAGTGGTGACCAGGATCTCGCGCAGCGGAGGTGTTTGCCCGTCGCCCTTGTAGTTGCGCTTTTTCGAGACGTAGAAGTTCACGACGCACATCGCCACCGCGATCAGGATGCCCGGCATGATGCCGGCCGCGAACAGCGTGCCGACCGATACGCTTTCGTCCTGCAGCGCGTAGATGATCATGATGATCGAGGGCGGAATGATCGGCCCCACGATGGCGGTCGAGGCCGTGAGCGCCGCCGCGTACGAGCGGTCGTAGCCGGCCTTGTCCATCATCTTGATGAGCATCGACCCCGGCCCCGCCGCGTCGGCCAGCGCCGAGCCCGAGATGCCCGAAAAGAAGGTCAGCGACACCACGTTGGTGTAGCCCAGCCCGCCGCGTCGGTGGCCCACGAACTGGCCTGCGAAGCGCAGCAGCACCTCGGTGAGCGAGCCGCCGCTCATGAGTTCGGCCGCAAGAATGAAGAAGGGCACCGCCATCAGCGGAAAGCTGTCGATGCCGGTGAAGGTTTCCTTCAGCAGCACCATCAGCGGGTAGTTCTCCGCAAGGATCAGCGTGGTAACGGTGGAAAGGCCCAGCGCAAAGGCCACCGGCACGCCGATGGCCAGGAAAATGCAGGCGGAAACGATCAGAACAATGCTTGCGTCCATGGTCGTTCTCCTTACAGCGACGCCGAGGCGTTGGCGTCGAAGTGCGCGTCGGACGCGAACTCCCTGCGCAGCACGTAGCCGCGCACCACCAGCAGCCAGTGCACGATCAACAAGATGCCGCCGAACAGCATCGCGCTGTAGATGTAGGCGAACGGAATCTGAGTCACGGCAGTGAGCTGGAACATCGTGCGTTCCATGTACAGCCAGCCGTACCAGACCATGAAGCCGAAGAATGCGAAGAGCAGCCCGGCGACGACGATGCGCACCGCGACGGCCGCGCTGCGGGGCAAGGCGTCCTGCAGGTTCTCGACCGCGATGTGCCCGCCGTAGCGCAGCACCGGCCCGGCGCCCAGGAAGGTGAGCCAGATCATCATGTGGCGCGACACCTCTTCCGCCCATTCGAGCGACTGGCTCGTGGTGTAGCGCAGCACGACGTTGGTGAAGATGATGACCGACATGGCGGCCAGCAGAAGAATCAGCGCCCAGCGGTTGGCGGCGAGAAAGTAGCGCTCGAAGGCTTGCACTTTGTGTTGTTCTCTGTTCTGTCTGAAAAACGAAGCGCCCGGCGCACGCATGCGTGCCGGGCGCGTTGCCGGAGGGCCGGCCGTTGCGGCTCAGGGCTTACTTGACGTCCGTGATCTTCTTGATGTTGTCCGCGCCGAATTCCTTGGCGTAGCTCACGTAGGCGGGCTTCAGCGCCTCGCGGAAGGCGGCGCCGTCGACGGTGCGCGTGACCTTCATGCCGTCTTTCTCGAGCTGGGCAATGCCGTTGTTCTCGTCGTCGTTGACCTTCTTGCGCTGGGCAATGGCGGCCTTCTTCGCGGCCTCGGTGAACACCTTCTTGTCGGCGTCAGACAGCTTGTTCCACACCTTCGGCGACAGCAGAAGCAGCGCCGGCGAGTACACGTGGCCCGTGAGCGAGAGGTGCTTTTGCACCTGCGAGAACTTCGACGACAGGATCACCGGAATCGGGTTCTCCTGCCCGTCGACCGTGCCTTGCTGCAGCGCGCCGAACAGTTCAGGGAAAGCCATGGGCGTGGGCAGGATGCCGAAGGTGCGGTAGCCGTCCATGTGCACCTTGTTTTCCATGGTGCGCATCTTCAGGCCGGCCGCGTCGCTGGGCTTGACGATGTCGCGCTTGCTGTTCGTCATGTGGCGAAAGCCGTTCTCCGTCCAGGCCAGCGCGATGATGCCCTTGCTCGGGAACTTGGTCAGGATGTCCTGCCCGATGGGGCCGTCCATGACTTTGCGCGCATGGTCGTAGTCGCGAAACAGGAACGGAATGTCGACGATCTTGACCTCGGGCACGAAGTTGCCCACCGGGCCGGTCGAGGTGTTGACCAGGTCCTGCGTGCCGAGCTGGATGGCCTCGATCTGCTCGCGCTCGCCGCCGAGTGCCGAGTTGGCGAAGTGCTGGCACTTGTAGCGGCCTTGGGTGCCTTTCTCGATTTCTTCGCAGAACACCGTGGAGCCCACGCCGTAGTGCGACTCCTTGGAAGTCGCGTAGCCGATCTTCAGAACGGTCGGTTGCTGCGCGAAGGCGGAAGCGCCCAGGGCAAGCGAAAGGCAGGCGGCGGCGATGTGGCCGAGTTTCATGATGTCTCCGGGGGTTGGGGTCAGGTGCGCGTCAGGCGCAACGGACTATGCAACACCCGGGAGCTTTACCGCGTCGGGATTTTCACGGACGTACTCGCGAATGACGGTCTCGAAGTTTTCGTCAGACATGAGCCCCAGCGCCCTCGCGCGCACGGTATCGATGTGGCCCGGCCAGGTCTTCACGATTCGCTGGATCGTCGGGTCGGGTGTGCGGTCCAGCAGGGCGGTGGCGGCCTTGCCGGCCACGCGCTCCAGCGCCGCGGCCATTTCGCCGACCGTGGTGGCGAGAGAGGGCAGGTTGAGCGCGGTGCGCGGGCCCCACTGCGCATCGCTGGCCTCGGCGGCGCGGATGATGCCTTCGATGGTGCGCGCCGGTGACGCAATGGCGACAGGCGTTGCGTCGGGCACGGGGCAGGCGGCGGGCAACCCGGCCAGCGGCTCACGGATCATGCCGCTGAAGAAGCCCGAGGCCGCGCCGTTGGGCTTGCCCGGGCGCACGCTCACCGTCATGAGCCGCACGCTGCGCCCGCGCACGAAACCCTTGCGCGTGAAATCGGCCACCAGCTGTTCACCAATGAATTTCTGGATGCCGTAGCTGGTCTGCGGAGTGGGCAGCGTGTGGTCTTCGATCACCTTCGGCAGCGGTTGCTCGGGCGAATCGCCGAACACCGCTAGCGAGCTGGCGAACACCAGCACGGGTTTCGTGCCGAGCGTGCGTACTTTTTCGAGCAAGGCATGCGTGGCCGCGAAGTTGCTGCGCATGCCGAGGTCGAAGTCGGCTTCGCATTCACCGCTCACCGCGGCGGCCAGGTGGAAGATGGCATCGGCTTCGCGCCAGACGGTGGCATCTGCGTCAGCGGCAAGCTGTGCGTTCAGGTCGCCCGTCACGGTGGTGATGCGCGCATCGGCCGCGAGGTCGGCGGGAGCGCCCGCGCGGTCGACCAGCGTGATGCGTTCGATGGGCTGGGCCGGTGCGCCGGCCAGCGAAAGCTTGCCTTGCTTCAACAGCGTGCGTGCGAGGCGCGCGCCCAGAAAACCGGCGCCGCCGGTGATGACGATCTGCATGGGTTTTGTCTCCTGTGAGCCGCAAGAATAAGCGAGGCTCACCAGAGCTTGGCGCAGGCGCCGCTCAACACCACATCGGCACTGGGGGCCGCGGGCGAGGCGCTGCGCTCGCGCGTCACGACGAGGCGCGAGACCTTCGACAGAAGTTTCTCGGAGGTGTCGGGCAGCGTCAGCGTGCCAGCGCCGCTCGCCGGCACCGCGCCGATGGCGAAGGGCGCTGCATCGGCGGGCAAGGCCCACAGCACGAGCCGTTCGTCGCCCGAAACGGGCAGCGCCGTCGCACCCAGCACCTTCAGCGTGACCGTGCGGCCATGCCGCAGCGAACTGACCAGCAGTCGCCCCCGGCCCTCGGTGTCGGTGAGCACGCCCACATAGCTTTGCGGCAGCCGCTCGCCCGTACGCATCGCGAGCTGGTCGCTCGTGATGAAGGCGCCGGGCACGGCAAGGAACAGCGCGCTTGCGGCGATGACGCCCGCCACGAGCCCGCCGAAGCTGAAGCCTGCGGGCCGCAGCCAGCTGGTCCAGTGAGAAGGCCGTGCCTGTCGTGCTTGCTGTGCCTGGGCGGGTTGGGTGCGTGCGGCGATCGCGCGCCAGAGATCGGCCGAAGGCTTGCGCTGCGGTACCGACAGGGCCAGCTGCCCGAGCCGCTGCTCCCATTGCGCGACCACGTCGCGCACGTCCGCGCGATCGCGCATCAGCCGCTCGAAGCGCCGCCGTGCGCCGCCCTCGAGCGTGCCCAATGCGTAGGCCGATGCCAGTGCATCGAGCAGGCGGGCGTCGGTGTATCTCATGGCGCCACCCCTTGCGCGCTCAGGCAGGCACGCAGCTTGTCGAGCCCGCGCCGTATCCATGCCTTGACCGTGCCGAGCGGCGCATTCATCTGTGCAGCCACCTCGGTGTGCGACAGGCCCTGGTAGTAGGCAAGCGCCAGGCTCTGGCGGAAGCTGCCGTCGAGCGCAGACATGCAGCCATCAATGCGAAGCGCATGCATGGCCTGGTCGAACAGCTGCGCTGCGCCGGGGGCCGGGTCGGCTGCCGTATCGGCCTCGGTTTCTGCCTCTCCGTCCGGACCCGTGGCCAGCGGTTGTTCGTGGGTGTTGCGCCGCTTGCGCGCGCGCAGCGCGTCCAGCGCCTTGTTGCGCACGATCGCGATCAGCCAGGTGATGGGCTGGATCTCTTGCCCGTCGACGCTGGAGCGATAGCCGCCCGCGTTTTTCCAGATGCTCACATAGGCCTCTTGCAGCACGTCTTCGGCCGCCTGTTCATTGCCCAACATACGAACCGCGACGCCGAACAGATGCAGGTGCGTGCGTTCGTAGATCTGGGCAAAGCACGCGTGGTCGCCACGGGCCGCGCCGGCGATCAGGTCTTGCAGGCTCATCAGAATATTTCTATTCATGCGGGCGAGTATTGCATCCGTTCCTGCGTGCGTGTCGTTTCTGGAGAAGGGCCGGATGATCCGGTCCGCACTCGTTCGTTTATCTTGTCTTCCTGAACCGGGAAATGCCATGACATTGAAATCGACGCGAATTCTTCCCTCGTGCGCTGCCCTGCTGGGCGCCGCCTTGCTTGCTGCTTGCGCATCGCCAGCCACCGAACTGCCGGCCGCCATCAGGGCATCCGATGGCGAACGCGCCGCCTTCACCTGGCACGCAGTGGGCGTGCAGATCTACGAATGCAAGGCCGGCGACAAGGGCGCGCTGGCCTGGCAGTTCGTGGCGCCCGAGGCGGAGCTTTACGGCCCCGGCGGCGCCAAGGCCGGCACGCACGGCGCGGGGCCCAACTGGACCGCGCTGGACGGCAGCAAGACGCTGGGCACGGTGAAGGCCCGCGCCAACGGCCAGCGCGAGGCCGACATTCCGTGGCTGCTGCTGTCCGCCAAGTCGGCGGGCGGCCCCGGCAAACTGGCCGACGTTACCAGCGTGCAGCGCATCAATACCCTTGGCGGCAATGCGCCGGCAAAGGGGTGCGAGGCGCAGGCCGATGCGGGCAAGCGCATCCGGCAGGACTACAGCGCGGACTACGTCTTCCTGGTTGCCAGGTAGCCGCCACATGAAGCGGGCCGGCCGGCCCGCCTCATGCTCAGCTCTTCTTGGCGCCACCGGCCTTGAAGCTCTCGACGGAAGCCTTCAGGTCCTTGTACTCCGGGCAAGCCATGTTGCAGGCCTGGCCCAGCGCGGCAAGACGCTGCTCGGCCTTGGGCAGGTCACCCATCGAGATGTACAGCTCACCAGAGTATTCGAGTGCGCCGACGTGCTTCGGATCGATCTTCAGCGCGGCGTCGTAGTACTTCTCCGAGGCGGCCCACTTGCCGGCGCCGGACTTGCGCAGGGTGTAGCCCATGAGGTTGTTCCAGTCGGCATTGCCGGTGTCGTTGACGCGTTCGAGTTCGCTGATGGCTGCAGTCCACTTGCTGTCGGCGATAAGGGCGCGGGCGGCGGACAGCTTGTTGGCAGGCGTAGCCTTGGCGACCGGTGCGGGGGCAGGTGCCGGGTCTGCGGCGAGCACGTGGCCGGCGGCGAGGGCCAGAGTTGCGGCGATGGCGATGCGGTGGAGCAGGGTGTTCATGGCGAAAGATCCTCTTCGAGAAGTTGAATGGGTTGGCGGGCGGCAACGTGCATCGCCGTCCTGATTCCATTTACGCCACGGGTTTCCGAATGGACGCATCGCCGCGGAAAAAACCGGACGATGCTTTCCGCAGTGCTCCTGTCGCGGATGAGTTCACGCTTAAAGTACCTGCTGGAGCGGAGGATCAGTTCATGGACAGCAGATTTGAAGTGTCGGATGCCGTGCGCAATCTCGACCCGGACCGGATCGATAGCGACCGGTTCAGTTGGCGCGCCGCGTTGCTTGGCGCGGCGGTTGGTGTCGGCGGACAGACCTATGGCAGTACCCTGCTCGCTAATGTGAGCACCCTGGTCCTGCAGTCGCTGGGCGCCTCTCCCAAGGAGGCCTATGCGCAGGTCTACGGTTTTGCGTTGACACCCAGCCTCGTCCTGTCGTTTGCGCTCGGGGTGTGTGTCTACCTTGCTTGTGGCTATGTCGCCGCATCGCATGCGCGCAGCCGGCCTTGTCGGCACGGGCTGGCCGCAGGCCTGATGACGGCTTCGTTCTTCGTGCTCATGGTGATAGGGCCCTACGGATCCTCGATACCCGGCTGGTACGCGTGGCTGGCACTGACACTGCCGGTCGCATGCGGCACGGCAGGGGCGTATCTGTATGCGCGCAAGCGCGGAGGCGGCGTGAAGCCGTAAATATTTCCTGGACGCGGGGAGTGCGGACAGACGTTGAAGAGCCGATAGAGCGGCAGTTGATCGGCAAACACAACAGCAGCACTCATCGTGCGAAGGGCGCCGGGTGCTCCCCGCAGCGAAATAAAGGAGGAGGCCGAAGGCCGGGGGACATTCGCGGAGGGGAGCACCCGGTGGCCTTCGCACGCACCCCCGAGCGCACACAGCACCGAAGCGAAAAAGCCCTCCGAAGAGGGCTTTTCCAAACAAGCGCAGAGCGCCTTACATCCCCACGTAGTTCGGCCCGCCACCGCCCTCAGGCGTAACCCACACGATGTTCTGCGTCGGATCCTTGATGTCGCAGGTCTTGCAGTGCACGCAGTTCTGCGCGTTGATCTGCAGACGCTGCTTGCCGTCTTCCGTGCCGACGAACTCGTACACGCCGGCTGGGCAGTAGCGGCTCTCAGGGCCAGCGAACTTGGCGAGGTTGATGTTGACCGGCACCGTCGCGTCCTTCAGCGTCAGGTGGGCCGGCTGCTGCTCTTCATGGTTCGTGTTGCTGATGAACACGCTGGAGAGACGATCGAAGGTGAGCTTGCCGTCCGGCTTCGGATAGACGATGGGCTTGCACTCCACCGCGGGCTTCAGATACTGGTGGTCGGGCTTGTTGCGGTGCAGCGTCCATGGAATGTGGCCCTTGAGCAGCCATTGCTCGATGCCGTTCATGAAAGTTGCAATGCCCAGGCCCTTCTTGAACCAGGCCTTGAAGTTGCGCGCCTTGTTCAGCTCGGCGTGCAGCCAGCTCTTCTCGAAGGCAGCCGGGTAGGCCGTGAGCTCGTCGTGCTGGCGGCCGGCTGTGACCGCGTCGAAGGCGGCCTCGGCGCACAGCATGCCGGTCTTGATGGCGGCGTGGCTGCCCTTGATGCGGCTCACGTTGAGGTAGCCGGCCTCGCAGCCGACCAGTGCGCCGCCCGGGAACACCGTCTTGGGCAGCGACATCAGGCCGCCGGCCGTGATGGCGCGCGCGCCGTAGCCGATGCGCTTGGCCGGCTTGATGCCCTTGGCCTCGTCGCCTTCGAGGTACCAGCGGATGTTGGGGTGCAGCTTCCAGCGCTGCATTTCCTCGAACGGGCTCAGGTAGGGGTTGCTGTAGTCCAGACCCGTGATGAAGCCCATGGTGACTTTGTTGTCCTCCATGTGATAGAGGAAGGCGCCGCCGTAGGTGTTGTTGTCCATCGGCCAGCCGGCGGTGTGCAGCACGAAGCCGGGCTGGTGGCGCTTGGGGTCGATTTCCCAGACTTCCTTCACGCCGAGGCCGTAGGTCTGCGGGTCTTTACCTGCGTCGAGCTTGTACTTTGCGATGAGCTGGCGGCCCAGGTGGCCGCGCGCGCCTTCGGCGAACACCGTGTATTTGCCCAGCAGCTCCATGCCGAGCTGGAAGTTCTCGGTCGGTTCGCCGTCCTTGCCGACACCCATGTTGCCGGTGGCCACGCCGCGCACCGAACCGTCTTCGTTGTAGAGCACTTCAGCGGCCGGAAAGCCCGGGAAGATCTCGACGCCGAGATTTTCAGCCTGCTGCGCCAGCCACTTGGTGAAGGCGCCCAGGCTGATGATGTAGTTGCCGTGATTCTGGAAGCAGGCCGGCAGGAAGAGGTTGGGAGTGCGCAGGCTCGACTTCTCGCCCAGGAACACCATCGCGTCGTCTGTCACCGGCTGGTTCAGCGGGGCGCCCAGTTCCTTCCAGTCGGGCAGCAGTTCGTTGAGCGCGCGCGGGTCCATGATGGCGCCCGAGAGGATGTGCGCGCCGGGCTCCGAGCCCTTTTCGAGCACCACGACCGAGATCTCTTTTTCGTGCTGCGCGGCGAGTTGCTTGAGCCGGATCGCGGTCGAGAGGCCGGCCGGGCCGCCACCGACCACGACCACGTCGTATTCCATGGCTTCGCGAGGGCCGAACTGGGCGAGGATTTCGTCGTGGGTCATGTGGGTTGGGTCGATAATGATTTTTCGAGGCGCGGGGCTTCCCGGGTTGCGGGGCATTTTATGCGGCGTCCACGGGCGGTCCGTGTCACTCGTGGGCGGGGCGCTTGGGCGTCACCTGCGCGACTCCACAGGATTCAGTTCATGGCTTACAGCATCGATCTTTCCGGCCGCGTGGCCTTCGTCACCGGCGCCTCCAGCGGGCTCGGCGCCCAGTTCGCGAAAACCCTGGCTCGTGCGGGCGCCGCTGTGGTGCTGGCCAGCCGCCGCGTCGAGAAGCTCAAGGAGCTGCGCGCACGCATCGAAGGCGAGGGCGGCGACGCCCACGTGGTCGAGCTCGACGTGACCGACATCGGCAGCATCAAGGCGGCGGTCGCGCGTGCCGAGACAGAGGTGGGCGCCATCGACATCCTGGTCAACAACTCGGGCGTGAGCACCACACAGCGCCTGCAGGACGTGACTCCCGACGACTACGACTACATCTTCGACACCAACGTGAAGGGCTCCTTCTTCGTGGCGCAAGAGGTCGGCAAGCGCATGCTGGCGCGCGCCCAGGGCACGGCGCCTGGCACCTACATCGGTGGGCGCATCATCAACATTGCGTCGGCGGCGGCGCTCAAGGTCATGCCGCAGATCGGCACGTACTGCATGAGCAAGATCGCCGTGGTGCAGATGACCAAGGCCATGGCGCTCGAATGGGGTCGCTTCGGCATCAACGTGAACGCGCTGTGCCCGGGCTACATCACGACCGAGCTCAACGAGGAACACTGGAGCACCGAAGGCGGCGCCAAGCTGGTCAACATGCTGCCGCGCAAGCGCGTGGGCAAGCCCGAAGACCTGGACGGCCTGATCGTGCTGCTGGCCAGCGGCCAGAGCCACTTCGTGAACGGCGCTGTCATCGCGGCCGACGACGGGTTCTCGCTCTGAGTCCGCGGGCTTGGGTCGGCATTGCGGCCGGGCTGGCCGCGGGTGCGCTCTGGGGCTTGACCTTCGTGGCACCGCGCATGGTGGGTCACTTCGGCATGGTGGACATCACGGCCTCGCGCTTCGCGGTGTTCGGAGCGGTCTCGGCGCTGGCTGTGTTTGCGCGACCGGCTGCTGTGCGCTGGCCCAACGGGCGACAAGCGCTCGCGGCTCTGGGGCTCAGCGTGCTGGGCTTTACCGGCTACTACCTGCTGCTGGCCTTCGGCATCGAGGCGGCGGGTACCGAGGTACCCAGCCTCATCATCGGCACGATCCCCGTCTGGATGATGCTGCTGGGCCGGCCCGTCGGCCTGCGGATGCGCGCGCTGCTGCCGGGGCTGCTGCTCACGGGCGCGGGCATCGCGCTGATGATCTACGGCGCATGGTCCGCGCAGCACGGCGCAGGCAGTGGCGGTGCCCGCTTCGGCTGGGGCATCGCGCTGGCGCTGGCCGCAATGGCAAGCTGGACGGTGTACGGCCTGCTCAACGCCGCCTGGCTGCAGCGCCACACCGAGCTCAACGCAACCGACTGGGCCAACTGGCTCGGCGTGGCGACCGGCCTGGGCGCCTTGCTGCTGTGGGGCTTTGCGGGCAGCGACGTGGCCACTCTGAAGGCGCAGCCCGACGGCATGCTGTTCATGTGGATCGCGCTGGCGAGCGGCTTCGGCTCGTCGTGGCTGGCGACGATCCTCTGGAACGTCGCGAGCCAGCGCCTGTCCGCCAGCCTGTGTGGCCAGCTGATCGTCAGCGAGACGCTGTTCGCGCTGTTCTATTCCTTCGTCTGGGACGGCCGCTGGCCGCAGGCCGCCGAGTGGGCGGCGGCGCTGCTGTTCGTGCTGGGCATCCTCGCATCCATCAAGGCGCACCGATGAGAATCGAAATCCCTGAAAAGAAAAAGCTCGTGTATGAAACGTCGATCCCGATCCGATGGGGCGACATGGATGCAATGGGCCATCTGAACAACGGCACCTACTTTCGCTACCTCGAAACCGCGCGTATCGACTGGATGCACTCCATCGGTTTCGAGCCCGAGCCTGGCGGCGAGGGCATGGTGATCGTCAACGCCTTCTGCAATTTCTACCGCCAGATCGAATACCCGGGCAACGTGCTGCTCAAGATGTACGTGAGCGACCCCGGCCGCACTACCTTCGAGAGCTGGGGCACCATGGCCCGCGAGGAAGAGCCCGACGTGATCTGCGCGGCCGGCGGCGCGACCACCATCTGGGTCGACTTCCCGAAGCAGAAGGCGCTGGCGCTGCCCGATTGGCTGCGCGCGCTGGTGAGCGAGTGAACGGCGGTCCGATGAAGCGGAAGCTCCTGGCGTTAACGCTCCTGGCATTGTTTGTCACCGGCAGCCACGCCCAGATAGGCCTACCCGGCAAGAACGAATGCGCAGCCAATGCGCCGTACGCGAGCGCCGAGGCGCTGAAGAAGGCAGGGCTTGAACTCCCCGCATTCAAGCGCTATTGCTACACCGACAAGTCGGGCAGCTACGTCTTGCTGCTCGGCGAAAAGCAGGACGAGCCATACGACGGGGAACTGCTGTCCTCGGCCATCCAGGCCTCGCTCTACAAGGTGGGCGGCGACAACACCTTGACCCGTGAATGGTCGATCCGCGACTTCGCCAGCAAGGACGAGGCTGGCGTCAACTTTCGATCGAAGCTCATTGAACTCGCTGACATCGACGGCGACGGGCTGGTCGACCCGATCCTCGTGTATCGCTTCTTCAACCCCGTCGACTCCGGTCACATCGACAACGACGACTACGTGGGGCGCATCAAGATCGTCGCTTTCCATCTGGGCCGCAAGGCGACGATCCACGCCATCACCGGTCATCTGGACGGCGATCGCAAGACCACCGCCAATGACAACTACTTTGCGTTGCCCAAGCCGGTGCAGCGGCATCTCGTGAAGAAGATGAAGGCGATGTACGACGCCGGGCAGTTCGGCTTCGACAACTCCTATGGCTTTGTGCCGAAGAAGGAAGCTGCCCGGCGCTGAAGAGGCTCAGGCCGGCCGCAGCACGATGCGCGCCTCGAAGCCGTGCGCCGCGCCCAGGGGCGGCGACGAGAGTTCGAGCTTCGCGCCGTGCTTCTCGACGATGGTGCCCACGATCGAAATGCCCAGGCCATAGCCCGCGCGGTCGGAGCTGTGGCGCACGTGGCGCTCGCGCAGGGTTTCGAGCTGCGCGGGGGTAACGCCGTGGCCGGTGTCGCGCACGGCCAGGGTGCAAGGCGACATCACCTCGATGACGACGCGGCCGCCGCCGTAGCGCAGCGCGTTCTCCACCAGGTTGCGCAGGGCAATTGCGAGAGCATCGACGTCGCCGAGGGCCAGTGGCACGACGCTGTCGGGCACCTTGAGCATGAGCCGCTCGGCATTCTGCGGGTCTTGCCAGAACTCCTGCGCCACGGTGCCGGCAAGCTGCACCAGGTCGACCCGCGTGCGCGCGAGCGAGGCGCCCGATTCCGCGCGCGACAGCTGCAGCAGCTTTTCGGTGCGATGGCTGAGAGTGTGCAGCGCATCGAGCGCGGCCTGCACGTCGTTGCGCTGCAGGTCGTGCTCCAGCGCGGTCTGCAGCCGCAGGCGGGCGGCGGCGAGCGGCGTGCGCAGCTCGTGCGCGGCATTGGCCGCCAGGGCGCGCTCCACGTCGAGCGAGTGAGACAGCCGCTCCAGCAGCCGGTTGACGTGATCGCCGACAGTGCGCAGCTCCTTGGGCAACCCGCCGGGCAGGGCAATCGGGCTCAGGTCGGCGCCGCTGCGCTTCTCGATCTCGCCGGCCAGATCCTGCAGCACCCGCAGCTCGGTGCGCGCCACGTTGCGCAACACCAGCGCAAGCAGCGGCAGCACTGCGCCGAGCGGAATGATCAGGCCGAAGAGCGTGCGGTTGAGGGCGTGGCGGCGTTCGTCGAGCGGGTCCGCCACCTGGAAGAACAGGCCCAGCGTCGGGTGTCGCACGGTGTAGATGCGCCAGGTCGGGTTGTTCGCGAAGCCGGCGGCCAGCGGCACGTCGAAGGTGTCCGCGGGCGCCTCGGCGGAGCGCAGCATCACATGCTCGTGCAGATCGACGATCTGGTAGATCACCGCGTCTTCCGAGAACAGCTGCTTGGGCGCGATCAGCGGTTCGCGCGGCGGCTCCTGGCCCGGGTGCTGCAGCTTTTCCAGTTCCTGCACCGCCATCGCGAACATGCGGTGCGAGACCTCGACCAGTTCGTTGTCGAAGTTGTGGTTGATCTCGCGGTCCACATACCAGACCACGGCGAACACGCACAACAGCCACACGCCGCCGACCCAGATGATCAGGGTGCGGGTCAGCCGGCCGGCGAGCGAGTCGCGGCCGGCCGCGAAGCTGGAGGCACTCATTCGTCGTCGTCCGCGGAGAACGACAGCCGGTAGCCGAGGCCGCGCAGTGTCTGGATGTGGCTGCGTCCGAGCTTGCGCCGCAGGCGGCTGATGAAGACCTCTAGCGTGTTGCTGTCGGCCTCGTCGCCGAAGCCGTACAGCGCATCGGCGAGGTTCTCGCGCGTGTGGATGCGCTCGGGCCGCGTGGCCATGACGCGCAGCAGCGCCCATTCCTTCTGCGTCAGCGTGATCGGTGAGCCGTCCTTGCGCACCATGTCGTGCGCCAGGTCGATCTCGAGCGTGCCGAGGTGCAGCACCGGCGAGCTGCTGGAGCTGCGGCGCCGCTCGACCGCACGCAGGCGTGCAAGCAGTTCGGCAGGGTCGTAGGGCTTGATGAGGTAGTCGTCGGCGCCGGCGTCCAGGCCGCGGATGCGGTCTGTTACCTGGTCGCGGGCCGTCAGCACGATGACTATGGGGCGCTCGGGCAGGGCGCGGATCTGCGGCAGCAGCGAGAGGCCGTCTCCGTCGCCCAGATGCAGGTCGAGCAGCACGGCTGCGTACTGCACCGAGAGCAGGGCGCCGCGCGCGTCGGCCAGGCTGGGCGCCACGTCGACCACGAAAGCCTTGGCCAACAGATAGCTGCAGACGGCATCTGCCAATGCACTGTCATCTTCGACCAGCAATATGCGCACGCATGTCTTTCCAAGAAAAATTGCAGTCTAGCGTCACCGAGTTGCACCGGGCCTTTCAGTCAGGTTCGGTTCATCTTGCTTCAGGCTCGGTTCATTCCGCAAACGTAGGCTCGCGACTGTTTTTCAGTCCTGCCTTCGTCCATGACTCGTTTTCCCAATTTTCGTCTGGGGGTTCTGACCCTTATCGCACTGGTTGCACTGATGGCGTGGGACGCGACGGGCGGGGATCTGATGCTGGCGCGCATGGCAGGGTCCCACATCGGGTTTTCCCTGCGCGACAGCCCCTTCATGGTTCATGTGATGCATGAGGGCGCCCGCGACCTCAGCTGGGTGCTCGTGATCACGCTGTTCGCCGCGATCCGCTGGCCCTTCGGCCTGCTGCGCCGCCTGAGCACCGGTAGCCGCGTGCAGTTGGCCCTGACCGTGCTGCTCTCGGTGATTGCGGTCAGCCTGCTCAAGCATGCCAGCCACACCAGCTGCCCCTGGGATCTGCAGGAGTTCGGCGGTATGGCGCGCTACGTGTCGCACTGGTCGTGGGGCGTCGACGACGGCGGGCCCGGCGGGTGCTTCCCGGCCGGCCATGCTTCGGCGGCCTTTGCCTACGTGGGCGGGTATTTCGTGCTGCGCCGGGTGTCGTCTCGCGCTGCAGCAATCTGGCTGGGGGTGGCGATGGTTGCAGGGCTCGTGCTGGGTGTGTCGCAGCAGCTGCGCGGCGCCCACTACATGAGCCACACGCTCTGGACGGCCTGGGTCTGCTGGGTTGTGGGCTTCGCCATCGAGGTGGCGGTAACGCGCTTCGGTTCGCGCGCATTGAGACCGGCGGTGCCCGCACATGCAGGACCTTGATTTCGCGCTGTTCAGGCTGATCAACGCGGGCATGTCGGTGCCGGCGTGGAGCCTGGGCTTCGCCGAGTTTTCCTCCGACCTGCTGCCGGCTCTGTTGACGCTCGGTATCGGGGTTTGCGCACTGTTCAGCCGGCGCTGGCGCTATGCGCTGTTCACGGTGCTGATGAGTGTGCTGGCCGTGTGGCTGATCGTGAACATGATCCGTGCGGTGGCGCCGATTCCCCGGCCTGCGTTCTATGGCCTGGGCATCCAGTGGGTGCCGCAGGGCGTGCGGCCCGGTTTCCCGAGCCTGCATGCGGCCGGCACCTTTGCCGCGGCCTTTGCGCTCTGGTGCCTGCCTTCTCGCTGGCCCATGCTGGCGGCGTTGCTGGTGGCCGCCGTGGTGGCGTGGAGCCGGGTGTACCTGGGCCTGCATTTCCCCTCCGACATCGTGGCGGCGGCGATGCTGGGTGCGCTGGTGTCGATCGTGGTGGAACGCGGCGTGAGCCGGCCGCTGAGCCTGGCCGTTTCCAGCGGTGCTTTCGTGACGCGGCAGCGCGCGAGGATGAGGATGCTGAGGATGCGCAGGGCCAGCCTGAACACTGACTGAATAGTCAGTTCAGGCTCCCTTCAGGCGGGTTCGTTACATTCGCCGCATGTCTGTTTCGCGAATCGCTCCCGCCCCATTGCAGCGGGTGGGTACTTCTGACTCCAAAACGCCACACTCGCCTGCCTCCGGCAGCCCGTGGGTGCGCTTCAATCTCTGGCTGGAGCGGCCGCGTTCGGCCGCCGTGGTCGTCCTGTGGCTCAGCCTCTACCTCGTCCTGACCACCAACTGGCCGCTGTGGAACGAGTTGGCCCGCATCGGTGGTGCGCCGAGCACCTACATGTCGACCATCGTGGTCATGAGCCTGCTAACGCTGTGCGGCTCGGCGGCCATGCTGTCGCTCACAGCCTGGTCACGCTGGATGAAGCCGCTGTGGCTCGCCGTGGTCGTGCTGGCCGCGGTGGTGCAGCACTACATGCTCGAGTACCGCGTGGTGATGGACCCGACCATGATCGCCAACGCGCTGCAGACCGACCCGAACGAGGCGCGCGACCTGCTGAGCTGGCGCATGGCCTTCAACGTGGGGGTGGTGGTGGTGCCCGCGGCCTGGTTGCTCTGGCGGGTGCGCGTCGCGCCGATGGGCATTCTGTCGAAGCTCTGGCGCAACGTGGCGCTGCTGCTGCTGTCGGTGGTCGTGGCGCTCGGCGCGGCGGTGTCCATGAACCGCGAGCTGGCGCCGCTGATGCGCAACAACGTTCATCTGCGCTACATGATGAACCCCATCGCAACCCTCTATTCCACGGGTTCGCTGCTCATCAAGCCGCTGTTCAAGCGCAGCGGCAAGCTGATTCCGATCACCGCCGGCACGGCGCTGGGCGCGAGCTATGCGGCTCAGACCAAGCCGCCGCTGTTCGTGGTGGTGGTGGGCGAGACGGCCCGCGCCGACCACTTCGCCCTCAACGGCTATGCGCGCGACACCACGCCCGAGCTGGCCAAGCGCGGCGTGCTGAGCTACCGCGACGTGCATTCCTGCGGCACCAATACGCTGGCCTCGGTACCGTGCATGTTCTCGCCGCTGGGCAAGCAGGGCTATGAATCGCGCAAGGACGACTACGAGAACCTGGTCGACGTGCTGCAGGCCGCCGGGCTGGCCGTGTTCTGGCTCGACAACCAGGCTGGCTGCAAGGACGTCTGCACCCGCGTGCCGAACGCCTCGGCCTTCGACGGCCTCGATGCCGCCACGAAGAAGGCTCTGTGCGACGGCGACGAATGCCTCGACGACGTGATGCTCAAGGGCCTGGACGAGCGCATCGCCGCATTGCCGGCCGAGCGCCGCGCCAAGGGCATCGTGCTGGTGATGCACCAGATGGGCAGCCACGGCCCGGCCTACTACAAGCGCTCGGCGGCCGATGTGAAGCGCTTCCTGCCCGAGTGCAAGACCAATGCGCTGGCCGAGTGCGGCCACGCGGAGCTGATGAACGTGTACGACAACTCGATCGTGCAGACCGACCGCTTCCTTGGCCAGACCATCGACTGGCTCAAGGCGCAATCGAAGCAATACGACCCGGCGATGCTGTACGTGAGCGACCACGGCGAATCGCTCGGCGAGTACGGCCTGTTCCTGCACGGTGTGCCCTACAGCTTCGCGCCCGAGGCGCAGAAGCATGTGCCCATGGTCACGTGGTTCAGCGAAGGCATGAGCGAGCGGCGCAAGCTCTCGCGCTCGTGCATGGAGGCGGGGCTCGATGCGCCGCTCACGCACGACAACCTGTATCACACGGTGCTTGGCGTGATGGATGTGACCACGCCCACCTACAAGCCGGCACTGGACGCCCTCGCATCCTGCCGCGCGAAGGCCTGAGCGGGCCCGGCTACTTCTTCTCGCGGGGCAACCGCCCCATGAGGAAGAACTCGTTGTTCGGCTGCATGCCGCTGAAGCTGGCCAGGCGGTTGCTCAGGCCGAAGAAGGCGGTGATGGCCGCGATGTCCCAGATGTCCTCGTCGTCGAAGCCATGGGCGTGCAGCGGCGGAAAGTCGCTGTCGTCGATCTCGTGCGAGCGGTCGCAGACCTTCATTGCAAAGTCGAGCATCGCGCGCTGGCGCGGCGTGATGTCGGCCTTGCGGTAGTTCACCGCCACCTGGTCGGCCACCAGCGGCTTCTTCTCGTAGATGCGCAGCAGCGCGCCGTGCGCCACCACGCAGTACAGGCACTGGTTGGCCGCGCTGGTGGTGGTGACGATCATCTCGCGGTCGCCCTTGGTGAGCGAGCCTTCTTCCTTGAGCATGAGCGCGTCGTGGTACGCGAAGAACGCGCGCCACTCGGCGGGGCGGCGCGCGAGGCCGAGGAACACGTTGGGCACGAAGCCGGCCTTTTCCTGCACGGCGAGGATCGCGGTGCGGATGTCCTCGGGCAGGTCTTTCAGTTCGGCAAGGGGGTAGCGGGCCGTTGTCATGTTGTCTCCTGGTGTTCGATGCCAGGATCATAGGCAACCGCCCGCGGTGCGCCGCGTTTACTTCAGCGCCTTGCCCTGTGCTGCGCCCAGCGGCGTGTGCAGCTGCGAGGGTACCCACGAGCCCGTGTTGTCGTCGCGCCCCTGCAGCAGGTAGCGCGTGTCGGCCTTGCCGTAGTTCTGCACTGCCATGGCCGAGAACTTGCCGATGTCGGTCTTCGGGTCGCGCAGGCGATTGACGATCAGCACCTTCTTCGTGTCTGCAAAGTCGGCCATCATGTTCTGGTCGCCTTCGCTGTCGCCGGCCACGAAGCTCGGACCGTAGCCGTACTTGCTGACCAGGAAGCGCTGGATGTTCTTCGTCTTGCCCGGGCCCTGCGTCTGGTCGTAGCCGCGGCGGAACTCGGGCTGGATCACGCCGCTGGCATCGCGCTCCAGCTCCATCGCGAGCACGCGCTCGGGCGGGTTGTTGTAGCCGAAAGCGGGATTCGACGAGATCTCCTTGATCACATCGACGAACGACGCCGAGCACACCCACACGTCGAAGCCCGCGTTGCGGAAGGCGGCATACAGCTCCTGCATTTCGGGCTGCAGGCGCAGGCCGTTCTTCCAGCTCACCGAGACCACGCCCGCGCGGCCCGGCAGCGCGGTGGGCGAAGTCCACTTGACCTTGGCGACCGGCTCCTTCAGCTGCCACGCCACCGTGTCGGCCGTGAGCTTGCGCACCTGCGCCTCGTTCATGCCGGCGAAGAGGTACGTGACCCACGGGTAGGCCGTGTCGTGGTCGAAGGTGTCGCCGATGGCTTCGTACAGGTAGCGCACCTTGGTGGTGAATGCGCCGTAGTGCGGGCTCAGTGCCACCACGGCCAGCGACTGGTCGCCCTTCAGGCCCCTGTAGTTCTGGTAAAGCCATGTGTAGCTCGCGACGATGTCGGGCACCACGCGGTCGATGTTCACCGGTTGGCCGGCCGCGTTGTTGTACGCGGGCAGGAAGTCTTTCTTCGGGATGTTCTTGCGCAGCGCCACTTCGAGCTGCGCGGGCGTGGCACCGAAGACGAGGTTCTCGAGCTGGTAGATGAGCGAGGCCTCTTCGATGTCGAGGAAGACGCTGGTGTTGTCCCAGTCGAACACCACGTACGGCCGCTTCGCGGCGTTGTAGCCCGGGCTGCCCTTGCCGAGGCTGGCGATCAGGCCCTCGATCTGCGCGCGGTTGAAGGCGTCCCAGTGGCCGGGCGAAAGGGCCGGCCCCGCGGAGGACGACAGGCTGGCACAGCCGGCCGCAGCCATCGCAGCGGCAATTGGCGAGAGAAGAAGGAGGCGACGTTGCATTGCTTTTTTCCTGTTTGAGTGCATGCGTTGGACAAAAAAAGACGATGACGAGCGTACGAAGCGCTCGTGACAGTTCCGGCGTTGCCGCTTGTGGGTTGTGCTCAGCGCGCGAGCGATGGCGCCTGGCGCTGTTCAAGCACCGCGAGATCGCTCTCGTCCTTGAGCCCGATGCCGGTCAGTCCCCTGCGCAGGGACTCTCGCATCAGCCATGCCAGCTTGAACGCGGCCACTTCGTAGGGCAGGCCTTCGGGGCGCACGTTCGAGATGCAGTTGCGTTCGGCGTCGTGCCGGCCGCGCTTGGGCGAATGGGTCAGGTAGATGCCGAGGCTGTCGGGCGAGCTGAGGCCGGGGCGCTCGCCGATCAGCATGACCGAGAGCGCAGCGCCGAACAGTTCGCCTACCTCGTCGGCCAGCGCCACACGCGCCTGCGTGGCGATGACCACGGGGGCAAAGCTCGTGTCGGGCGGCAGGTGCGATCGCAATGCCGCGAGCAGTGGCACTGTATGACGCGCCGCCGCGAGCGAGGAGAGCCCGTCGCCGACCACCACGCAGACATCGCAGCCGTAGCGCCGGTCGCCGAGCAGGCGCGTGGCTGCGTCTTCATCGAGCTGGCGGCCGAGATCGGGCCGGCGCAGGTATTCGGTGCGGTCCGCGGCGCGGCTGCGTGCGCGCGCCACTTCCCAGCGCTGCGCGGTCAAAGCGGCTTCGAGCGCATCGACGTCGAGCGCGGCGTGGATCGCGTCGCGGGCCATCGCATGCGCCCATCCGAAGCGCAGTGTCTCGTCGGTCGGCATGCCGGCGCCGGCGCGGCCCAGTGCCAGCCGCGCGGGCGTGGCCGAGCGCCATTGCGCCCAGGGGTTGGGGGTGACCGGTGAATCGCTCATGACGCGAGTGCGGAGAGCCCGCTCATGTCGGCCAGCAGCCGGTTGGAAGAGGGCGGTGCCAGCTGGCCGGCCGCATCGGTGATCTGCATGCGCTGCAGCCACGCTTCGAACTCCGGCGCACGTTTCAGGCCCAGTGTTTCGCGCAGGAACAGTGCGTCGTGGAACGAGGTGCTCTGGTAGTTGAGCATCACGTCGTCCGCGCCCGGGATGCCCATGATGAAGTTGATGCCCGCCGTGCCCAGCAGCACGAGAAGCGTGTCCATGTCGTCCTGGTCGGCCTCGGCGTGATTGGTGTAGCAGATGTCGCAGCCGATGGGCAGGCCCAGCAGCTTGCCGCAGAAGTGGTCCTCGAGCCCGGCGCGGATGATCTGTTTGCCGTCGTACAGATACTCCGGCCCGATGAAGCCGACGACAGTGTTGATGAGAAAGGGCTTGTAGCGCCGCGCCAGCGCATAGGCGCGCGCCTCGCAGGTCTGTTGGTCGACGCCGAAGTTGGCGTTGGCCGAGAGCGCGCTGCCCTGGCCGGTCTCGAAGTACATGACGTTGTCGCCAATGGTGCCGCGCTTGAGCGACAGCGCCGCCGCGTAGGCCTCGTCGAGCAGCTCGGGCGTCACGCCGAAGGAGAGGTTCGCCTTCTCGGTGCCTGCAATCGACTGGAACACCAGGTCCACCGGTGCGCCGGCTTCGGCCAGCTTGAGCGTGTTGGTCACGTGCGTGAGCACGCAGCTTTGCGTGGGAATCTCGAAGCGCTGGATCACCTCGTCGAGCATGCGCAGCAACTGGCCAAGCACCGGCATGCTGTCGGAGGCCGGGTTAAGGCCGATCACCGCATCGCCCGCGCCGTAGAGCAGGCCGTCGAGCGTGGAGGCCGCCACGCCGCGCAGGTCGTCGGTCGGGTGGTTGGGCTGCAGGCGCACGGCCAGGTGGCCGGGCAGGCCGACGGTGTCGCGAAAGCGCGTGACCACGCTGCACTTCTTCGCGACAGACACCAGGTCCTGGTTGCGCATGATCTTGGACACGGCCGCCACCATCTCGGGCGTGAGGCCCGGCGCAAGCGCGGTGAGCGTGGCGGTGGTGGCAGCCTCGGACAGCAGCCAGTTGCGGAAGTCGCCGACCGTGAGGTGCGACACCGGCGCGAAGGCTTGCGCGTCGTGGCTGTCGATGATGAGGCGCGTGATGTTGTCGCTCTCGTACGGAATCAGCGCTTCGGTGAGGAACTGCTTGAGCGGCGTGTCGGCCAGCACGTGGCGCGCGGCCATGCGCTGCTGCGCGGTGGCCGCGCCGATGCCCGCGAGGTAGTCGCCCGAGCGCGCAGGGCTTGCGAAGGCCATGACCTGCCGCAGGTCTTCGAAGGTGAAGACCTGGTCGGCGATGGTGGTGCGATACAGCATCTTTCTTCAGGTGTCAGGCGGAGGTCGTCGAAGAAGACAGCATCTCGTCGGGCGCGGCCGCCTTGCGCTGCGCCGATGTCAGCAGGAAGTAGCCGTACGCCGCGGCCATCAGCACGATGAACAGCAGCGTGAGCATGCCGTTGAACCACACCATCGCACCCAGGCACACCACGCCGAGCCCGAGCGCGACGGCCGGGAACACCGGGTAGAAGGGCGCGCGGTAGGTGCGCAGCAGGTTCGGCTCGGTGCGGCGCAGCTTGAACAGCGCAGCCATCGAGATCAGGTACATCACGATGGCGCCGAGCACCGCCATGGTCACGATGTTGGCGGTGAGCGTCTGGCCGCCGAACTGCACCCACTCGTCGCTGAAGATGGCAATGACGCCGATCACGCCGCCGGCCAGCAGCGCGCGGTGCGGCGTGTCGAAGCGCGGGCTCAGGCCGGCGAAGTAGCGCGGCAGGTATCCCGCGCGCGCCAGCGCGAAGATCTGCCGCGAGTAGCCCATGATGATTCCGTGGAACGAAGCGATCAGCCCGAAGAGGCCGATCCACACCAGCATGTGCAGCCAGCCACTGTTGTCGCCCACCACCGCCTTCATGGCCTGTGGCAGCGGGTCGTTGATGTTGGCGAGCTTGCGCCAGTCGCCCACGCCGCCCGCGAAAATCATCACGCCGAAGGCCAGCACCACCAGCGTGACGATGCCCGTGGTGTAGGCGATGGGAATGGTGCGGTGCGGGTCGCGCGCCTCTTCGGCGGCCATGGCCGCGCCCTCGATGGCGAGGAAGAACCAGATCGCGAACGGTATGGAGGCGAAGATGCCCGAGATGGCCGCGCCGTTCAGCACGCTGCCGCCGGCCCAGCCGTTGGCCACGAAGTTGGCCATGGTCCAGCCCGGCGTGACCACGCCCATGAACACCAGCAGCTCGACGATGGCCAGCACCGTCACGAACAACTCGAAGGCCGCAGCGATGCCCACGCCGACCCAGTTGAGCGCGATGAAGATCACGTACGCGCCCAGGGCGAACCACTTCGGGTTGATGCCCGGGAACTGCACGTTGAGGTACGCGCCGATGGCCAGCGCGATGGCCGGCGGCGCGAAGACGAATTCGATCAGCGTCGCAAAGCCCGCGACAAAGCCGCCGTTGGGTCCGAAGGCGCGCCGCGCATAAGCAAAAGGACCACCCGCATGCGGAATGGCTGTGGAGAGCTCGGTGAAGCTGAAGATGAAGGTGGTGTACATCGTGGCCACCAGCACCGTGGCAACCAGGAAGCCGAGCGTGCCGGCCGTGTTCCAGCCGTAGCTCCAACCAAAGTACTCACCCGAGATGACGAGGCCCACCGCAATGCCCCAGAGTTGCACGGGGCCGAGCACTTTCTTGAGATGGCCGGTGCCTGTGTGGGCCGGCGCTGCTGCGCCAGTGCTGGCTTCGGTGGAGTTCATGCGGCTTCCTCTCTGCGTGAATGTTGACAGTGCACATTCAGCAAAGCAAGGGCCGTTCCAACGAGGCCGGCATGGGCCGATATGGGCCGCTGGCCATAATCGGGGCCTCTCAGCCTTCGAGGTGTTTTGTGAAGTCTCTTTTCTGTGCCGCTCTCGTGTCCGTCTTTGCAATGCCCGCCGCGTTCGCGCAATCTGCGCCCGTGACCACGCCAAGCGGCCTGATCTACCAGTCGATCAAGGAAGGCACCGGCGCTTCGCCCGCGGCCACCGACGTGGTCAAGGTTCACTACCGCGGCACCTTCCCCGACACGGGCAAGGAATTCGACAGCTCCTACAAGCGCGGCGAACCCACCGAGTTCCCGCTCAACGGCGTGATCCCATGCTGGACCGAAGGCGTGCAGAAGATGAAGCCCGGCGGCAAGGCCAAGCTGACCTGCCCACCGTCGATTGCCTACGGTTCGCGCGGCGCGGGCGGCGTGATTCCGCCGAACGCCACGCTGAATTTCGAAGTGGAGCTGGTGTCCGTCACCAAGCGCTGATCGTCAGATCTGCGCCATGCCGCCGTCGACGAACAACTCGACGCCGTTGACGAAGCTGCTGTCGTCGGAGGCCAGGAACACCACGGCCTTGGCGATTTCATCGGGCGTGCCGACCCGGCCCAGCGGGATGTTCTGGGTTTGTCCCTCGACGAAGCCCTGCACCTGCTCCGCCGTGAGGCCCAGCAGATCGTAGGCGGGGGTCGGCACCACGCCGGGGCTTACGGCGTTCACGCGGATGCCGGCGTCCTTCAGGTCCACCGTCCAGCTGCGCGCAAAGCTGCGCACCGCCGCCTTGGTCGCGCTGTAGACGCTGAAGGCCGGGTTGCCCTTGATGCTGGTGATCGATGCGTTGAGCACGATCGATGCCCCCTTGGGCATCAGCGGCAGCGCCTTCTGCACCGTGAAGAGCAGGCCGCGCACATTGGTGCCGAAGATCTTGTCGAAGTGTTCCTCGGTGATCTGCCCCAGCGGCAGCAGGCTGCCGCCGCCCGCGTTGGCGAACAGCACGTCGAGGCGGCCTTTCTCCTGCTTGATGGCGGCGTAGAGCCGGTCGAGGTCTTCGAGCTTCGACACGTCGCCGAGCACGCCGGTCACGTTGCGCCCGATGGCCTTCACAGCCGCGTCGAGTTCGGCCTTGCGGCGGCCGGTGATGAACACGTGCGCACCTTCAGCCACGAAGCGTTGTGCGGTGGCCAGGCCGATGCCGCTGGTGCCGCCGGTGACGAGGGCGATCTTGTCGTCGAGCTTGAGGGTCATGGTTTCTTCCTTGGTGGTTGCTGCAATGCAGCGTTGTCGACGGAAGGAAGTTTGGGCGCGCCCCCCACGCGGACCAAGACGGCGCGCGGGATTTGTTTGTTTCCGGATCACTAATAATCCGGCGATGGACCAGATCACCGCCATGCGCGTGTTTGCCCGCGTGGTCGAGGCCGGCACCTTCACGCGCGCCGCCGACTCGCTGCAGATGCCCAAGCCCACCGTGACGAAGATGGTGCAGCAACTCGAAACGCACCTGCGCGTGAAGCTGCTGCAGCGCACCACGCGGCGCGTGACGGTCACGCCCGAGGGCGCGGCCTACTACGAGCGCACCGCGCGCGTGCTGGCCGAACTGGAAGACATCGAGTCCGACCTCACCAACGCACAGGCCAATCCGCGCGGTCGGCTGAGGGTGGACGTCGGCTCCTCGCTGGCCAACATGATCCTGATTCCGCAACTGCCGACGTTCCATGCGCGCTATCCCGAAATCGAACTCGAGATCGGCGTGAGCGACCGGCCGGTGAACCTGATCGGCGATGCGGTCGACTGCGTGATCCGTGCCGGCGAACTGACCGACCAGTCGCTCGTGGCGCGCCGCATCGCGACCTTGCCCTTCGTGACCTGCGCCACGCCGGCCTATCTGGAGCGCCACGGCGTGCCGAAGACGCCTGCGGACCTCGGTGACGGCACGCATCGCGTGGTGGGCTATTTCTCGTCGCTGAGCAACCGGCCGATTCCGCTGCGCTATGGGCGCGGCGAGGAGCGCATCGAAATCCACGGCCACACCGTGGTGGGCGTGAACGAGAGCACGGCGCACCTGAGCGCGATGCTCACCGGCATGGGCGTGGCGCAGACCTTCGATGTGATGGCCGCGCCCTACCTGGCCAGCGGCGCGCTGGTCGAGGTGCTGCAGGGCTGGGCGCCCGAGCCGTATCCCCTGCACGTGGTGTACCCGACCAACCGGCACCTGAGCGCCAAGCTGCGCGTGTTCGTGGATTGGGCGGTGGAACTCTTCGCGCCCTACAACAAGGCTGGCAAGCGCTGAAGCGCCCGCGATTTCAGCCCGGCTGGTACTGGTACAGCCAGGTCTCGGTCAACGTCTGGTCGCCGTTCTTCATGTACATGCGCATGTCGATCGGCTCGTTGCCTTCGGGCGTGAAGTCGAACTGCGCACGCCAGTGGCCGGGCACACCGTTGGGCACGGCCTCGGCGAAGACGTACGAGAACTTGCCGCGCGCCGCCGTCAGCATCACCTCGGGCTTCACGCCGAAGGGCACGGCCTGCAGCGGCTGTCCGATGAACTCGACCATGAACTTGCGCACGCCCTGCGGACGCGGCTGGCCCGGCTGCCCGCCGCGCCCGATGCGCGTGGCCACGCAGCGCGCGAGCGGCGACGGGAAGGGTTCCTGGTCGGTCCAGTGCAACCGGTATTGCAGGCTGTAGCTGGCCCCGGCCTTCGCATCGGCCTTGGGCACCCAGAAGGCGACGATGTTGTCGTGGATCTCGTCGTCGGTCGGAATCTCGATGAGCTGCACCGAACCCTCGCCCCAGTCGCCCAGCGGCTCGATCCACAGGCTCGGGCGCTTCTCGTAGTTCACGCCGTCCTGGTAGTGGTCGAAGGCGCGATCGCGCTGCAGCAGGCCGAAGCCGCGCGGCTTGGTGTCGGCGAAGGCCGAGGCGCGCGTCTGCGTGGGGTTGTTGAGCGGTCGCCAGATGCGCTCGCCCGCGCCGTTCCAGATTGCGAGGCCGTCGGAGTCGTGCACCTCGGGGCGCCAGTCGATGGCGGTGGGCTTGATGGTTTCCGAGTACCAGTACATCGACGTGAGCGGCACCAGGCCCAGGCGAGAGACGTCGCGGCGCAGGAACATGCGCGCGTCGATGTCCATGATGACGGCCTTGCCGCGCTGCATGATGAACTTGAACACGCCCGTGACGCTCGGCCCTTCGAGCAGCGCGTAGACCGTCATCGAGGTGGTGTTGTTGGCGGCGGGCGTCTCGAAGTAGAAGCGCGTGAAGGTCGGAAACTCCTCTGGCTTGTCGGGCACTGCCACGTCGAGCGCAAGGCCGCGCGCCGACAGGCCGTACTGGTAGAGCTCGCCGATCGCGCGAAAGTACGAGGCGCCGAGGAAGGCGACCCAGTCGTTCTTCTGCCAGTCGAGCTTGCTCTGGTCGCCCAGGCGGCTTTCCTGCAGGCGAAAGCCCGCAAAGCCTGCGCCCGGCGGCAGTGCGCGCGCGGGGCTGTCGGGCGGCATCGAGAAGTAGGTGGGGCTGTAGAGCACCTCGCGGGAAAATGCGTCGCCGTCGGTGTTCTCGAGCACGTGCATGCGCACGGGCGTCTGGAAGAAGCGCCCGAGGTGGAAGAAGGTAACGGGGAAGGCGCCGGGCCCGTCGCGGAAGAGGGCGTTGGCGGGGTCGAACTTGATCTTGCCGTGCGCGTCGTAGTCGATGCGGTCGAGCACCTCGGGCGCCAGTGGCGCGGCCGCCGCATAGGGCTTGGCGGCGAGCGACTTCGCCTGTGCGATCAACGCGTCGAAGGAAAAGGGCGTGGGCTGGCTCAGTTGCAGCCCGTTGGCGGCCAGTGCCTCCTGGGGCAGTCCGAGGGCGGCAAGTGCGGCAGCGGCACCACCGGCGGCAAGGAAGGATCGGCGATCAAGCATGTGGTTCTTGAGGGTTGCGAATCTTGAGGGGGAAGAAAGAAAAGCAGCGAAGACGATAGAGCATTCTCCGCGACCGGGAACAGCTGGTAGCTTGACCTGGCCCGGGGCCGCACCGCGTCAGCCATTCCGCGCAGCGCGGGCCGGACAAAGCCGGCACTTCACAAAATTGTGCGTTTATGTATCGGCGACGTCCGTCGCCTTCAGCGCGTAGAGCGCATACAGCGGCACCCCGAGAAACAGCATGACCATCGGGGCGAACAAGGTGTAGGGCAGGCCGATGCCTTCCAGCACGCGGTAAGTGTCGGTCAGCTGCAGGCGCGGATGGGGCTGCGTCAGTTCGGTAGAGCGACGGATGCCCCAGAGAAACTCTGCACCGGTCGTGCGCACCGATGGATGCTGCCTTCCGCGCCCCACCGCAAGCCAGCACATGGCGTCGAAGGCCAGCATCGAGCCTGCGGGCGCGCGTTCGCCGAAGGTGGCGAGCACTGCCTGCACCTGTTCGGGCTTCAGGTACATCAGCACGCCCTCGGTGAACAGGAATACCGGCGCAGCGTTGCGCTTGCGCGGCAGGCCCAGCTGTTCCCACCAGTCGGGCGCGGTCAGGTCGAGCTCGCGCAGGTCGTGGCGTTCATTCGTCTCGGGGATCAGCTCGCGGCGCATTTCGAGCACCTCGGGCAGGTCGGCGTCGGTCATGTGGGACTTGCCGTCGTCCAGCCACTGGAAGTAATGGCTAAGGCCGCAACCCATGTTCACCACGCGCCCGCCGGGGTGCTGCTTGAGGAAGTCCTGGGCCAGGCTGCGGAAGCGGCGGGTGCGCGAGAGGATGCTGTAGATGGTTGCCCGGTCTTCCGGCAGCGCTTGGCCGTCGTCGCGGATCTGCTCCAGGATGCCCGCGGCGTATGCGTCCCGCACGGCCACTTGCGGAAACATCGCGTCGCCCGAAGCCCGGGCGGCCAGGGGAATCCGCAAGGTCGAAGGAACGGCCGACAGGCGCCGTGCGCGTCTGCCGGTGGTCATGGATGCGGAAGAGAGGCCATGCACAAAGTCTGGCCGCTCCGGCATTGCGGGGCAAGTCAGTCTTTGGTTATGCCGGCGGGTGAGAAGCGCATGTCTGCGCAGGCCCGCGCCTTCAGCCTGCGGACTGTCCAGTCAATGTGCCTCGGGCTTGCCGCGCTGGCGCGCAAGATGGCGATAGATGGTGCTGCGGTGAACATCCAGCCGGCGGGCGGCCTTCGCCACGTCGTGATCGCAGGCCTTGAGTGCCTCGTCGATGGCGTGGCGTGTGATGCTCATCAGCGGTTCGGTGTGTGGCAGGGCATGGGGCGTCGCGTCGTCGGGCGGCGAAGTCCACCCGCCGACCAGATGCGCGGGAAGCATGGCCGCCGTCACCGAATCGCCCACATCGGCCAACGCCACGACCGCACGCAGCGTGCTGCGCAGCTCCCGCACATTGCCCGGCCAGCGGTAGGCGGCCAGCGCTTCGAGCGCATCGCTCTCCAGCCGCAGGTGCTTGGCCGCGCCGCCTGCCTCGAGGAACAGCCGTGAGATCAGCGCGTGCCGGTCGCCGCGCTGGTGCAGCGGCGGCAGGGCGACTGTGAACCCTGCCACGCGATACATCAGGTCGGCGCGAAAGCGCCCGGCCTCCACCAGTGCCGGCAGGTGGCCGTGTGTGGCGCAGACCAGGTCGAAGTCCACCGCCACGCCCTGGCCGCCGCCCAGCGGCGTGACCACGCGCTCTTCGAGCACGCGCAGCAGGCGCGTCTGCAAGGGCAGCGGTATCTCCGCGATCTCGTCGAGAAACAGCACCCCGCCGTGGGCCTCGCGGATGCGGCCCGCCATGCCCTTTCGCTTTGCACCGGTGAAAGCGCCTTCCTCGTAGCCGAACAGCTCGGACTCGATCAGCGTCTCGGGCAGCGAGGCGCAGTCCACTGCCACGAAGGGCCCCGCACTGCGCCGGCTCGCGGCATGCAGCCGGCGCGAGAACACTTCCTTGCCGCTGCCGGTCTCGCCGTTGACCAGCACGGAGACGCCTTCATTCAGCACCCGCACAGCCTTGTGCAGCAGCGGTTGTATGTCGTCGGCTTCAGTGGTCATGCCCGGGGGCGACGTGGCGTGGCGAGTGGTGGTACGCGCTGTGTCCGGCGTGTTCGAACGCTCCATCACCATCGCGATCTGCCGCCCGCCCGGCAGCGTCAGCAGGTTGCGCCGGTGCTCCATGCGCGGCCAGTTCGCGCCGAGAAAAGCTTCGGCGTCCAGATCGATCAGGCCGTCCCATGAGCGGCCGAACAGTTCGAGCGCTACACGGTTGGCCGCGACGATGCGCCCGCCCTCGATCACCATCAGCCCCTCGCGCGCGGTGCCAATCAGTGCCGGCCGCGCGTGGAAGCGCAGCACGTGGCCGCCGGCCTCGGCCAGCATCATGCGATGCTCGACCTGCTGCGCCGCCATGCGCACCAGCCCCAGCGCATGCGTGTTCACCCGCACCGTCTCGCCAGAGATATCGAGCGCGCCCGCCAGTTCGCCGCGCCCGGTGAAGATGGGCGCCGCCGCACAGCCGAGCGCGCCGTTCTGCGCCAGGTAGTGCTCGCCGCCCAGCACCATCAGCGCTTCTCGCTCTGCCAGCGCCGTGCCGATGGCATTGGTGCCCCGGTTGTGCTCCGACCATTCCACGCCGGGCTGCAGCGCAATGCGCTCGGCCTTGGGCAGAAAGTCGGCACTGCCGACCTCTTCGAGGATCAGCCCGCTGGCGTCCGACAGGATCACCACGCAGCCATTGCCGACCGCATGCTCGGCAAGGCCGTCGAGCTCGGGCTGCGCGCAGTTCAGCAGCCGCATGGCCTGCTCGCGCCGTTCGCTCAGCAATGCCAGCGCCATCGGCTCGGGGTCGATCACATGGTGGTCGACCGGGCGGCTGCGCTGCCAGGAACGCGAGATGTGCGGTGCGATCCACGGCGCAGGGTCGCGGCCCTGCGCGAAGAACAGCTCGCGGGCCTGATCCACTCCGATCGATGGCAAATGCGCTTCACCACTCATGCGTGTCTCCGATAGGTTTTCGCCTTGTGCGACATCCTAGTCGCCATATTCGCGCGAACATGTCGCAGATTGCGAATGAAAACCCGCTCCGGCATCGGTTTGCAGTGCGCAGGTGCCTAGGGAATGTCCCGATCCGGCCGGGTATGTGGCTTGCGGTAGTCCATGCAGGCCGCCGCATGTCGTGGCGCCACTACCTTGCATATGGAGACAAAGTCATGGACATGCTCGAACCGGGCAAATTCGGTACCGCGGTGCCGTTCAAGAAGCGCTACGGCAATTACATCGGCGGCGAATGGGTCGCGCCGGTGGACAACCAGTACTTCGAGAACATCACACCCGTCACCGGCAAGGTCTTCTGCGAGGTGCCGCGCTCCACGGCGGCCGACATCGACCGCGCGCTCGACGCCGCGCACAAGGCCAAGGGCGCCTGGGGCCGCACCTCGACCACCGAGCGCGCCAACATCCTGAACAGGATCGCCGACCGCATGCAGGAAAACCTGGCGGTTCTGGCGGCCGCCGAAACCTGGGACAACGGCAAGCCCATCCGCGAAACCACGGCGGCCGACCTGCCGCTGGCCATCGATCACTTCCGCTACTTCGCCTCGTGCATTCGCTCGCAGGAAGGCGGCATCAGCGAGATCGACCATGAAACCTTCGCGTACCACTTTCACGAGCCTATCGGCGTGGTCGGCCAGATCATTCCCTGGAACTTCCCGATCCTGATGGCCGTGTGGAAGCTGGCGCCCGCGTTGGCAGCCGGCAACTGCGTGGTGCTGAAGCCGGCCGAGCAGACACCGGTGTCGATCCTGGTGCTGATGGAAATCATCGGCGACCTGCTGCCGCCGGGCGTGCTGAACGTCGTCAACGGCTTCGGCGTGGAGGCGGGCAAGCCGCTGGCGTCGAGCAACCGCATCGGCAAGATCGCCTTCACCGGCGAGACCACCACCGGCCGGCTGATCTCGCAGTACGCGAGCCAGAACCTGATTCCGGTCACGCTGGAGCTGGGCGGCAAGTCGCCCAACATCTTCTTCGCCGACGTGATGGACAAGGACGACGGCTTCTTCGACAAGGCGCTCGAAGGCTTCACCATGTTCGCGCTGAACCAGGGCGAGGTGTGCACCTGCCCGTCGCGCGCGCTGATACAGGAGTCGATCTACGACCGCTTCATGGAACGCGCGCTGAAACGCGTGGCCGCCATCAAGCAGGGCAGCCCGCTCGACATGGCAACGATGATCGGCGCGCAGGCTTCCAGCGAGCAGCTCGAGAAGATCCTGTCGTACCTCGACATCGGCAAGCAGGAGGGTGCGAAGGTGCTGATCGGCGGCGAGCGCCAGAAGCTCGAAGGCGATCTGGCCGACGGCTACTACGTGAAGCCGACCGTGTTCAGGGGCCACAACAAGATGCGCATCTTCCAGGAGGAAATCTTCGGCCCCGTGGTGTCTGTCACCACCTTCAAGGACGAGGAGGAAGCGCTCGCCATTGCCAACGACACGCTCTACGGGTTGGGCGCCGGCGTGTGGAGCCGCGACATGAACCGCGCCTTCCGCATGGGCAAGGGCATCCAGGCCGGCCGCGTGTGGACCAACTGCTATCACCACTATCCGGCGCATGCGGCCTTCGGTGGCTACAAGCAGTCGGGCATCGGTCGCGAAAACCACAAGATGATGCTCGACCACTACCAGCAGACCAAGAACCTGCTGGTGAGCTACAGCGAGAACAAGCTGGGCTTCTTCTGATGACCGGCGAAGTCCTGCGCGTCACCGCGACCGATGCCGCGCTCGCGTTGATCGACAGGCTCGCCGCAAAGCACGGCCCGCTGATGTTCCATCAGTCGGGCGGCTGCTGCGATGGCAGCGCGCCCATGTGCTACGGGCGCGACGAGTTCATCGTGGGCGACTACGACCGGCTGCTCGGCCACATCGGCGGCATGCCGTTCTACATCAGCGGGCCGCAGTTCGAGTACTGGCAGCACACGCAGCTGATCATCGACGTGGTGCCGGGGCGCGGCGGCATGTTCTCGCTGGAGGGGCCGGAAGGCTTGCGCTTCCTGACGCGCTCGCGGCTCTTCACCGACGAGGAGTGGGCGGTGCTGGAGGCCGAAGAGGCGAAGTAGCAAGGGAAGGCGGGAGGGCGTTGCGCAGATAGACTGGGGGCGTTTTTCGATCAATCTCCAAGGAGCACCCCGTGAAGATCAGCGCGCCCTCGAGTCCGGCTGCGCGCCGGACTTTTCCGTTTGAAGGAAATGTGGTTTCCGCGAAAACCACTTTCCCGGTGACCTGGCCGACGCCATAGTTGCCGACCACCAACCCCAGCACAAGAACAGGAAACCGAATGAGCACCCTCGACATCGTCGGCCTCTGCGGCAGTCTTCGCACCGGCTCCATCAATCGGGCTGCCTTGAACCTCGCAGGCTCACTGATGCCCGAGCCGATGGCCATGGAGGTCGTCGAATGGCGCGAGGTGCCGGTGTTCGACGCAGACGTGTTCGCAAAGGGCTACCCGGCATCGGTGCAGGCGCTGCGCGACCGCATCCGCCGCGCCGACGGCGTGGTGATTGCCACGCCCGAATACAACTTCTCGATTCCGGGCGGGTTCAAGAACATGATCGACTGGCTCAGCCGCGGCGAAGACCAGCCCTTCGCGCACAAGCCGGTGGCCATCCTGTCGGCATCGCCGGGGCCGGTTGGCGGCGCGCGCG
This sequence comes from Variovorax sp. GW821-FHT09D05, assembly GCF_059416325.1. Lineage (NCBI taxonomy): Bacteria > Pseudomonadati > Pseudomonadota > Betaproteobacteria > Burkholderiales > Comamonadaceae > Variovorax > Variovorax sp. GW821-FHT09D05. The sequence goes on along the minus strand of NZ_JBWKOZ010000003.1, from coordinate 647,453 downwards.
TTCAGTACGACCTGCGCCGCGTGCTGTTGTTCGTGAACGCGATGGTGCTGGCGAAGCCCGAGGTCTTCATCGGCGGCGCGGGCGGCAAGTTCGACGCGGATGGCAACTGCACCGACGAGACGACGCGCAAGTTCGTCGGCGACCAGATGAAGGCGTTCGAAAAGTGGATCGCGGCGGTCAAGCGGATGACGGCTGGCTGAGTCTTCGCCCGCTAGGTCGATGAGGCGAGTAGCTGACGCACCAACAGCTGTGCAGCGGGCGAGAGGGTGGCCCCCATCTTCGTCGCCATCAGCAACCGCCGCGTGGCCCACGCATCCTTCAGCCGCACGACCTTCAGATCGAGCGCCGCAACCTGCGCCTTGCACGCGGCCAGCGGCACCACGCCGATGCCGAGATTGGCTGCGATCATGTGGCACATCGCATCGAAGCTGCGCACCTGTACGCGCAGGCGCATCGGGATGCCGGCCTGCTCTGCTGCGCGCGACGTGAGCTCCAGCAGCGAACTGCTGCGGTTCAGGCCGACGAATTCGTGCGCGAGGCAGGTCTTGAAGTCGACCTGCTTCACGCGGCTGCGCGCCAGCGGATGCTGCTTTGCGCACAGCACCACGAGTTCGTCGGTCTGGAAGGGCGCGACGTCGAGCCCATAGGCGGGTGTGTTCTCCGCGAACACGCCGACGTCGGCGAGCCCGTCGACCAGTGCGCGCACGATGTCGCCGCTCAATTGCTCTTCGACCTCCACTCGGATGTCGGGATGCTGCGCGAGAAAAGTCGCGAGCGTCGTGGGCAGGAACTCGGTCAGCGCCGACATGTTGGCCCACAGCCGCACATGGCCGCGCACGCCGCTTGAGTAGTCGTTGATCTCGTTGCTGAACTGCTCGAAGCCCTGGAACAACCGCATCGCATGCTGCATCGCCACATGGCCGGCGGGCGTGAGCGCGATGCCTTGCGCGCTGCGTTCGAGCAGCTTCGATCCCGTTGCTGCCTCGAAGTCCGAAAGCCGCCGGCTTGCCGCCGACAGCGCGAGGTGGCATGCCTCCGCGCCCTTGGTGATGCTGCCCGACTGCGCGACCGCGCAGAACAGGCGCAGCGTCACGAAGTCGACACGGGCGGGGTTGATCGGGCTGGGCATCGGCGGATTCTAGAGAGGCGCGGCCACCCCTTCGCGTTTTGCGAAGGAGTGCTGCCGTCACAGCAATTCCGCCCGGCGCAATCTGTTCCTAGAGTCGGACCTTACCCAACAAGGAGACGGACGCGGACATGAATGCACTCGAAGGCCTGAAAGTGCTGGAGCTTGGCCAGCTCATTGCCGGCCCCTTCGCCGGCAAGACGCTGGCGGAGTTCGGCGCCGATGTGATCAAGGTCGAACCGGCCGGCGTCGGCGACCCGCTGCGCAAGTGGCGGCTGCTGCGCGATGGCACTTCGGCATGGTGGGAGGTGCAGTCGCGCAACAAGCGTTCGGTGTGTCTCGACCTGCGCAGCGCCGAAGGCCAGGAGGCAGCGCGCGCGCTGGCGCTCGAGGCTGACGTGCTCATCGAGAACTTCAAGCCCGGCACGCTCGAAGGCTGGGGCCTGGGGTGGGAGCAGCTGCACGCGTTGAACCCGCGGCTGATCATGCTGCGCATCTCGGGCTACGGGCAGACCGGGCCTTATCGCGACAAGCCCGGCTTCGGCGTGCTCGGCGAATCGATGGGCGGGCTGCGTTATCTGAGCGGCGAGCCGGGGCGGGTGCCGGTGCGCGTGGGGGTGTCGCTGGGCGACACGCTGGCAGCGCTGCACGGCGTGATCGGCGTGCTGACCGCGCTGCACCATCGCATGGCCCATGGCGGGGAAGGGCAGTTCATCGACGTGGCGCTGTACGAGTCGGTGTTCAACGTGATGGAAAGCCTGCTGCCCGAGTACGACGCCTTCGGCGCGGTGCGCGAGCGCGCCGGCAGCGCGTTGCCCGGCATTGCGCCGACCAACGCCTACCGGTGCAACGACGGACACTACGTGCTGGTGGCCGGCAACGGCGACAGCATCTTCCGCCGGCTGATGCGAGCCATCCGGCGCGCGGACCTGGAGAACGACGCGGAGCTTGTGCACAACGACGGGCGCGTGCGGCGCGTGGCGGAGATCGACGCCGCCATCGAGGCATGGACGCTGCAGCGCAGCCGCGATGAAGTGCTGGCCGCACTCGACGCTGCTGGCGTGCCGGTCGGGCGCATCTACACCGTGGCCGACATCGCGAGCGACCCGCAGTACCTGGCGCGCGAGATGATCGTTGTGGCTCCCACGTCTGACGGTGCCACGCTGAAGGTGCCCGGCGTGGTACCCAAGCTCAGCGCCACGCCGGGACGCATCGCGCATCCCGCGCCGCGCCTTGGCGAGCACACCGGCGATTTGCAGGGCGCTGGCTGGCCAGCGCGCCGCGCGGAAAGCGGGCTTCTCGTATGAAGACGGGCAACGGCACGCGGCTGCTCATCAACGAGGTCGCCACCCGCGACGGCTTCCAGATGGAGAGCCGCTTCATTCCCACCGGTGACAAGGTCGTGCTGATCGACCGGCTCAGCGGGCTGGGCTACGCCAAGATCGAAGTCACGTCGTTCACTTCGGCAAAAGCGATTCCGGCATTGCGCGACGGCGAGGAGGTGATGCACCGCATCGCCAGGCGCCCCGGTGTGATCTATACCGCGCTGGTGCCGAACGTGCGTGGTGCCGAGCGCGCGCTGGAAAGCCGCATCGACGAGTTCAACATCGTCATGTCGGTGAGCGAGACGCACAACCTCGCCAATTTGCGCATGACGCAAGAGCAGTCGTTCGCGCAGCTGGCCGGTGTCGTCGCGCTGGCGAAGCAGGCCGGGGTGCCGGTGAACGTGTCGCTCTCGTGTGTGTTCGGCTGCCCGATGGAGGGCGAGGTGCCGCTGGCAGCGGTGCAAGGCTGGATCGACCGTTTCGCCGCGCTGGAGGTGCAGGGCATCACGCTGTGCGATACGACTGGGATGGCCTATCCCACGCAGGTGCAGGCCCTCTGCGAGAACGTCATCGCGGTTCATCCCCAGATGGACTGGACCGCCCACTTCCACAACACACGCGGCATGGGCCTCGCAAACACAGTCGTTGCCGTCGAGGCCGGCATCCACCGGTTGGACATGTCGCTCGGAGGCATCGGCGGCTGCCCCTATGCACCGGGCGCGACCGGCAATGTGGCGACCGAGGACGTGGTGCACATGCTGCGGTGCATGGGCTACGACACCGGCATGGACCTGGACGGCCTGATCGCCGCCGCGGCCGAGCTGGAATCGCTCGTACAGCATGAGCTGTCGAGCCAGGTCTCGCGCGCGGGCCATCGGCTGACCCGGCATGCACCGCCCGCGGATTTCAACGACATCGTTGCCCGTGCCAAGGAGCGCGGACAGAAGGAGCTCCACCCGTGATCGACCATCTGGACCATCTCGTGCTGACGACTGCGCACGAAGAAGCCTGCACCCGTTTCTACGTCGATGTGATGGGCATGGCGCTCGAAAGCTTCGGCGCCGGCCGCAAGGCTTTTCGCTTCGGCAACCAGAAGATCAACCTGCACATCAAGGACCACGAGTTCGAGCCCAAGGCGCAGCTGCCGACGCCGGGGTCGCTCGACCTGTGCTTCATTGCCAGCGTGCCGCTCGAGGAAGTCATCGCGCGGCTGAAGGAGCACGACGTGCCGATCCTCGAAGGCCCCGTGATGCGTACGGGCGCTACATCGCGCATCCGCTCGGTCTATGTGCGCGACCCTGACCTGAACCTGATCGAGATATCGGAGCTGGCGCCCTGACGGCGCGGGCCCGAAGACAGCAAGCAGCAAGCCAAATACAAAACCACCGGAGACAAACCATGAAACCCATCCACCGCCTTCTCGCGGTCGGCCTTGCGCTGGCTGCCTCGGCTGCAAACGCCGACACCTGGCCCTCGAAGCCGATCACCATGATCGTGCCCACGTCGCCGGCCGGCTCCACCGACATCATGGCGCGCATGGTCGGCGATCCGCTGCAGCGCGCGCTGGGCCAGCCCGTGGTCATCGACAACAAGCCTGGCGCCAGCGGCAACATCGGCACCGAGTTCGTGGCGCGCGCCGCGCCGGACGGCTACACACTGCTGATGCAGTACTCGGGCTTCCACGTCGGCAACCCCTCGCTCTACCCGAACATCAGGTGGAGCCCGACGAAAGACTTCGTGCCGGTGGCGATGGTGATGCGCGCGCCGCACGTCGTCGCGGTGAGCGGCAAGCTCCCGGTGAACTCGATGAAGGAACTCATCGAATACGGCAAGAAGAAGGAAGGCGGCCTGTTCTACGCCTCGTCGGGCAACGGCTCGATCCAGCACATTGCGGGCGAGCTGCTGTCGCGGCAGTCGAAGCAGGCGATGACGCATGTGCCCTACAAGGGCTCGGGCCCGGCCATCAACGACCTGATCTCGGGCAACGTCGACATGTTCATCACCACGCCGCCCTCGGTCATCGGCCACTTCGCGGGCGGGCGCATCAAGGCGCTGGCCTATACGGGCACGAAGCGCCATCCGTCGATGCCCAATGTGCCGACATCGGCCGAGGCGGGCCTGCCGGGCTACGAGGTCGAGTCGTGGTTCGCGGTGTTCGCGCCGGCGAAGACGCCGCCCGAGGTCGTCGCCAGGCTCAGCGCGGAGCTGAAGAAGATCGTGGAGAGCGAAGCCTTCCGCAAGAAGGTCGACGAGCAGGGCGCCTTCGCGACCTACATGGACTCGCCAACGCTCGCGAAGTTCGTCGACCAGGAGCTGGCGACCTGGTCGAAGGTGATCAAGTCGGCGGACATCAAGCCGGATTGAAGGGGGGCGGGGCCCTCAGTCTTCCTGGTAGACGACCTCGAAGGTCTCGCACAGCACCGGCATGCGCAGGTCGGGCTTCCTGCCGAGACGCTCGCATTCGCCGCTGAAGTACTTCCAGTGGCCTTCGCGCCAGTAGCGCAGCGAGCAATCGCCTTCGGCCTCGACGGCCACGAAGTCTTCACCGACCTCATCGAAGGGCATGACCACCACGCTGAGGGTTTCGATCACGCACAGGGGCTTGCCATGCCAGTCGGTCACCACGCTCAGGTCACCGGGCTTGGGCCGTGGCCTGCCGGTCGATTCGAAGGACCATTCGAGGCTCGCGGTGCCGCGCTTGCGCCCGTCCAGGACGAGCTTTGCCAGTTCGGTGGCGCCGGCCTCGTTGTCGTCGAAGTAGAAGGCCTCGCCAAAGCGGGCCGACATGTCGGCGCCGGCGGTGGCCTGGAATCGCTCCCAGAAGGGAAGAATGCTGGATGGAACGGTCATGTCGGGCGGCCTGGAGTCGAGCCCCAAGCCTGCCACAGCATGAACGGCTACAGCTTGACGTTGATGATCGACAGGATGATTGCCGAGAGCGTCAGTGCGACGGGCACCTTCTGCACAGCGAGCGCGTGGGCCCGTGCGAACGAGGCCTGCGTTTGCAGCAAGAGGCTGGTTTCGGAATGGATACGTGTGGACATTTCAGACTCCTGAGTGGTTGCGGGCTTCCTGCCCTGCATGGCCTCAACGATAGGCCTCGCCGCGCGCAACGGAGCAGGCGTTTCGACGACACGGCGTTTCCGTTTTCGCAACGATCAGGTGGCTTGTGGCCGGAACTTCCGGCGGGCCCCGGCAATCGTCGGGCTCAACCCGCGATCAGCTTCTGCACCAGCTCGGCCGTGGTCGCAGCCGCGTATTTGCGCATCAACCGCGCCCGGTGCAGCTCCACCGTGCGGTGGCTGATGCCCAGCGCCTTGCCGATTTCCTTGGAGGTCAGCCCGCGCATCACCTGCGCCGCCACCTCTCGCTCGCGCGGCGTGAGTTCGGCCTTTACTGCGCGGCGCGAGCCCAGGTCTTCGAAAGTCCAGATGCCGGCCTCGTGCGGGGCGGCGCGATTCATCGCATGGCCCGTGACGTGGCACCAGAAGGTTTCGCCTGCAATGGCGCCGTGCAGGCCACCCAGGCGCCTCATCATGCGGTTGTCGGCGTAGTGCCCGCTGGCGTTCAGAAAGGGCTCCATGCGCTTGCCGATGCGCTCGAACTCGGCCACGCTGGGGTACAGGATGCTGAACGAATGCCCGACCAGCGCGGAGGGCGTTGCGCCAAAAATCTCGCACACGCGCACGTTGCAGGCCACGATGGTGCGGTTGCTCGAAACCACCATGCCGACGGGTGCATGCTCAAAAGCCAGCCGGTAATCGATCTCGGGCATCGGGGGTCACCATTACGAAATACTACGTATGCGAGTAGGTAGTATCGTTCAGGGCTTTCCCACCCACTCTCCATTCATCCATCAAGGAGCCCGAGTGAACAAGATTTATCCCTCCGCAGACGCGGCACTCAAGGGGGTCGTGGCCGACGGGCAGATGCTCGCGGTCGGCGGCTTCGGTCTGTGCGGCATTCCCGAAGCGCTGATCGAAGCGCTCAAGGATTCCGGCGTGCAGAACCTCACCGTTGTCTCGAACAACGCGGGCGTCGACGGCTTCGGCCTCGGCAAGCTGCTGGAAACGCGCCAGATCAAGAAGATGGTCGCCTCCTACGTGGGCGAAAACAAGGAGTTCGAGCGCCAGTACCTGGCCGGCGAACTCGAGCTCGAATTCACGCCCCAGGGCACGCTGGCCGAGAAGCTGCGCGCCGGCGGCGCGGGCATTCCGGCCTTCTTCACCAAGACCGGCGTGGGCACGCAAGTGGCCGAAGGCAAGGAGCTGCGCGAATTCGACGGCGAAACCTACGTGATGGAACGTTCGCTCGTGCCCGACGTGGCACTGGTCAAGGCCGACGTAGCCGACAAGTCGGGCAACCTGCGCTTTCGCCTGACGGCACGTAACTTCAACCCGGCCGCTGCCATGGCCGGCAAGATCTGCATCGTCGAGGTCGAGAAGATCGTCGAAGTGGGCGAGCTGGCTCCCGACGACATCCACCTGCCGGGCATCTACGTGCACCGCATCGTGCTCAACGCCAGCCCTGAGAAGCGCATCGAGAAGCGCACCGTGAGCGCCTCGGTCGATGCCGCCGCCGCCAAGGTCGAGGCCCAGACCGCCATCGCCCAGGCCGCCGCCACCAGCGAAGTGCCCGTGCCCACCGTGCCCGCCAACAAGAAAGAAGGAGCCTGAGATGCCCTGGACCCAAGACCAGATGGCGGCCCGCGCCGCGCAAGAACTCGAAGACGGCTTCTACGTCAACCTCGGCATCGGCATTCCGACGCTGGTGGCCAACCACACCGGCACGAAAGAAGTGTGGCTGCAGAGCGAGAACGGCATGCTCGGCATCGGCCCCTTCCCGACCGAAGACCAGGTCGACGCCGACCTGATCAACGCCGGCAAGCAGACCGTGACCACTCTGCCCGGCTCGGCCATCTTCGGCAGCCATGACAGTTTCGCGATGATTCGCGGCGGCAAGATCAACCTGTCGATCCTGGGCGCGATGCAGGTCAGCACCAAGGGCGACCTCGCCAACTGGATGATCCCCGGCAAGATGGTCAAGGGCATGGGCGGTGCGATGGACCTGGTGGCTGGCGTGAAGCGCGTGATCGTGCTGATGGAACACGTGGCCAAGAAGAAGGACGGCACCGAGGACCTGAAGATCCTCGAGAAGTGCACCCTGCCGCTGACGGGCGTGGGCGTGGTCGACCGCATCATCACCGACCTGGCTGTGATGGACGTGGTGCCCGAGGGCCTGAAGGTCGTCGAGCTGGCGCCGGGCGTCAGCTTCGACACGCTGCAGTCCAAGACCGGCGCCAAGCTGATCCAGTAACAGGGCAGCGAACGCAACGACAACGAAGGCAGGGCCGCGAGAGCGGGCCCTGCCTTTTTCTTTGGAGCACACAGGAATGAATGCAAGCGAAGTTCTGGGCGGCATCTGGCGGCAGGCAGGCTTGCCCGCAGAAGCCTTGCCGTTTGTACGGCCTACGGGCGCCGACCCGGTGCTGCCGTCGTCTTTCGCGGTCGGCGTGGCGGCACAGAGCACCATCGCTGCGGCGGCGCTGGCTGCCTGCGAGCTCGGGCACCTGCGAGGTTCGGCGCGCCAGCAGGTCGGCGTCGACATGCAGCATGCGGCGCTCGACTGCACAGGCTGGTTCAGCCTCGACGGGCGCGTGCCCGATCCGTGGGACACCTTCTCGGGGCTGTACCGCTGCGCCGATGGCTGGGTGCGCATTCACGCGAACTTTGCGCATCACCGCGATGGGGCGTTGAAGCTCATGAAGCTGGATCCGGCCACTGCCACGCGCGCCGAAGCCGAGGCGGTGATGGCGACCTGGCGCGCGCATGAATTCGAGGATGCCGCCGCTGCGCAAGGGCTGGTGGCAACCGCGCTGCGCCGTTTCGACGAGTGGGGCGCCACGCCGCAAGGCCAGGCCATTGCGGCGCAACCGCTGTTCACCATCGAACGGATCGGCGACGCACCGCCGCTCGCGCTGACGCCGCTGCGCGAAGATCAACGGCCACTCACCGGCGTGCGCGTGCTGGATCTGACGCGGATCCTCGCGGGCCCCGTGGGAGGGCGCGCGCTCGCGGCGTATGGCGCCGACGTGATGCTCGTCAATTCGCCGAACCTGCCGAACATCGAATCCATTGCCGACACCAGCCGCGGCAAGCTCTCGACGCATGTGGACCTGCGCACCGACGAGGGCCGAGCCGTGCTGCGGCAGCTCGCCACGCAGGCGCATGTCTTCGTGCAGGGCTACCGGCCCGGCGGCATTGCATCGCTGGGCTTCGGGCCGGCGGAGCTGGCGCGGTTGCGGCCGGGCATCGTGTGCGTGTCGCTGACGGCCTATGGCACACAAGGTCCGTGGGCCAATCGCCGCGGTTTCGATTCGCTCGTGCAGACCGCAATGGGCTTCAACCACGCCGAAGGCGAGGCCGCCGGCGATGGCAAGCCGAAGCCGCTGCCGATGCAGATCCTCGACGAAGCGACCGGCTACCTGATCGCATTCGGTGCCGCCGCTGCGCTGTGGCGACAGCAGCAGGAGGGCGGCAGCTGGCACGTGCAGGTGTCGCTGGCGCAGACGGGACAGTGGCTGCGCAGCCTTGGTCGCGTGCCCGGCGGCTTGTCGATTGCAAGGCCCGACCTCAAGCCGTACGTCGAGACCTCGGCCTCCGGCTTTGGTGAACTTGCCGCACTGCGCCACAGCGCGCAGCTGTCGCGAACGCCCGCCGCGTGGCCGCGCCCTTCGAAGCCGCCGGGCAGCCATCCGCCGGTGTGGCCGGCCGACACAGCGAAGTGAGAAACTGGGCCGATGCCCTACCTCGACATCGACAACCTCCAGGCCGTTTTCCTCGACGACGATGCGCTCCGCGCGCGGCACCTGGCGCGGCTGCCCTGCGGCCTGGTGCAGATCACGAGCGGGCGCGTTGTGGCCTGCGACCCGCTGGTGCAGCCCGAGCGGCAACCCTTTGCGCGCGAGCTGCAGGCGCGCGGCGCCTTCCCCGTCGAAGTGCTGCACGACAAGGGGCGGCATGCGCTGGCGGTGCTGTGGCTGCGTGACCGCGGCAGCCTGCGCGCCGCCGATCTGAACTGGCAGATGGCGCTGATGGAAGGGGAGTCGCTCGAAGCGTTGGGCGACGGCGAGTTCTACGGCTACCCGGTCGACGCAGGCGTCGGCTGCTTCATGGACCCCGACGCCGCGGCCGCCATGGCCGAGCGCGACAAGCGCGAAGCCGCCGCCCCCGATTTCATCAGCTACTACGACGACGTGCTCGCGGGCGAGATGGGCGACGCCAACGTCGTCGACCACTACCCGCTCGGGCCGGGCTCGGCGAGCAACATGGTGATCTTCCGCTCGGGCTGGGGCGACGGCAGCTACCCCAGCTTCTGGGCGCTCGACGCTGCGGGCGAACCCGTGGCGCTGGTGACCGACTTCATGATCATGGAAGGCGGCGACGCGCGCGACGAGGACGACAAGCGCAGCGATGCCTACAAGGCCAGTCTCTCGCCCGAAAAGTCGGCGGCGCTCGATGCATTGGGTGCGGCGGCCGTCGAAGGCGATGTGGCGGCAATCAAGGCCCTGCTCGGTGCGGGCCTCGCGCAGTCCAACGAGATCATTCCGTCGTTCGGCGAGTCCGCGATCACGAGCGCCATCCGCATGAACCAGATCGACGCGCTGCGCGTGTTGCTGGGCGCGGTGCAAGGCCTGCCGATGCCGCCGCGGCTCTACAGGATGGACAAGGAAGAGAGCTACATCGACTATGCGCGCCGGCTCAAGAAGCCGCGCGTGGAAGGGCTGATCGAACTGCTGGAGAAGGCTGCAGCGCCCGCGGCAAAGCCTGGATTTCTGAAGCGCCTTTTTTCCTGAGCTTGTCCTGAGCGCTCAGGCGCCCAGCGCAGCCCGCACCTTGTCTCCCAATCCGCGCAGCCGCTCGACCGGCTCGTTGGAAAACACGAAGCGCAGATACTGCGCGCCATGCGTCTCGCCCCAGCCTTGCATCGCCGTGGCGCAGACGCGATGCGACAGCAGGCGCTGCGACAGCGTTTGCCCGTCGATGCCGAAGTCGCTCGTGCGCAGCAGCAGCGACCAGCCACCGCCCGGTACACCGACAGGCAGGCCGCGAAGTTCGTCCAGCACCGTGTCACGCCGCTGCTCCAGCTCGCCCACGTACGGCGCGAGCGTGCGCACCGATTGTTCCAGCGCCGTTGCCACTGCATCCTGCGCGATGCCCACCGGCACCACCACATTGGCCAGCGACACGGCCACGAGATCAGGCATGTAGCTCTCGGGCGCCACGGTCCAGCCGACGCGCCAGCCGATCATGCGCAGCTCCTTGGCCGACGAGCCCACGGTGATCGTGCGCTCGGCCATGCCGGGCAATCCTGCCGGGTGGATCACTTGCCGGCCGTCGAACAGCAGGCGTTCCATGGCGCTGTCGAGGATCAGCGTCAGGTCGTGCTGCACGCACAGTGCGGCGATGGCACGCCAGTCGTCTTCATCGAAGCAGCCGCCCGTGGGCATCAAGGGCGACATCAGCAGCATCACGCGCACGCGGGGGCTGATGGCGGCTTGCAGCGCGGCGCGATCGAGCTTCCATTCGCCGCCGGGGCTGAACTGGAACGGCACGTACTTCGGCGTGCCGCCGGCGAGGCGGATGCGGTTGAGCAGCCCCGCGTAGGTCGGATCGGTCACCAGCACTTCGTCGCCCACCTCGACGGTCGCGAGCAGCGCATTGAGGATGCCCGAGAGCCCGCCTGCCGAGATCACGCAGTTGCGCGCGCCGCTGTACGCCACGCCCGACAGCGCCGACACATGCCGCGCCGCCACATCGCGCAATCGCGACTGGCCGACGAAGGGCAAGTAGCTGTTGTCCGAATCTTCCGAGGCCCCACGCACGGTGCGCGCAATGGCTTCGGGGTCGGGCGGGATGTCGACGTCGAGGTTCTCGAGCCGAAGAAACGGCGGGCCATCGGCATCGTCGGCAATGGCACCCATGCGGTCGACGCCGATGCCTGCGATGTGTTCAAGACGTGCGGGGCGGTGGCGTGGCATGGGGCGGGTCTCCGTGTTTGGGGGCTGGCTACGGGGCTGGCCTGCGCGGGCGGGCCGGGCGTTGCTGCTGCTGTGAGGCGCCATTCTCATCGCCGGGCGGGGCCAGAAGCAACAGCGCCTGCCGCGCCTGTACCGTCTCGCGCAGGAAGTTCCACACCGTCTGCATGCGCCCGAGATGCTTGGTCTCTGCCGGCATCGACATCCAGAACGTGCGCGTGAAGTTCGCCTGTCCGGGCAGCACGGGGCGCAGCGCGCTGTCGTTCTCCGCGATGAAGGCCGGGAGCACCGCAATGCCCGCGCCCGCTACCACCGCGCTGTGCTGCGCGAGCACGCTGGTGCTGCGCAGCGCGAAGGCGTCGGGGCGGTGCAGTTCGTCGAGGTACTGCAGTTCCTTGCTGAAGAGCAGGTCGTCGACGTAGCTGATGAAGGTGTGGCCGCGCAGGTCTTCGCGCGTCTTGATGGGCTTGTGTGCGGCCAGGTACTTTTTCGAGGCGTAGAGCCGCAGCGTGTAGTCGGTGAGCTTGGTGACCACCACCGGCCCGCGCGCCGGGCGCTCGAGCGAGATCACGATGTCGGCCTCGCGCCGCGACAGATGCACGAGGCGCGGCATCGCGAGCAGGTCGATGGTGAGCTTCGGATGCTGCACCGCGAACAGCGCCAGCTGCGGCGCCAGCACCACCGTGCCGAAGCCCTCGGTCGCGCCGATGCGCACCAGCCCCGACAAGCCTTCCTGCGAGGCCGGCGCTGCGCTTTCCACGGTGCGGAAGGCGCTCTCCATTGCCTCGACCTGCGGTTGCAGCCGCCGGCCCGCCTCGGTGAGCCGGTGGCCGCCCGATTCGCGCGAGAAGAGCGGGGCGCCGACTTCCTTTTCCAGTGCCTGGATGCGGCGCGCGACGGTGGTGTGGTCGACCTCGAGCCGGCGGGCCGCGCTCATCAGGGTGCCCGAGCGGGCGAGTTCGAAGAAGTAGCGAAGGTTGTCCCAGTCCATGTGCCCTCGTGTTTTTGGTTTGAGGCTCTGCATTTTTGCAAAGCGGCCGCGCATATTTGTCTATTGTCATGGCAAATCTGCAAAGCTAGGATGCGTGACCGAACCGGCCAGACCGGCACCCGAATTTCACCGGATTCACAGGAGACAAACCCCATGGACGCCACCACCACGCCCTCGACCCAGGTCGCCACCGTCAAATTGCTGATCGGCGGCAAGCTGGTCGAATCGAAGACCACCGAATGGCGCGACGTCGTCAATCCGGCCACGCAGCAGGTGCTGGCCCGCGTGCCCTTCGCGACGCCGGCCGAGCTGGATGCCGCCGTGGCCTCTGCCAAGGAAGCCTTCAAGACCTGGCGCAAGACGCCCATTGGTGCGCGCGCCCGCATCTTCCTGAAGCTGCAGCAGCTCATTCGCGAACACATGGGCGAGCTCGCCGCGATCCTCACGGCCGAGCAGGGCAAGACGCTGCCCGACGCGGAGGGCGATGTGTTCCGCGGCCTCGAGGTGGTGGAGCACGCATCGAACATCGGCAACCTGCAGCTCGGCGAGCTGGCCAACAACGTGGCCAATGGCGTCGATACCTACACGCTGCTGCAGCCGCTGGGCGTGTGCGCCGGCATCACGCCGTTCAACTTCCCGGCCATGATTCCGCTGTGGATGTTCCCGATGGCCATCGTCACCGGCAACACCTTCGTGCTGAAGCCTTCCGAGCAGGACCCGATGGTCACCATGCGCCTGTGCGAACTGGCGCTGGAAGCCGGCATTCCGCCCGGCGTGCTGAACGTGGTGCATGGCGGCGAAGCCATCGTCAACGGCATCTGCGACCACAAGGACATCAAGGCGATCAGCTTCGTCGGCTCGACCAAGGTCGGCACACACGTCTACAACCGCGCCACGCTGAACGGCAAGCGCGCGCAATGCATGATGGGCGCGAAGAATCACGCCATCGTGATGCCCGACGCGAACAAGGAGCAGACGCTCAATGCGCTGGCCGGCGCGAGCTTCGGTGCCGCCGGTCAACGCTGCATGGCCGTGTCGGTCGCGGTGCTGGTGGGCGAGGCGCGCAACTGGGTGCCCGAGCTCATCGAGAAGGCGAAGACGCTGAAGATCGGCGCCGGCACTGAAAAGGGCGTGGACGTGGGCCCGCTGGTTTCGTGCGCGGCGTACGACCGCGTCAACAGCCTCATCGAACGTGGCGAAGCCGACGGTGCTCAACTGGTGCTCGACGGCCGCAAGCCCACCGTACCCGGCTACGAGAAGGGCAACTTCGTCGGCCCGACGATCTTCACCGGCGTGAAGCCCGGCATGACGATCTATGACCAGGAAATCTTCGGCCCGGTGCTTTGCATTGCCGATGCAGAGAACATCGACGAAGCCATCGAGCTGATCAACAGCAACCCGAACGGCAACGGCACGGCGATCTTCACGCAGTCGGGTGCCGCAGCGCGCCGGTTCCAGGAAGACATCGACGTGGGCCAGGTCGGCATCAACGTGCCGATTCCGGTGCCGGTTCCGATGTTCTCGTTCACCGGCTCGCGTGCGTCGAAGCTGGGCGACCTGGGCCCGTACGGCAAGCAGGTCATCATGTTCTACACGCAGACCAAGACGGTGACGGCACGCTGGTTCGACGACAGCACCGTCTCGCACGGCGTGAACACGACGATCAGCCTCAAGTAAGAAGTCCGCCGGATGGACTTCGAACTTTCCGAAGAGCAGCGCGCCTTCGCACAGACTGCGCGCGACTTTGCACAGGCCGAGTTCGCGCCGCACGCGGCGCAGTGGGACGCCGAGGCCATCTTCCCGAAGGAGGCCATCGCAAAGGCCGGCGAGCTGGGCTTCTGCGGCCTCTACGCGCCTGAGCGCGTCGGCGGCCTCGGCCTGCCGCGACTCGACGCAGCGCTGGTGTTCGAGGAGATGGCCGCGGTCGACCCCTCGACCACGGCCTTCATCACGATCCACAACATGGCGACGTGGATGCTCGGCACCTGGGCGACCGATGCGGTGGCGCAGCAGTGGGGCGAAGAACTGACGAGCGGGCGCAAGCTCGCCTCGTACTGCCTGACCGAGCCCGGCGCCGGTTCGGATGCTGGCTCGCTCAAGACGCGCGCCGAGCTGCAGGGCGCCGAGTACGTCATCAACGGCGGCAAGGCCTTCATCTCGGGCGCGGGCTCGACCGACGTGCTGGTGCTGATGGCGCGCACGGGTGGCGCGGGCGCGAGTGGCATCTCGGCCTTTGCGGTGCCGGCCGACGCGCCGGGCATCAGCTACGGCAAGAAGGAGCACAAGATGGGCTGGAACAGCCAGCCCACGCGCACCATCAATTTCGACAACGTGCGCATCCCCGCGCAGAACCTGCTGGGCAAGGAAGGCGAGGGCTTTCGCATCGCCATGAAAGGGCTGGACGGCGGGCGCATCAACATCGCGACCTGCTCGGTGGGTGCTGCGCAGGGCGCGCTGGATGCAGCGCGCCGCTACCTGCACGAGCGCCAGCAGTTCGGCAAGCCGCTCGCGAGCTTCCAGGCGCTGCAGTTCAAGCTGGCCGACATGGCGACCGAGCTGGTTGCTGCGCGGCAGATGGTGCGGCTCGCGGCATCGAAGCTCGATGCCGGCCATGCCGATGCGAGCACCTATTGCGCGATGGCCAAGCGCTTTGCGACCGATGCGGGTTTCAACGTCTGCAACGACGCGCTGCAGCTGCACGGGGGCTATGGCTACCTGAGCGAGTTCCCGCTGGAGCGGCTGGTTCGCGATGCGCGGGTTCACCAGATCCTCGAAGGCACCAACGAGATCATGCGCGTGATCGTTGCGCGAAAATTGCTGGAAGGGGACAGCGATATCCGCTGAAACCCCGCATCCAGAACCCCTCAAGACAATGACCGACTCCGTAGTTCTCTTCGACGAAATCAAGACCGCCGGTGGCCAGCGCTTTGCCGTGGCCACGCTCAACGCACCGGCTTCGCTCAACGCGCTGTCCGTGGACATGGTGCGCCTGCTCACGCCAAAGCTGCGCGAATGGGCGCAGGACGCCGGCATCGTCGGCGTGCTGCTGCAGGCGGCAGGCGAGAAGGCCTTCTGCGCCGGCGGCGACCTGCGCCAGCTCTACCAGACGCTGCTCGACTGCGGTCCCGCGCGCAACACCTACGCCGAAGACTTCTTCCGCGAAGAGTACGAGCTCGACTACCTGATCCACACCTTCCCCAAGCCCTTCCTGTGCTGGGGCCACGGCATCGTGATGGGCGGCGGCGTGGGCCTGTTGGCCGGTGCATCGCACCGCGTGATGACGCTGCAGAGCCGCATCGCGATGCCCGAGATCAACATCGGCCTGTACCCGGACGTGGGCGGCAGCTGGTTCCTGCGCCGCACGCCGGGCCGCACGGGGCTGTTTCTCGCGCTCACGGCCGCCAACGTCAACGCCGCCGACACCATCTTCTGCGGACTGGCCGACGTGCTGGTGCCGCAGGAGCGCAAGGGCGAAGTGCTCGAAGCTATCGGCGCCACGCAGTGGGCAGGCGAGCAGAAGGCCGACCGCGCCACGCTGTCGCGCATCCTCGCCAAGGCGGGCGAGGGCGCGGAGATGCCGGCCTCGAAGGTGCGAGAGCACTACGACACCATCAACGCCCTGATGGCTGGCGACGACCTGCTCGACATCGCGAAGCGCCTGCATGACCTGCAAAGCGACGACGCGTGGCTGCAGACGGCGGCCAAGACCTTCGCCAAGGGCGCGCCGAGCTCGGCCGCGCTGAGCTTCGAGCTGTGGCAGCGCGTGCTGCGCATGTCGCTGGCCGAAGTGTTCCGCCTCGAATACTGGGCTTCGCTGGGCTTCTGCGCGCACAAGGACTTTGCCGAAGGCATCCGCGCCGTGCTGGTCGACAAGGACCGCAACCCGCGCTGGAGCCCGGCCACGCTCGACGAGATCACGCCCGCCTTCATCGAAGACCACCTGCGCCCGCGCGGCGAAATGCCTGCCGAGCTGGCGTCGCTGGTCTGAGTTTCATCATTTCCCGCACAGAACAACGGAGACAAGACAAATGAAGATCGCATTCATCGGCCTCGGCAACATGGGCGGCCCGATGGCCATGAACCTGCTCAAGGCCGGCCACACGCTCAGCGCCTTCGACCTCTCGGCCGAGGCCAGCAAGAAGTTCGGCGGCGAGGGCCTGCCCATTGCCGCTTCGGCTGCAGAAGCGGTGGTCGACGCCGAAGTCGTCATCAGCATGCTGCCGGCCAGCGCGCATGTCGAGGGCCTGTTCCTCGGTGGCGCCGGCAAGCCCGGCCTGCTCGACAGCATTCGCGCCGGCACGCTGGTGATCGACAGCAGCACCATCGCAGCGGCCACGTCGCGCAAGGTGGCCGAAGCGGCCGCCGTCAAGGGCATCGCGATGATCGATGCGCCCGTGTCGGGCGGCACTGGCGGCGCGATTGCCGGTACGCTGACCTTCATGGTCGGTGGCGAAGTGCAAGACCTGGAGCGCGCGCGTCCGGTGCTCGAAAAGATGGGAGCCAACATCTTCCACGCTGGCGCTGCCGGTGCGGGTCAGACAGTGAAGATCTGCAACAACATGCTGCTCGGCATTTTGATGATCGGCACTTCGGAGGCGCTGGCGCTGGGCGTGGCCAACGGGCTCGATCCGAAGGTGCTGTCGGAGATCATGCGCCGCAGCTCGGGCGGCAACTGGGCGCTCGAGAAGTACAACCCGATGCCGGGCGTGATGGAAACCTCGCCCGCCTCGAAGAACTATGCCGGCGGCTTCGGCACCGACCTGATGCTCAAGGACCTGGGGCTCGCGCAGGAAAACGCGACCGCCGTGCGCGCGGCAACGCCGTTGGGTGGGTTGGCGCGCAGCCTCTATGCGGCACACAGCCTCGCGGGCCATGGCGCGCTCGATTTTTCGAGCGTGCTGAAGCTGGTGCAGAAGGCGCCCTGAGCCGGACGCTGGCGGTGGTCAGCCGTAGTGGGAGTGCAGAGCCCAAAGCAGGCCGATTACCACCACGAACAACACGGTGAAAAGCACCCAGGCGCGCATGATCGCCTGGTTTTCCGTGATTTCGGCAGGTGCAGCCGATGCGGGAGGCGGGCTAGGAGCGGCGGGCGGTGCTTGGGTCATGCCCGACTGTACCCCGCGGCGAGGCCGTGCTGGCCAGCTTTGCAGAAGCGTCCATCCGCGACATCGCCCACATGATGCCGGCCGCCACGAGGTTGGCCCCCACGCTGAAAAGGATCGGCAGCAGGTAGCTGCGGCTCACATCGAAGGCAAAGCCCGCGGCCGCCGGGCCGACCAGCGTGCCGAAGGCCACGCTGGTGTAGAGCACGCCGATGATCGCGCCGATGTTGCGTCCGCCGAAGTAGTCCATCACCAGCGCCGGCAGCAGCGCGACAAAGCCACCGTAGAACGCGCCGTAGAAAAACGCGAACACCGCCAGCCCCCAGAAGCCGCTGGACGCTGCCCACACGAGCAGCGACAGCGCCATGCCGGTCGACATCAGCAGCATGGTCTGCGCGCGTCCCATACGGTCGGCCAGCCCGCCCAGAAAGAAGCGCCCGGCCGTGCTGCCGACGCCGATGGCGCCCAGCAGCAGCACCGCATGCGCATTGGGCACGCCATGGTCCAGCGCGTAGGGCACCAGATGCACGAAGGGCACGAACAGGCCGAAGGAACTGATGAGGCAGGCCACGTACAGGCCGGCGAAGCGCCGCGAGCGCACGGCATCGCGCACCGTGAAGCCCTCGGCCTGGGCCGATGCAGCCTTCGGCTGCGGCGGATCGCCGTCGGGGCCGAGCCCGCGGTCGCGCGGGTCGTTCTCGATCAGCAGCGCCATGCCCACGCCTACCACCACCGCCAGCGCGCCTAGCGCCAGGTAGGCGTTCCGCCAGCCGAGCGTCTCGATGAAGAGCGAGGCCAGCGGCGGCATCACCAGCGTGCCCACGCCGATGCCGCTCACGGCCAGCCCCGAGGCAAAGCCGCGCCGCCTGACGAACCAGCGCTGCACAGCGCCCAGCACCGGCACGTACGACGCACCGACCCCGAGGCCGACGCCCAGCCCGTAGGCGAGATAGATCTGCGTCAGGCTTCGCGCCTGCCCCGCAAGCGCCAGCCCCAGCCCGACCAGCACCATGCCGGCGACGGCCAGCCGCCGCGAACCCCAGCGGTCGGCCAGCGGACCGCTGAGCACACCGAGGCCGAAGTAGAGAAAGCCTGCCAGCGAGAACACCAGCGAGACCGAGCCGCGCGAGGCACCGAAGTCTTTCTGCAGCGATTCGAGAAAGGCGCTGAAGGTGTAGGCGCTGCCGAAGCCGACGAAGGTCACGGCAAAGGCGCCTGCGACCACCAGCCAGCCGCGGAAGAGGCCGCCGGCTTGCGATGAGGTTGGCGTGTGGCTCAAGGGCATAGGCCTTTAAAGATCAGAATATCTGAATTGATTGATTTCGAGTGTGCGAATACTCCCGCTTATAAATCTGAGCCGCAAACCAGAATTTCTGCTATTACTGAATCAGAATTTCTAAATAATGGAACACCAGCTCCCGCCCCTCAACGCACTCCGCGCCTTCGAAGCCACGGCGCGCCATCTCTCGGTGAAGAACGCGGCGGACGAGCTGTGCGTGACCCCCGGCGCCGTGAGCCAGCTCGTCAAGACGCTGGAGCTGCATCTCGGCGTGCAGCTGTTCCGCCGCGTCAATCGCGGCGTCTTCCTGACCGACGCGGGCCAGGCCTATCTGCCGCCCGTGCGCAATGCCTTCAGGCAAATCAGCGATGCCACGCAGAAGGTGGCCGTGCCTGCGGAGACCGGCCTGCTCACCGTGAGCGCCACGCCGTTCTTTGCTTCCGCCTGGCTCGTGCCGCGCCTGAAGTCCTTCCAGGACGCACATCCCGACATCGACCTGCAGGTGCTGACCAGCAATGCGCTAGCCGATTTCTCGCGCGACGGCGTAGACGTCGCCATCCGTCACGGCATGGGCCAGTACCCCGGGCTTGCCAGCCAGCGCGTGCTCACGGTCGAGATGGTTCCCGTCGCCGCTCCCGCGCTGATCGTCGAATACGGCAAGCCGAAAAAGCCGGCCGACCTGCTGCGGTGGCCGCGCGTGAACGATGCCGATCGCAAGGGCTGGCGCCTGTGGTTCGAGGCGCAGGGCATCGAAGATGCCGGCCCGGCGCGCGGGCCTTCTTTCGACGACGCTAGCCTGTTGCTGCAGGCGGTGCTCGCAGGGCAGGGCGCGGCGCTGCTGCCCGCGGCCATGATGGCTCCCGAGATCGCGCAGGGCCGGCTCGTGCAGCTCTCGAAAGTGACGTGGCTCGAAGACTTCGCGTACTACCTCGTGTGCCCCGAGGGCAGCCGCGACCGGCCGAAAGTTGCGGCTTTTCGTGACTGGCTGCTCGGCGCGGTGCGCCAGAAAGGCGCTTCGTCAGGTAGCCGCAAGAGAGCATCGTCGACAGTCGCAGGTCAGGCCGTAGCGCCGCCACCCCGGCGGCGTGCCGTGCCCAAGCCTTGATGAAACTCCAGCGACACAGATTCCTCCGCCCGATGGCCGCCCGGCCGCGACTCTTCATTGCCACGGCCATCGCCATTGCGACCGGCGTGCTCATACCTTCGGCTGTCGAAGCCCACCTGGTCACGCGCCTGCTGATCGCGTGGAACACGGGAGCCTGCTTGTACGTGCTGCTGGCCGCGGTCATGATGACCCGGTCGTCGCAGCAGCACATGCGCTATCGCGCGCAGATGCAGGACGATGGGCAGATCGTCATCCTCGTGCTGGTGGTGGTGTCGGCCATTGCGAGCCTGGCGGCCATCGGCGGCGAACTCGCGGTGGTGAAGGACATGCACGGCCTGGAGAAGATCGCGCACATCACGCTGGCCGGGCTCACGGTGATGTCGTCGTGGGCCTTCACGCAGATCATGTTCACGCTGCACTACGCGCATGACTACTACGCCGGGGCGGGCCAGGGGCGAAAACCCGGCCTCCAGTTTCCGGAGGACGAACCGCCGACCTACGGCGATTTCTTCTACTTCTCCGCGGTGATCGGCACCTCGGGGCAGACGGCGGATGTGTCCTTCGTGTCCAAGCCTCTGCGGCGCATCGGCTCGGTGCATTGCATCCTGGCCTACCTCTTCAACACGACCGTGCTCGCGTTGCTCATCAACATCGGCGCGAGCATGTTTTGAGCACGCCGGCGCGCCATCGAAGATTCGCTGCTGCCGCGGCCCTGCTGTGCCTCGCGCCGGTCGCATGGGCCGACGATGAACCGGCCGAACTGCCATTCAAGCTCACCGTGGGCGCCTACCGGGTTTCCGGCGGCGGCCTGCCCGCGGGACCGGGGCTGGACATGAACCTGCGCTACACCTACGGAGACGGCAATGTCTGGATCGGCTGGTTCCGCTCGCCGGTACTCGACTTCGCGCAGCCGCGCGTGGGGTGGGACCACACCTTCACGCTGGGGCCGGTGCGGGTGCTGCCGTCGTTGCAGGCCGCCTCGGGTGGGTTCGTGGGCGGCAGCCTGGCGGTGGAAACCGGCGACAGCTGGTTCGTCGGCACGGGGCTGGGCCGCACCAACCTTCGCAACTACGCGAACCTGAACTTCGACCCGAACGATTCGTACACGGTGTATGGCGGCTACAAGTGGACGGACGGCACGGCGCTGTCGCTCTCGCTGATCCGCGACAACCGGCTGAACCCCGACCAGCAGGACGTGCATCTGATCTACCGCGTGCCGTTGCCCGAGCGGCAACGCCTGACTGTCGACCTGCTGGCCAAGCAGGGCACTGTCGATGGCCGGTTCATTCGCCGCGCGGGCCTGACAGTCACCTACGACTGGCCGCGCTGGTTCGTTCGCGCGGCCTACGACCCGAAGGTGAACTTCACCGCGCAGGACATGGTGCGGCTGTCGGTGGGCACGCGGTTCTGAAGAGAAAAAACGCTCAGAGCAGTTCGATTCCCGGCAGGCTCCTGAAGCAGTTCTCTCGCGTGATGCGCACGAAGTCCGCCAGCCACGGCTGCTCCGACGTGCCCGGCGTGCATGCCATGTAGAGCCGCCCCGTCAACCCCTTGCTGCCCACGCGCCGGGCTGTGACGTAGCCGCGGTCCAGGTAGTTCTGCACCGCCCACAGCGGCAGTGTTGCCACGCCGCGCCCGCTGGCTACCAACTGCAGCATTGCCACCGTGAGCTCGGTCGTGCGCCGGTGCGCAGGCTCCGCGCCCGCAGGCGCCAGCACCTGCCGCACGACGTCGATCACTTCATCGGGCACGGGGTAGGTGATGAGCGTCTGGTCGGTGAAGTGGCGCGCCGTGAGGTAAGCCTTGGCCGTCAGTGGATGGTCGTTGGCCAGCAGGGCCATGATTTCGAAGCGGAACAGCGCGTGATAGTCCACCGCTTCGTCGGAGCCTTCCCTGGACACGACCGCCACTTCGGCGCGGTTCTGCGTCACCAGCGCGATCGGGTCGGAGTGAAAGCCCGAGACGATGTCGAGCTCGATCTCGGGCCAGCGTTGGCGGAACGCATCCATTGCCGGCATGAGCCAGTCGAAGCAGGCGTGGCACTCGACCACGATGCGCAGCTGGCCACTGCGCCCCAGCGCGAGCCGCGCCACGTCGCGCTCGGCTTCTTCGATGAGCGGCAGCGCCGTGTCGGCCAACTGAAGCAGACGCAGGCCGGTGGTGCTGAACTGCGGTGGCACCGACTTGCGCTCGAACAGCTGTGCGTCGTAGCGGTCTTCGAGCAGCTTGATCTGGTGCGACAGCGCCGATTGCGTAAGGTTGAGCAATTGCGCCGCGCGCACCAGGCTGCCGGTGTCGCGAAGCGCGATGAGCGTGCGCAGATGACGTATTTCGAGGATCGACTGGAGCATGAAAATTATTCAATCGAATTTGCGAAATATCTCGGTTGAATCATATGCCTCGCGGCCGGTCACATCCAGTTGCTTGGCTGCAAGCCGGCACGTTTCGATTCCATGGCGACGAGCCTGAACTTTTGCGTTACTTCACAAGATGGCGCGACGTGGGGAGCGGGCAGGTGTGCCAATAATGGCACCATGCTCTCTCCGAACCGTCTTTCGCCGTTCCGTTTCTCCCTGTTGCTTTTGCTGTTTCTGGCCCCGTTGATGGGCTGGGCGCAGAACCGCGCGGAAGCACTCCTGCAGTTCGAAGGCGTGCAGGCGCGCTACCAGGCTTCTTATGCACCCGGCGCTGTCGCGCGCGGAGCGAAGGAGCTGCTTGACCCCGATGACCAAGCCATCGCCGACAAGGCGCTCAAGGCGCTGGACACGGCTGCCACGCGCGCATTCAACACAGCCGCCTCGGTGTCCGCTATCCAGCAGGAAGTGGCATCGGCAGGCAACGGCGGTGCCGCACTCAGCCCGCAAGTGCAGGCCGCTGTGGCCCGCTTCGTGAAGCTGCGTACCGACTACACCGCGATGAGCGAGGCCAGCAGGGCCGAGTTCTTCAACCGCGAGCGCGCCAAGCCGGCCGACCCAGCGCGCACCGAACTGCTCGAACGCACGGCCGTGGCCGATGTTCGCGAGATCGACTTTTCAAGCCAGCTGCTGATGAGCGCGGTGGTCAAGCAACTGGCGCGCGGCAACGGCGGACAACTCAGCTCGCTGCCGGACCGCACGCTCGACATGGCTCTCGACACGCTGTGGTCGCGTGGTGTGACGTCGACGCGCCCGCGCAACCTGATGCTGGTGGCGCGCGAGTTCGAAAAGCAGATAACGCAGGCACTGCTCGCCGCGCTGCCCGATGCCGATGTGGCCGCCTTGCTGGCCTGGCGCAACGACCCGCAGGCCGCGGCCGAGCGCGAGGCCCTGGTGGGCACCTACCGCGCCGAGGTCAAGGGGAGCGGCGGGGTCGCGCTGCGGACCCTGGTGCGCGCCTGGCCGCGCTCCTGACGATCGCGTTGTTGCCGGACGGTGCTGCCGCGTAAGGCATGAACCGGCTCTGGTTCTCGTCCACGTCGAGCGGCCGGCCCACGAACGGAAGCGCGCGCTGCGGGCAGGCCTCGCGCTCGCACACCTTGCAGCCCGCGCCGATGGGTGTGGGCACATCGGGATCGCGCAAGTCCATGCCCTTTGAATAGACCAGCCGCGTGGCGTGGCTGATGTCGCAGCCCAGCCCGATCGAGAAGGTCTTGTTGGGCGAACCGTAGCCGCGATAGCCGTGCGACACGGTGCGTGCAATCCAGAGATAGGCGCGTCCGTCTGGCATGCGAGCGAGCTGCGTGAGCACGCGGCCTGGCTGCGCGAAGGCCTCGTACACGTTCCACAACGGGCAGGTGCCGCCGGTCTTCGAGAAGTGGAAGTGCGTGGCCGATTGCCGCTTCGAGATGTTGCCCGCGCGATCGACGCGGATCAGGAAGAAAGGCACGCCTCGCGCCTCGGGCCGCTGCAGCGAACTCAGGCGGTGGCAGATGGTCTCGAAGCCCACGCCGAAGCGGCGCGCCAGCTGGTCGATGTCGTAGCGCAACTGCTCGGCAGTTTCGAGGAACTCGCCGTAGGGCAGCAGCAGCGCGGCGGCGAAGTAGTTGGCCAGGCCGATGCGCGCCAGCGAGCGAGCGGTGTCGCTCGACAGCGGCGCGGCGGCCACCAGCTCGTCGAGCATGTCGCCCACTTCGAAGAAGGCGAGCTGCGTGGCGAGCTGGAATGCATGCTGCCCGGGCTCCAGGTAGGGCGAGAGCCTCAGCACGCGCGAGCCCGGGTCGTAGCGCCGCTGCGCGCCGGCCTCGCCGTCTTCGGCGGGCACAACCCGCACGCCATGCGCATCGAGCAACTGGCGCGCGAGGCGGTCGCCGGGGTTGCCTTCGCGCAGGCGCCATTGCGCGGCGAGGGCTTCGGCCGCTTCATCGAGCGGCGCGATGTGGTTCTGGTGCGCGAAAAAGAAGTCGCGCACTTCCTCGAAGGGCATGGGCCGCGCCTGCGGCATTCGTGCGAGATCACCGCGTCCGTCGCCGAGTTCGCCTGCCAGTGCTTCGAGCCGCTCCATCGCATCGCGATGGCGCTGGTGCAGCGCGACCAATGCGCGGCCCACGGCGGGCATCTGGGTGGCGACTTCGCGCAGCTCGGCCAGCGCGACGGCATCGCCGCCGGGGTTGTCGGCCAGTGCCTCGCGCAGGCTGGCGATGAGGCGCGCTTCTTCGTCTTCGGAGAAGGCCTGGATGTCGACGCCCAGCGTGGCATGCAGGCGCAGAAGCACCGGCACCGTGAGCGGCCGCTGGTTCTGCTCGATCTGGTTCAGGTAGCTGGGCGACAGGCCCAACTGCTGCGCGAGCGCGAGCTGGCTCAGGCCGCGCTCCTCGCGCAGGCTGCGCAGCCGCACGCCCATGAAAGTCTTCTTCATCGCTTGATCCGGTTATTTGCAAGATTCGCAAATACGGCGAGGCTCATTCGCAACCATTTGCCCAATCAAGCCGTCATTATGGGCAAGATCTTTCTTGAATTGCGAATTGTGCAAAGCTCGCGGACCGGGCCCATTGGGGCGACAGAGAGCTTGCAGGGCGCAGTAGCTGGCATGCAACGTGCTTGGATTTGCTTGCGCGATGCTCGTCACTTGACGGGCTAGAAGAAAAGTACACAAACTAACCGCAGTTCCGGCGACCGAAAGGGCAGTTGAGTTAGCCTCAACCGAAAGTTCCTCGTTATTGTTTCAATTTCATGAACACTGCGATTCGATTGAGCGGGGGTTTACCCTAGGAATCGCGGTGCACACTTGGGGCACCCAAAAGCCCAATGAAGAAGGAATTGAAATGAAGACCTCGAACATCCTCGCTGCCGCCGCTCTGTCCCTGCTCGCCGCCGCTGGCGCCCATGCAGAAACCTACGAAGGCGTTCAGCCCCTGACCTCTGGCTACAGCCGCGCCGAAGTGGCGCCCCAAGCCGTGGCAGCTGCCCGTGCCGGCAACGCTTATGGCGACAACGAAGGCGCTGCGTCGACCGCAACGCCCGCCCTGGCCGCTTCGGTCGACCGCGCCACTGTTCGCAGCGAGGCTGTGGCCGCTGCACACGCACCTGGCCAGAACCTGCGTCCCGAAACCTTCGCTGGCAGCGTGATCCCCTCGCAAGCGAAGGGCCTGACCTTCACGCGTCAAGCCGGCCTGTAATTGAAGGCGGCGCAAGCCGCCTCAGTCACACGTCAATAAAAAACCGGACCTGCGAAAGCAGCGTCCGGTTTTTTCATTGGGGCTTGGGTTTGTGTTTGGCGCCGTGCCGGTGGCAGTCGTGCGCGTGGTCGTCCACGATGCCTGTGGCCTGCATCCACGCGTAGACGATGACGGGGCCCACGAACTTGAAGCCGCGCTTCTTGAGCGCCGCGGAAATATCCTCCGACAGCGGCGTCTTCACCGGAACGCTACCGGTGCGGTTGACGATGGGCTTGCCGCCCACCATGCCCCAGATGAATTCGGAGAAATCTTCGCCCGCCGCCTGCATCGCGAGGTAGGCACGCGCGTTGCCGATGGTGGCCTCGATCTTCGAGCGCGAGCGCACGATGCCGGCGTCCTGCATCAGCCGCTCGACATCGGCCTCGGTGAATTTGACGATCTTCTCCGGCACGAAGCCTTTGAAGGCCTTGCGGAACGCATCGCGCTTGCGCAGGATGGTGAGCCACGAGAGGCCAGCCTGGAAGCCGTCGAGCATGAGCTTTTCCCACAGCGCGCGGCTGTCGCGCTCGGGCACGCCCCATTCGGCGTCGTGATAGGCGGCCAGCAGCGGGTCGGTCTGGGCCCAGGCGCAGCGGATCTTGTCGGTGCTGTTGCTCATTGTTCGTTCGATTCTTTGCTCGGCTATCGTCGGGGAGTGTTTTCAGAATGAGGGGGAGACCCTGATGCAGCATTTTCGATTTTCATTGTCGGCGCTTTCCTTGGGCGTCGCGCTCGCCCTTGGTGCGCAGGCGCACGCCGAAACCATCAAGAAGCCCCAACTCGATCAGCTCGCCGCCGCGTGGCAGGCCGGCAAGCCGGCCGCCGACTTCAACGCCTTCCTTGCGCAGGCTGCAAAGAGCCAGCCCGCGTTGCAGAGCAGCGTGAATGCGTACCGCAGCAAGAAGGCCTCGCTGGCCGGCGACGACCTCGTCAACATCGCGCGCCTGCTCGGCCTCTACAACCGCCTGAAGAACCAGCAGGCCGTGATTGCGAGCATCGGCACCATGGTGGCGATTCCGACGGTGCGCAACGTGCAGGTGCCGCCCCATGAAAGTGCGCCGATCATCGAGTTCGGTCAGCTGGTGCAGAAGATGGCGACCGACTTCGGGCTTGCCTACCGCAACGTCGACAACCGCATCTTCGAAGTCAGCCTCAAGGGCAAAGGCGGCGAGGAGTTCGGCATCCTCACGCATTCCGACGTGGTGCCTGCGGTGCTGTCCGAATGGGTGCTCGACGATGGCACGCGGCTCGACCCCTTCAAGATGACCCGCATCGGCGACTTTCTCTACGGCCGCGGCACCATCGACGACAAGGGCTCGATCGCCGCAGTGCTCTACGCGATGAAGGCCGTGAAGGAAAGCGGCCTGCCCATCGAGCGCAGCATCCGCCTGATGATCGAGACCACCGAGGAAACCGGCGGCGACGCGATGCAGTACTACCGCACGAAGACGCAGCTGCCGGCCTACAACATCGTGCTCGACAGCAAGTACCCGGCCGTGGTGGCAGAGAAGGGCTCGGGCGCGCTGAAGGTGTTGTTCCCGGCGGAGCAGGCGGATGGTGCATCGACAGCCATCACGGCCATGAGCGGCGCCGCATCGGCCAACGCGATTTCGCAGACGGCGATGGCCACGCTCAAGGGCGGCGACCTCGCGGCCGCGCTCGCAAAGCTCGAAGCAGCAAAGCCGGCCTTCCTGCAGAAATACGAAGGGCAGGGCGGCAAGTTCGCCATCGACATTGCGCGCGGCGCCGACGGCATCGAGCTGAAAGTGACAGGCGTTTCGGCCCATGGTTCGCGGCCAGAGGAAGGCGTGAATCCGCTGCCGCGCCTCGCGCTGTTCCTGCAGGAGTCCAGCGTGCCACTGGCCGCCAACCACTACCTGAAGGCCGTGAAGTACATCGACGCGCTCTACGGTACCGGCTACCTCGGCGAGAAGATGGGACTGGGCTACGCCGACGACTTCATGGGCCCGCTGACCTTCTCGCCCAACCTCGTGCGCATGGGCAATGACGGCAGGCTCGAAGTCACGGTCAACACGCGCATGCCGCGCGGACGCACGCCCGATGAACTGAAGGCGCAGGTCACGTCGAAGATCGATGCGTGGGCGAGCGCGAACAACGTGAAGCTCGAGGTTGCCTACGACCAGGGCAACTGGATGGCGCGCGACCCCAAGGGCGCGTGGCTCTCGACCCTCCTGAACATCTACGGCGACACCACCGGCCTCGAGGCCAAGCCGGTGCCCACGGCTGGCAGCACCACCGCGAAGCTGATGCCCAACGCCATCAACTTCGGCCCCGCGATGCCCGGCAAGAAGTACACGGCGCACAACGCCAAGGAGTACAAGGAAGTGCCCGACCTCGACGCCGACATGCAGATGTTCACCGAGATGCTGGTGCGCATCGGCAACCTGCAGCAGATGCAGTAACGCACGCGGTTGGCGAACTTAAAGCCGCGCTTTCTCCCTCGTGCGCAACGTTTCTTCGTAGTGCGCAGGGCCCTGTCGCAGCGCGTGGCTCGGGTATCGTCGAAGGCTTCCATTTTGTGAAAAGGGAGTCACGCACATGCTGCAATTTCGCTTCTCGTTGCCAGCCCTCACCATGGGCTTGATGGCAGTTGGCCTCACCGCACCGGCCTTCTCGGAGACGCTCAAGAAACCCGCGCTCGACCAGTTGGCCGCGGCCTGGAAAGGCGGCAAGCCCGCCTCCAGCTTCAACGCTTTCCTGGCCCAGGCCGAGAAGGCCAACCCCGAGCTGAAGCCCGCCGTGGCCGCCTATCGCAAGAAGGCACCGCTGGCTGGTGACGACCTCACCAACATCGCGCGTCTGCTCGGCCTGTACAACCGCCTGCACAACCAGAAGGCCGTGATCGCGAGCCTCGGTGCCATGGTGGCGCTGCCGACTGCGCGCAACGTGCAGATCCCGCCGCACGAGAACCCGACGATCATCGACTTCGGCAAGCTGGTCGAGAAGATGGCGCGAGACTTCGGGCTTGCGTATCGCAACGTCGACAACCGCATCTTCGAAGTCAGCCTCAAGGGCAAGGGCACTGAAGAGTTCGGCATCCTCACGCATTCCGACGTGGTGCCCGCGGTGCTGTCCGAGTGGGTGCTCGACGACGGTACGCGGCTCGATCCGTTCACCATGGTCCGCGTGGGCGACCGCCTCTACGGCCGCGGCACCATCGACGACAAGGGCTCGATCGCCGCCGTGCTCTATGCAATGAAGACGGTGAAGGAAAGCGGCCTGCCGATCCAGCGCACCATGCGCCTGATGATCGAGACCACCGAGGAAACCGGTGGCGACGCCATGGAGTACTACCGCGGCAAGGTGCCGCTGCCGGCCTACAACATCGTGCTCGACAGCGGCTACCCCGCGGTCGTGGCCGAGAAGGGCGCGGGCTCGCTGAGTGTGTTCTTCCCTGCGGAGAAAACCGATGGTGCAGTCACCGCGATCACGGACATGGGCGCAGCCGCCGCGGTCAACGCGATTTCGCAGACCGCCACCGCCACGCTCAAGGGCGGCGACCTCGCTGCGGTGCTCGCAAAGCTCGAAGCCGCGAAACCGGCCTTCCTGCAGAAGTACGAACCGCAGGGCGGCAAGTTTGCGATTGCCGTCACGCGTGACGGGGACAGCATCGCCATCAAGGTCACCGGCACCTCGGCCCATGGCTCGGAGCCCCAGAACGGCGTGAATCCGCTGCCGCGGCTGGGCCTGTTCCTGCTGGAGTCCGGTGTGACGCTGGCCGACAACCAGTTCCTCAAGGCGGTGAAGTACGTCGATGCGCTCTACGGCACCGGCTACCTCGGCGAGAAGATCGGCCTGGGCTACAGGGACGACTTCATGGGGCCACTGACTTTCTCTCCCAACCTGATCCGCACCGGTGCCGACGGCCGGGTGGTAGTGGCGGTCAACACGCGCATGCCGCGCGGCCGCACGCCCGAAGAACTCAAGACCCAAGTCACCGCGAAGATCAATGACTGGGCTGCGGCGAACAAGGCCACAGTCGAGATCAAGTACGACCAGGGCAACTGGATGGCGCGCGATCCTTCTGGCCAGTGGCTGACGACGCTGCTCAACATCTACGGCGACACCACCGGCCTCGAGGCCAAGCCCGTATCCGCGGCCGGCGCCACCACGGCCAAGCAGATGCCCAACGCGATCAGCTTCGGCCCCGGCATGCCCGGCAAGAAGTACACCGGGCACAACGCCAAGGAATACAAGGAAGTGCCCGACCTCGACGCCGACCTGCAGATGTTCACCGAGATGCTGGTGCGCATCGGCAACCTGCAGCAGATGCAGTAGCTCAGCGCAGGCCGCGCGCCTGCAGCACCGCCTTGAGCCGGCGCACCTCGTGCTGCAGGTCGAGGATCAGCGCGGCCGCGTCGAGGCCCACGCCGAAGTCGCGCTCCAGCCGGCGCGCTTCGAGCGCGTGCTGCAGGTCGGCGCTGGAGAACTGCCAGCGCTCGGGTTGGGTCTCGGTCGTTTCGATCCGCAGGATGCCGACCTCGACCAGTTGCACGACCCAGGTGGTGTCGGCGCCAACGGCGTGCGCCAGTTCACTCGCCGCGAGCGGCTGCGAGGCACTGACGGCGGTGGCGGTTGTGACAGTGAAATTCACCATGCTCAGACTCCCAGATGCTGGCGTGGGTGGAACGATGCCGTGGCTTGCGCCAGCTGTTCGTAGGCTTTGCGCGCATCGTCGCTGTCGGCGGGCGGCAGCGCAATGTCGAGCAGCAGGTACAGGTCGCCGGGCGTCTTGCCTGCGAAGCCACGGCCCTTGAGCCGCAGCTTCAGGCCGTTGCGCGCGTTGCGCGGCACGGTCACTTCGACCACGCCGCCGGTGGGCGTTGGCACCTGCACCTGCGCACCCAGCGCGGCTTCGGTGGGCGTGATGGGCAGCGTCATGTACAGGTCGCGTTCTTCCACGCGGTACAGCTTGTGCGGCGCGATGCGCACTTCGAGGTACAGGTCCCCGGGCGGCTCGCCGCCGTGGCCGGGCATGCCTTGCCCCGCGAGGCGGATGAACTGGCCCGGGTGCACGCCCGGCGGGATCTTCACGCTGAGCGTGCGGTTCTCCCACTGCGGGTGGCCCTGTGCGTCGACGGTCTGCGCGCGCAGCGTGATCTCGCGCTCGGCGCCGTTGAGCGCGTCTTCGAGCGTGATCTCGATGGCCGCATGATGGTCTTCGCCGCGCGCGCGGAAGTTTTGCCGCGCGGCGCCGCGGCGTTCGGCCTCGCCGAACAGCGACGAGAAGAATTCGCTGAAGTCGGCGTGGTCGGCCGGGCCCTGGCGCGGGCCGCGGTGAAACTCGAAGCCTTCGTCCCAGCCCGGCGGTGGCTGGAAGTCGCCCTCAGGATGGCCTCCGCGCGCGACACGATCGGCCAGCGCGTCGTAGGCGGCGCGCTTTTCCTTGTCGCCAAGCACGTCCTTGGCCTCGTTGATGTCGCGCATGCGCTTCTCGGCGTCAGGCTCGGTGCTGACGTCGGGGTGGTACTTGCGGGCGAGCTTGCGGTAGGCCTTGCGCACTTCGTCGTCGGACGCGGTGCGGTCGATGCCCAGTGCGCTGTAGTAGTCCTTGAATTCCATGGTGTGTGGCGGTTCGTTGGGTGGACGGCAACAAGGCCCGAGGAGTGGGGGGAGGCTAGGCCAGGGCTGCGTCGCCGTCGGCTTGCCGCAGCAGCGGCGTCACGGCCCATGTGGGGCCGCGGCGCTCGAAACGCAAGGGCTGTGCATTGCCGAGCAGGCCGACGTCGACGGGCACGCCCAGGAGGGCGGCCAGCGCGTAGAGCGTGCCGCCATGTGCCACCACCAGCACCGGGGCGGGCAGCCGCAGGGCTGTGTCGAGCGCGTCGCGCGTGCGTGCGACGAACTGCGTGAGCGTTTCGCCGCCCTCCGGCTCGCAGGCCCAGTCGATGTTGACGGACGAGGTGCCGATCAGCGCGCCGAAGTTGCGCTCGCGCAGCGCGGCCTGTGCGGCCGGCACGAGCTTCAGCGTCGTGGCCACGGTGTACGCGGTGTCGTGCGCGCGCCGCGCGTCGCTGCACACGACGGTGCTGATCGGCTCGCCGGCCAGCAGCCCGGCGGCGCGCGCGGCCTGCTGCAGACCAAGCTCGCTCAGGGGCTCGTTCACCGCCTGGAAGATGCGCAGCGCATTGCGGCCGGTCTGCCCGTGGCGCAGGAAGTAGAAGTGATCGCAGGCTGGCGACAGCGGCTGCGCCTCGGCGATGCGGATCAGTTCGTCGAGCCCGCTCGGGGCGGTGTGGGAAAGGGCGGTTTGCTGTGACATGGATGGGCGGTCAGTACGCGAGCTGCAGCGGAGTGCCTTCGCGCTGCGCTCGCACGTCGGCGGGGTGGAACGGCAGCGGGTGCCACTGCTTGGCTGCGAACAGCGGCAACTGGTCGTAGGCGCGCGGCGAAGCCGGGTCGCTGCTCTGGCCGTAGGTCAGCAGGCCTTGAGCAACCGGGCCGTTGGCGTCGAAGGTCACGACCTGCATGTAGCTGCTGCCGTAGTTGACGTTGTAGCCCTTCGGGTCGATCAGCGACTGGCCCTGCGACTCCAGCTTGTTGAGCACGCCCTCGAACTCGTCGCCGCCGTGCAGCGCGATCTTCTGGCCGCGCACCAGGCGCGACTGCGGCACGCCCAGCGGCACGTCGGCCGCGAAGCCGGCGGTGCGCAGGATGCCGACCGCGTCGCCCAGCGCCTTGAACACGGCTTCGCGCGTGGCGGGCGTGGCCATGTCGAGCCCGGCGGGCGTCGCCACTGGCTGCGCGGGGTCGAACGGCACGCGCCAGACCTTGGGCACGTCCTTCGTCTTGCGCCAGAACTCGCGGAACAGCGGTGCGCCCTTCGATTCGGCATTGCTGGTGCGGTCCCAGGCGGTGAGCACGCGGCAGCCGAGCGCCTGATCGGTGGTGAGCGTGTTACCGGCGGCACTGCAGGCGGCCTGCAGATCGTCCATCACCAGCATGCCTGCGAGATTCCTGTCGCGGAAGATCACGCTGCGCAGCTCGGCCGCGCCCATGCGGTTTCCGGGCAGGCCGTCGCCGCCCGAGAGCCGGCCGCGGATTTCCATGATCGCGCTGCGCGTGCGCAGTCGTTGCGGCACGCCGATCGGGCCCACCAACGGCGACACACCCGCCATCGGCGCGGTGTCGGGGTTGCTGAGCCAGAAGCTGTCGTTGCTGTTCTGCACGTAGTCCGGCGTGATGAGCACCGGCATGCGCGCCGGCGCGATGATGCCGGGCGCTGCGGCCGCGCTGTCGCGGTTCCATGCGCAGGCGCTGCGCGAGCCGTCGAGCACCGGCAGCCCGGCTGCGTTGAGCAGCGCGGCGGCGGCGGGCGAGGGCGCGCAACTCTTCAGCATGTCGACCGATACGTCGGGCACCACCGACAGGTCGGCGTACATCGCGTTGCCGTCGCGGTCGGCCGCGATGGTGTTGATCCACGGCATGCCCTGGTTGCCCATGGCGGCGCGTAGCTCGGTCACGTTGCGGGCCAGTGCCATCTTCATCCAGCTCTCGGCCGAGCGCACGTTGAGCGTGTTGGCGTCGCGGATGGCGTAGGCCTTCTGCGCGGTCCAGCCCAGGCCGGCGCGCGGCAGCGAGATCACGGGGCCCCAGTCGGTCGAATAGAAGGTGTGCTGCACCGGCGGCGCGGTGCCGCCCGTTGCCGCGGCGGGCAGTGCCACGGTGCGCGCGACCATCTTCTTCGGCTGGCCGTCGACCAGGTACATGGTCGGGTCATTGGGGTCGAGCTTCAGCTCGTACAGCGTGAAGCGCTTGCCGGTCGACACGGTGTGCGTCCAGGCCACGTCCTTGTTGAAGCCGATGGCCACCACAGGGCTCAGGCCGCCGGTGGCGCCCATCACGTCGAGCTTGCCGGGGATGGTGAGGTGCATTTCCCAGAAGCGGTTGGTGCCGGTCCACGGAAAGTGCGGGTTGCCGAGCAGCAGGCCCTTGCCGTCCGGCGTGGCATTGCGCCCGAAGGCCCAGCCGTTGGAGCCGAACTCGCCGCCCTCGGGGTTGGCGTTGAAGCTGTGGCGGCCGATTTCGGCCACGGCTTCCTTCAGGTCCACCGGCGCGGCGCTTGTTTTGGCGCCGGGGGCGGGCGGCACCGCGGCCAGCACTGCGCCGGCCAGCGCGCCCAGGCCGCCCTGGATCATCGACATCTCGGTGGCGCGCGACAGGTCGCCGGCCGTCATCGGCCGCACCCAGGGCTTGCCGCGGCAGGCTTCGGGCAACCCGTTGGGGCCGGCGTCTTGCAGGTAGCGGTTGTAGCCGGCCACGTAGCCGCGCAACGCGGCCTGCACGTCGGGGCTCGTGGTAGCGCCTGCACGCGCCAGCGCGGCGTCGTCCATGTGATAGCGGATGAACAGGTCGATCTGCGCATTCGGCGCGCGGCCCAGGCCCAGGTCGCCGGTGTTCTGCGCGCCCAGGAACTGCGAGCGCTCGCCGCGCAGTGTGAGCAGGTGCTCGGCCGTCTGGCAGACGTTGTCCTGCGCATGCGCATAGGCGCTGCCGTACGCCAGGCCTTCGTAGTCCGGCGCGGTGATGTGCGGGATGCCGAAGGTGGTGCGCTCGATGGTCACGCTGCGCCCGCCGGGCGGCGGCGTGCTCGCGCAGGCGGCGAGCAGGGCGACCAGGCCCACGGAAAGGGCCGTGAGCGAAAACCGGGAAGGCGTGGCGTTCTTCGATGTCATGCGGGCGTCTCTCTTATTGGAAAGGAACAAGGAAGCCGATTAAAGGACGTACCTTTGCCGCGCGTTGTCACCAGCGCGGCATGCCGCGCAGAGTTCAGCCGAACTTCATGCCCTTGGGCCGGGCCTGCAGCCGGTCGATGTAGGCGTCGAGCGTAGGCCGGTTCAGGACGCCGCCGAACGCGCGGTGCCAGATGAGCATCGAGCCGATCATCACGTCGGCCGCGGTGAATTGCGCGCCGAACAGGTAGGGCCCGTAGCGCAGTTCGCGCTCGACCGCGTCCTTGGCCGCTTCGAAATTGGTCCAGCCGCGCGCGCTGTTGTTGCTGCGGATCTTCAGGATGGCGTCGCCCATCGCGGGCTCCAGCTGCGCGGTCGAATAGACCATCAGCGACAGGTAGCGGCCCCGGTCTGGTGTGCCGACAGGGGGCGCGAGCCGCTTGCCCGGAAACTTCTCGGCCACGTACATGCAGATGGCGGCGTTCTCGAAGACGCGCGCCTGGCCGTCGACCAGCGCCGGCAGCTTGCCCGCCGGGTTGATCTTCAGGAACTCAGGCTTCTTGTGCGCCTTGTCCTTGAGCAGGGTGGTCACGATCTCGTAGTCGGCGCCGGCTTCGTCGAGCATCCACTTGGCGATGTGCGAGCGGCTGTGCGGGTCGAAATACAGCTTCATGGTCATCGGCGTGTCTCCTTCGTCTCGAGTGATCGGTCAGAACTTCGGGATTCGCAGCGTCTTGCTGATCATGAGCGTGCCCGACAGGGCGAACAGCAGCGTGAGCGGATGCAACTGCCACGGCCCGATGACCCAGGCGCCGCCCCACAAGGCGCTGCCGATGTGGCCCTGCCAGGCCGCGTATGCCAGCACGCCCACCAGCACCACGCTGGTCGGGATGGGGGTGCCCTCGAAGTACTTCACCTTGTCGGAGCCGGCCGACAGTGCCTCGGCCGTCACGTTGAAGCGCGCGAGCCGGCTCACGCCGCAGCCCACGAAATAGATCAGGATCACGCAGTCCCAGCCGCCGTTGAGTCCGGCCGCGAAGCCGAGCGCCGCGGGCGCCATGCCGAAGGAGATGATGTCGGCCAGCGAGTCGAGCTCGCGACCGAGGGCAGATTGCGTCTGGCGCCAGCGCGCGATGCGGCCATCGAGCACGTCGAAGATGAAAGCGGCCGGTGCGAGCGCGGCCGACCACAGGAACTGTGCGAGCGACTGGCTCGCCATGAAGGCCATCGCGAGGAACACCGCGCCCACCCCGCAGGCTGCATTGCCGAGCGTGAAGGCGTCGGCCAGGTGGAATTCCCGGAGCATCGAAAAATGCTTGCGGGTCGGCGCGGGGGAGGGAGTGGTCATGAAAGATGGGTTGGGCAAACGGCGAATGGACCGCACCTTAACCGAAGCGAAACGCGCTTTTTGTCAGCGCAGGGCGTCAGACGCCGTGATGCGCTTCGACGATCCGTGCGAAGCGCCCGAGCAGGCCGGCCGCTGCATCGGTCGGGACCACGTGCTCGCGCAGTGCGGCCGGGTCGGTGCCGGCGCGAGCCAGGTCGCCGGCCAGCTGGTCGATGTAGCCGCGCATGACGTCGGCGTCGAACTCGGGGTGGAACTGCACGCCCCAGGCATGCGCGCCCGCGCGGAACGCGTGCACCGGCTCGTGGTCGTTGCCGGCCAGCCGCACCGCGCCTTCGGGCAGGCGCAGAGCGCTCTGCCAGTGCACCGCGTGGGCCGGGAACTGCGCGGGCAGGCCGTGCAGCAACTGGTCGGTAGCGGCGGCATTGTCGAGCGTGACGGTCACGGTGCCGACCTCCGCGCCCTGCGGGTGGTCGCCGGCCTCGCCGCCGAGCGCATGCGCGAGCAACTGGTGGCCGTAGCAGATGCCGAGCACCGGCGTGTCGCGTGCCACGAGTTGCGCGAGCCAGGCGGCCGTGGTCTCGCTCCAGGGTTCGCGGTGCGACACCATCGCGTGCGAACCCGTGACGACCGCGCCTGACACTTCGGCCGGGTCGGGCAGGGCGTCGCCGCGGCGCGGATCGACCACCAGCAGGGGCAGCGCGTGCGTGTCGAGCCCGTCGGCAATCCAGTGCTCGAAGTCGCCGCGCTGCGCGCGCAGGGCCTCGAAGGTGTCTCCAAGCTTGACGATGACGAGCGGGTGCGGGCGGTGGTTGTCCATGCCCGCGATCATGCCGCAGGTGCGAAATGCTCTCGCAACGGCTACAGTGGATGACCCCGGGGCGGTCCCCGGGTGTTTGATGACCCCGGGGCGGTCCCCGGGTGTTTGACCTGACTGCAACCCTGCCGAAAAATCGACTGATGCGCACCTTGGCTGCCTCCCTCATGATCTTCGCTGCGGCGCTGGGCGCACATGCGGCGGAGGTGGTGCGCTGCACGGACGCCAGCGGGGCCATCTCCTACACCAACGTGGCTTGCCCGGCGGGTAGCAAGCAGTCGCGGCAGGTGCCGATCCTTGAGTCGCCACCCGCCGAGGCGCGCCGGCCGGACTACACACCGGCGCCGACCCCGACAGCACCGATTGCACCGCCCAACCAGGTGGCGAGCAATCCGCCTTCGGGCCCGGCCATCATCCCGCGCTATCCCGCCGACACGCAGCCCGCGGCGGCCGATCCCCCGGCCGTCGTCATCCTGAGCCCCGACCCGTACTACGACGGCGTGCGCCCCATTCGCCGGCCGCCACCGCATGTGCACGACCCTGGGCCGCCGCCCGGCCAGCGGCCCTGCCAGAACCTCGCAGGCATCAAGCGCGGCAACTGCTGAATGAGTGCAGGAGAAGCCAGGCCCGACAGCCTTCCGTGGACCGTCTACTGCGACGGCAGCGCCATGCCCAACCCGGGGCGCATGGGCATCGGCGCCGTCATCACCGCGCCTGACGGCACGCGCCACACGCTGTCGCAAGCCACGCATGCCACAGGCTGCAACAACGAGGCCGAACTGCGGGCGCTGACGCTCGCGCTGCAAGACCTGCGCGAGCGGGGTGCGACGGCGGTGCGGGCCTACAGCGACAACAGCATCCTGGTCGAGCAGCTCGGCCCGGCCGGGGCGAAACCGATCGAGCGCCTGGCCGGCCTGTTCGACGATGCGCGCGCCTTGCTCGGCAGCTTCGACGACGTGCGCGTGCAGTGGATTCCGCGCCACCGCAATGGCGAGGCCGACGCGCTGGCGCGGGGCGCCTTGGGCTTCGCGCCCAAGCCGCCTGCAAGGCCCGCGAAGAAGCGGCGATAGGGTCGGGCCCGGGAGCCCCTATCATCACGCGCCATGACAGAAGCCACTCCCCGCCCACCCCTTCCCGACCACCTCTCCATCGATCCGCGCAGCCCGCACCACGTGGCCGCCGCGTTCGAGCACGACATCGGCATCCGTTTCAACGGCAAGGACCGCCTCGACGTCGAGGAATACTGCATCAGCGAAGGCTGGATCAAGGTGCCCGCCGGCAAGACCCTCGACCGCAAGGGCAAGCCGCTGCTGCTCAAGCTCAAGGGCACAGTCGAGGCGTACTACAAGGAAGCGTAAGCGCGCTCAGCGCCACTGCAGCAGCAGCGACCAGGGCTGGCGGCTCATGTGGCGATCGATGCACCCCGGCGCGCCCGGCGTGCATCCCTCGGGCAGGTAGCTCGGGTCCAGCCAGCGCGTGCCCGGCGCAAAGTCGAGCCGGCGCCGCGTGACCGACTGCAGCACGTTGCCGCCCACGGTGTCGAAGCCCGTGGCATCCACAGCCACCACCACGTCGCAATGCATGGGCAGCGGTTCGCCGCCGGTGTCCCGCGCGGCCAGCACTTCACCGATCTTGTCGAAGGTGTCGAATCCGGCGCCCGCGCCGCGTGCCTGGCAGACCAGGTCGCCGACGCGCGGCGGCGTGCGTGTCAGATCGCAGGTGCGCAGGGCGTAGCGCGTGGGGCGGCCCGCAGCCTCCTCGACGCCGGCTTGCCACGCAGCGCCCGCATAGTCGACATGTGCCTCGGAGAACACGAACTCGTCGTCCGCCAGCCCCGCCTGCCGCGCCAGCCAGCTGATGAAGGCCGCGGACCAGGGCGTGTCGATCACCGCGACCCGGCTCAGTGCGGCCTGAACGGCGCGCAGCTCCACTGAATCAAGCCCCTCGTCGGGGCCGACGCCCATGCCCTGCAGGCGCCCGGCCGTCGCCTCGTTCAACGCCTGCATCAGCAGGTGCCGGTCGGCGCCCCGCAGTGCGCCGAAGCGAACGAGCGACGGGAGCTGCGGATCGACGGCCTGCCAGTAGCCCAGCACCCGCTGCCATGGCGCGAGGCCCGGCACCGTGCGGCGCGTGTCCTCGGCTTCGGAGTCGCCGGCTTCGGTCATGCGGCCTTCGGCATCCATGGACTGGCCGCCGAAGGCCTCGTGCTCCTGCAGTGCGAAGCTCGCCATCGCGAGTGCGCGCGACGGCGAAGGGGCTTGCATGGCCGTTTCGAGGCAGCCCGATGCAGCGGAAGCCAGGCCCGGCGCCGATGCGAGCAAGAAGGCTGCGGCGCCCAGGGCCGCCATCGCCCATCGCGAGGGAGGGGAAGCGTCCGGTCGCAGCATGCGATGCGCCTCAGGCCACTATCACCCGCTCGCACGCCTTGCGCAGTGCCGACAGCCCCGGCAGTTCGCGCGCCTTGGCATCGGTGACCACCACGTCGATGTCCGTCGTCCGCGCATAGGTCACGCGGCTGGCCTGGCCGATCTTGGCGTGGTCGGCCAACAGCACCAGTTGCTGCGCCTGCTCGGCCATGGCGCGCGCAACGGTGGCCTCGTGGTGCTCGAAGCTCATTGCGCCGTGCTTGGCGTGCAGCCCCACCGGCGACAGCAGCGCCACGTCGGCGCGGTAGCGGCGTATGGCCTCGACTGTGGTGTCGCCGCAGGTAGCCTGCGCCTTCACGTCGATCTGGCCGCCCAGCAGGATGGTCTGGTTGCCGGTGAGCCGGCCTTCGCCCGCGCCCGCGAACTTGAGCGCGATGTTCAGCGAGTTGGTGATGACCGTCATGCCGCTCAGCGTGCCGATCTCTTCCGCGCAGATCGACATGGTGCTGCCCGCGTCCATGAAGATGGTCTGCCCCGGCCGCAGTAGTGCGACGGCGGCCTTGGCAATGGCGCGCTTTTCGCGCTGGCGCGCCACCAGCCGCACCGCGAGCGGCGGCTCGGGCTCCGCCTTGATGGCAACGGCACCGCCATGCACGCGGCGCAGTTCGCCCAGGCCTTCGAGTTCGAGCAGGTCGCGGCGCACCGTTTCGCGCGACACCGTGAGGTCCTGCATGACGCGCTCGACGCTGAGTCGCGAGAAGGTGGCGAGCAGGCTGCGGATGCGCAGGAATCGTTCTTCTTGGAGCATGGAATGCCGGCGTAAAAAAGAAAAAGGGGCGGCGTCAGTGTGACAGCCGCCCCGGTTGCACGTGAACAGGCACAGGGGCCGTGCAATTGTGCCGGCCAATATCCCGATGCAGGTGCGTTGGCCCCGTCCGTTGTCAGAGATCGGCGAGGCCCATGGCCGGATCGCTCACCGAGTGCTTGCCGGTTTCGACGCGGCCGGCAAAGCGGCGATAGAAGGCCGGATCGGCATCGCAGGTAACGGCGAAGTCGTACCACTGGCCGCTGCTGGCCAGCACCCACAGTTGCTCGGCCTTGCCGCCGCCGCTCACCGTGGCGTTCCACGGGCCGTCGTCGCGGTAGGCCTTGGCGCGCACTGTGAACTTGCAGGCGCCACCACCGCCGTTGAGCATTTCCAGGTACACGTTGCCGTTTGCAATGTCGTAGCACACCTGCACTTCGGGGTTGGGTGCGCCACCGGCGCGAAGCCGGTTGAGGTCGCCCTTGAAGTGGCGGTGATAGCCGCTTGGCCCGAGCACCCAGAGGTCGTAGAAGCCGCTGTTGTCGGTCGTGGGGTTCCACGTGTCGTCGAGCGTCTTGCCGGGCTCGACCATGTAACGGCGCGGCAGGCGGTCGAGGTTGAGCTTGTCGTACACATGGAACACGGCCGCGGCCTTGCCGCTGTTCTTGAAGATCAGCCGCATCTGGCCCTTGATGACATCGGCGCGCGCGCTCGTGTGCAGCTCGTATGGCAGGGCGCGCGAGGGGCGTGTGCCGGTGGCCTGGCGCGGCAGTTGCGGGTCGAGCGGCAACGCCACTTGCGCCAGGGCCTGCTGGTCGGCACGCAGCTTGTCGGCGTCAGCCTTGGTCGTGCGTCCCGTCAGCGTGGGCAGCGCTTCCGTGTTGGGCGTGGCGAAGTTGAATGCACTGGTGAGGTCGCCGCACACTGCGCGGCGGAACGGCGAGATGTTGGGCTCCTTCACGCCGAAGCGTGCCTCGATGAAGCGGATCACCGAGGTGTGGTCGAAAGCCTGCGAATTGACCCAACCGCCGCGGCTCCACGGCGAGACGACATACATCGGCACGCGCACGCCGGGGCCGTACACACGGCCATCAGGTGCGGGCTGGCCGCTGGTGCCCGGCGGCTTCGGGTGCGTGAAGCGCTCCACGGCGAGGTCGGCCTCGGGCAGCGTGGTCTTGCCGGCCATCGAGCCGTCGGGGTTGAGCGAGGGCGCGGCCGGCGAGGGGTAGTGGTCGAAGTAGCCGTCGTTCTCGTCGAAGTTGATGAGCAGCACGGTCTTGCTCCACACGTCCGGCACGGCGGTGAGCGCGTCCAGCGTTTCCTGGATGTACCAGCCGCCCTGCACCGGGCTCGAGGGGCCGGGGTGCTCGGAGTAGGCCGCGGGCGCAACGATCCACGACACCTTCGGCAGCTTGCCGTTCTTGATGTCCTGGCGGAACTGCTCGAGGAAGCCGCCGTCGGGCATGGTGTTGGCAATGCCCTTGTAGAGCGGGTTGCCGGCGTCGTCGCTGGCCGGGTCGTAGGCGGGCGACGGGCCGTCGTTGCTCACCGGCTTGCCCGAATCCTCGTTGGCCTTGCGGTACTGCTTGAAGCCGGCCAACGGGTTGTCGGTGAAGTTGTCCGGCAGGCTCTGGTAGATGATCCAGCTGACCTTGGCTTCCTGCAGCCGCTCGGGGTAGGTCTTCCACTCGTAGCCGGTGGTGGACGGGCCGATGTCGTCCCATTCGTTGTTGACGGTGGCCACGTTGGCGCCCGTGGGGCCGTTGGTGCCGGTCCAGTGGAACATGCGGTTCGAGTTGGTGCCCGTATGCATGCTGCAGTGGTAGTCGTCACACAGCGTGAAGGCATTGGCCAGCGCGAACTGGAACGTTACCTCGGCCTCCTTGAAGTAGCCCATCGACGCATTGGTCTTGTAGCGCGGCCATTGGTATGCGCGCCCGCCGTCCCAGGCGTTCTGGCCGTCGCTCCAGGAGTGGGGGGTGCCGCTCACGCGTTGCGCGTTGCCTTTGCGGCTGTCGAGGTGGTAGGGCAGGATGGGTTTGCCGCTGGCATCGCTTTGCTGCCACACATTCAAGCCCTTGGGCAGTGGAATGGTGAAGCGGTCGCCGAAGCCGCGCACGCCCATCAGCGTGCCGAAGTATTGGTCGAACGAACGGTTCTCCTGCATCAGGATCACGATGTGCTCGACGTCCTGGATGGTGCCGGTCTTGTTGTTGGCCGGAATGGCGAGCGCGCGGCGGATGCTCGGCGGAAAGGCCGAGAGCGCAAGGGCGGCGGCGCCGGTCGTGGCCGTGCCGGTGAGGAATTTGCGACGTGAGTTCGTCATGGGCTTGTTGTTTTGGTTGGACATGGTTCGGCGGGGCTCAGGGTGCGCAGCTCTTCACGGGGGCAACGCCGGTGTCGGGTTGCGTGGGCGTGGTGGGGGGCGTCGGTGTGCCGCCGACGAAGCCGCCGCCACCTCCGCTGCCGCCGCAGGCGGAAAGGGCGCAGGCCAGAACGAGCGCGGGCACGAGACGCGCGCAAAGAAGGGTTTGAACTTGCATGGTTTGATCCTCTGGAATCGTTGTTGTCTTGGGGCTCGGGGGTGATCGGGGTCAGGGCAGCGTCGACAGCGGCGTGCCCGACTTGAAGATGCTGGTCAGCTCGTCGTTCGTGAGCGAGCGGTTCCAGATCGCGAAGTCGTCGAAGTCCATGGCGCCGCGCGGCGAAGAGGTTTCGCGTTGGTAGTAGAGGCCGGTGCCGTCCTCGTTCAGGCCCAGGCCGTTGCCCAGGCCGCCGAGCTTGTCGACCAGCGCGCTGGTGATGGCGGTGCTGTTGGTCTGGATGCCCCTGACGGGGTCCATCACATAGCCCTTCATCGTGAGCGCGGCCTTGTCGATCACCACCGCCACGTAGGCCCACTGGCCAGCGCTCAGGCTGTAGCCGTTGCTGTCGGCGCGTGCGCTGCCCGTGCCTACGTTGAAGCGGATCTCGCAGCTGCCGAACAGCCCGATGGCCAGGCCCGCGTTGCCGCCGGTGGTGTAGTTCTTGTTGCCGATCACCGTGCCGCCGTTGCTCACGCCCTGGCTGCAGGTGTTGTCGGTGCGCATCCAGAAGCCGATGGTGAAGGCCGTGACCGCCGGGTTGGTGGTTACGTCGCTGTTCTGCACGAGGCGATAGCCGGCCATGCCGCTGGCGTTCTTCACGGTGCTGTCGACGCGCAGCGCCTTGGCCTTGTTGGGTGCCGGGAAGCCGTCGTCGACCAGCGTGCCGCCGTTGGCGTCGGCAGCCCAAGGGGCGAGCGTGGAGGCACTCTTCGCATCGACTGCAGGCAGGGCGTTGAGCGGGTAGTAGTTGACCAGCCCGTTCACCAGCGTGGGAGCGAGCGTCACCGGCGGTTCCGGCGGTACCGGCTTGACGTAGGCGATCTGCGCAGAAAGCGCCACGCTGGCCTCGCCGGCGACGACCGTGTACAGGTAGGCATAGACCCCGTCGCTCTCGGCGACGATGGGGTCGATGTAGGCAGTCGAGCCGGCGGGCAGCGTAGCCACCAGCTTGCCGTCGCGCAGCACCTGCACTGGCGCGGTCGTGGTGCCGGCGAGCGTCCACGACAGCTCGATGCTTCGCTTGTCCGCACCCGTCTTCGCGGAGAGGCCGCGCAGCGACGTGGCCGCCTGCAGGGCCTGGCCGTTGAAGCGGTAGTCGGCGGCCGCGGGCAGCGCGCCGAGGTGACGCAACACGGTCGGCGCGATGTCGGTGGCGGCCGAAAGCACGAGCAGGCTTGCGTCAGCAGGAGCGGCCGTGCCGACGCCGGCTTGCGCCGCGAGCGTTTTGTTGCTCGCGATGAAGATGGTCTTGTTGTCGTTGTCCTGCAGGCCGGTTGCACCGCCGAAGGTGTCGAGGCCGTGGCTGGTCGTGAGGATCACGAGCCAGTCTTCCTTCGGATCGTTGGTGGTGCGCTGCGCGATGCGCGCCAGCAACTGGCCCACGCCGGCGGCGGTGTCGGCGATCGCGCGCTGGTACGCGTCGCTCTTCAGGCCGCTGCTTGCCGCCGCGCCCGGTGCGCCGTACTGCGCGACCAGCAGGTCGTAGCCCGTTTCGATGAGTTGCGCGGTGCGGTCGGTGACGCAGGTGTCGGAGCCGGCGCAGTCGATTGCGCTGTCGAGCGTGCCGGTTTCGTTCGACAGCAGCAGCGGATAGAGCGCGCTTGCGGTGACGGAAGCTGTCTTGTAGGCGGCCGCCTTGTTCTGCCTGGCGAGCGCGAACACCGAGGGCGCGAGCTTGACGTCGATGCGCTGGTCGTTCGTGTCCCAGCGCACGCCGTGGCGCTGCGCCCACGTGCCGGTCAGCAGTGTGGCCCAGCCCGGGCCGTCGGTGGTACGCTGTTCGCTCAGCGTGCCGTTGGCACCGCCGGTCCATGCCGGTGCAACGCGCAGCGACTGCAGTGCCGGCACCTTGTTCTGCGCCATGGCGTCGCGAAGCGCCGCATGCGTGAGGCCGTCGATCTCGACGACGAGTGCCTTGGGCCCGCTCTTGCCCTGGTTGACTGTCGGTGCTGGGTTGCTTCC
Organism: Variovorax sp. GW821-FHT09D05; assembly: GCF_059416325.1. Classification (NCBI taxonomy): domain Bacteria; kingdom Pseudomonadati; phylum Pseudomonadota; class Betaproteobacteria; order Burkholderiales; family Comamonadaceae; genus Variovorax; species Variovorax sp. GW821-FHT09D05. The sequence goes on along the minus strand of NZ_JBWKOZ010000003.1, from coordinate 603,283 downwards.
GCTACCAGGCGACGGTGTGCCGATGGGTGAGAAGCCGTTGCCGCTACCTCCACCGCAGGCGGTGAGAAGCAGCAGGGCGCACATGCTTGTTCCCGCCCATGCGCGGCGCGTGTTCATTCCTCTGATCATGTTTTCCCTCGAAGTTCTGAGACGCATATCCCGCGGCTGCGCCGAAGGAACGTGGGTGTCTTTCTGTTCTTGTGCAAATAAAGTTATTTACAACAAAACACACAAATACTCTTAATGCCTCAGATGCTGCGGTTCTCAGGTGACAACGGTTTGACAATCCCCGCGAACGCCAACGCCCAAAAAGAAACGGGGCCCGAAGGCCCCGTGTGAGAGAAATGAAAGGAGGAACGTGCTGCTTCAGTCAGCGAATCTGCGCTTCGTAGTCCTTCTCGAGCGCCGCGTGGTTCGTCCAGAAGCCCTGTGGCTTGCGCCCCGCCAGCACCTCGATGAGCACATCGACGTGCGCATGCCACCCGCTCGCCACGCTGACCATGTCCTTGCGGCTTGCCAGCCGGCGATGCGTGAGCACGAGCTGTGTGGTGTTGCCCTGTGGCGTGAGCTCGAAGGTGACTTCCGACGGCGCCGGGCCTTCGTCCCAGCTGATCGTCAGCAGCGTCGGTGCTTCCATGCGCACCAGCCGCGACTTCTGCACGATGGGCTGGCGGCAATCGGCGTAGCGGTCGGGAGCTACTTCGCCGGTGAGTTCGGTGTGGTTGAAACGCAGGTCGAACATCTCGCCGGGCTTCTGCGTCATGGTGCCACCGGCCAGCCATGCGGCGCGTTTGTCGGGGTCGGCCAGGTAGGCCCACACGCGCTCGATGGGGGCGGGCAGGATGCGCTCCATGCGCAGGGTGCCGGGGGCGACCTGCTGGCCGAGGCTGTGCTTGATCGTCATGGGTATGTGCTCCTTGTGAATGAAGAAGGGGGAGATCACTTGCGCGATTTCTCTTCGCGCCGCAGTTCCTGCTCCAGCGCGTCGAGACGGTTGTTCCAGAAGCCTTCGTAGTAGCGCAGCCAGGCATCTGCCGTGGCCAGTGCGGCAGGCTCCAGCCGGCAGACGTGCGCGCGGCCCTGCACGGTGCGTGACACCAGGCCCGCGCGCTCCAGCGTCTTCACGTGCTTGGACGCCCCCGCGAAGGACATGCGAAACGGCGCACCGAGTTCGCCCACGCTGCATTCGCCGTGGGACAGCAACTGCAGCATGGTGCGGCGCGTGCTGTCGGCCAGGGCGTGGAATACGGCGTCGAGCCGTTCGTCTGCGAGTTCTAGTTCAACCATGAGGTTGAATATAGGCATTTCCAGATTGGTATTCAACTATATGGTTGAATAAACCTTGCCGTTACAGCGGATACACCCGGGACGCACAACGCCGTCGGGAGGCTGGATCGACGAGGGTGCCGCTCCTAGGATTCGCTTCGTACCATCCACTCGACCAAAGAAAGAGAAAACGAAATGAACCCTCTAGTCCAGCGCCGAAGCCTGCTGCTTGCCGCCTCCGTCCTGCCGCTCGCCAGCGCATGCACTGCGTGGTCTGGTACGGCATCGCAGTCTTCGGCCGAGGCGCAGCTCGCCGCGCTCGAAAGTGCCTCGGGCGGCCGCCTGGGCGTGGTCGGCTTCCACACCGGCAGCGGCGCGCGCATACAGCATCGGCCGCACGAACGCTTTCCGCTGTGCAGCACCTTCAAGCTGATGCTGGCCGCGGCCGTGCTCGAACGTGGCACCAAGGACAGCGGCCTGCTGTCGAGGAACATCAGCTACAGCAAGGCGGATCTGGTCGCCTATTCGCCGATAACCGAGAAGCACGTTGCCACCGGCATGACCGTGGCCGCGATGTGCGCCGCCACCGTCCAGTACAGCGACAACGCGGCCGCCAACCTGCTGCTGAAGGTGCTGGGTGGCCCGCCCGCCGTTACCGCCTTTGCGCGCGGCATCGGCGACCAGGCCTTCAGGCTCGACCGCACCGAGCCCGAGCTCAACACCAGCATTCCCGGCGACCCGCGCGACACCACCACGCCCGCGGCCATGGCCGACAGCGTGCAGCGGCTGGCGTTGGGCGATGCGCTGGGCACTGTGCAGCGCGACCAGCTGCAGACCTGGCTGCTGGGCAACACCACGAGCACAGAGCGCTTTCTGGCGGGCGTGCCGGCCGGCTGGAAGGTGGGGGACAAGACCGGATCGGGCTCGTATGGCTCCACGAACGACGTTGGCGTGCTGTGGCCGCCGGCCGGTGCACCGATCGTGCTGTCGGTCTACCTGACCTTTCCGCAGAAGGATGCGAAGGGGCGCAACGATGTCATTGCGTCGGCGACGCGCATTGCGGTGGCCGCGCTGGCAGGCTGATCAGCGAAGGTCGAACAGCGCGGCCGCGTTGTCCCAGGCGATGCGTTGCGCTACGTCGGCCGGCAGATCGCCGAGCCAGGTGCGGTAGCCGCGCATCGTCTCGTCGTAGGCGCTCCAGCGCTGGTTGACCCAGGTGTCGGAGCCGACCATGAAGCGACCCGGGTACTTGAGGATCAGCGCACGCCATTCGGGGCACAGCCTGCCGCCTTCGCAGGTCAGCCCCGGGCGGTACGAGAGCTCACCCATCAGCAGCGGATAGCGCTCCAGCAGCGCCTGTACCCGTTCGACCGGTGGGCCGCCGATGCCGGTGTGGGCCCAGATCAGGCGCAGGGCTTGGCCCTTCGATGGCGCGTTTGCCATCAGCAGGTCAATTGCCACGTCGTCGACGTGTGCGAGCACTGCGAGCTTGCGCTGCTCAGCCAGCGCTATCAGTTTCTTCGCCACGGGGCCGTTGGCATCGGCGCTGTCGTACAGGTGGAACTCTCCGAGTCCGCGATAGGGTCCGCTCGCGGTGCCGCGCGCAAGCTCGGTCTGCACCATCTCGTAGATGGTCTCGTCGCGGAACCAGTTGGTGTAGTCGTCGCGGTTGCGGTACAGACGCACGAAGGGCACGACCGTCACGCCCGCGGCACGTGTCTCGCGCGCTGCGGCCAGGGTCTGCGTGCCAGCGTTGGGGCGCGAATTGGCAATGATCGCCTTGACGTTGTTGCGCTGTATGCGCGCGAGCGCCTCGGCGGGCGGGTAAGGGCCGGTGTTGCCGTCCCAGGCTTCCTGGTTGTAGTGCAGGTGCGTGTCGAACAGCGGGCCTGCGTAAGCCGGGGCCTGTCCGTAGGCGCTGGGCGCGATGGTCGTGCAGGCGGCCACAAGCATGGCGGCGATTGGCGCGATGGTTTTCATGCGGTGCTTCGAGCCAGATCAGGCATCCGGGTAGTGCTCGGCCAGCACCTCGCGAACGGTTTCCTGCAGCCCCTCGAACATCTCCGTGACGTTGACTGCCTTGCCGTCCTCGATCCGCTTGGAGATCATGGTCTTGGGAAACAGCAGGAGCGAGGTCTGCTTGTACCGGAGCGCGGGGTCCCGTCCGTACTCGTCCTCGACCATCCACCAGTCGAAATCGGTACGAGTGCTGATGAACACCTTGCCGAATGCGAGGCCCAGCGCCTGAAGGGAGTAGGTGGCTTCAGGCTCGACGAGCTTCGAGTCGATGACTTTCTGCAGTGCGGCGAGGTCTGTCCTTGTACCGGTCAACTCGTGACCGCTGGCTTCGGACACCAGCTCCGACGCGTGCATGAGCTGGGTGGCAATGGCCCGAAGGTCCGACTTAGCAGGGGAAACGATCTTTTGTTCCATGGCGCGAGTATTCCCTCTCAGGTTTGCATGTACTTGTCGGATCTTGACTCTGTCGGCATCGGCTGCGGCTCGCCGATCATCTCGCGCAAGGTCGATTCGATCGTGCGGGACATGGCGTCCAGCGCAAGGTCGTTCGGCGAGGTGCCGAAGGGGTCTTCGATCTCGGCCCCGAGTGCTTCGAGCGCGAAGAAGGTGTAGGCGATGAACGCGACCACCACCGGCGTCATGGGGCCGATGGCGTCCACCAGGCCGAAGGGCAGCAGCACGCAGTACAGGTAGATCGTGCGGTGGATGATGACCGAGTAGGTGAACGGAATCGGCGTGCCCGCGATGCGCTCGCATCCGCCCAGCGCTTCGGTCAGGCGGCCCAGCGGAATTTCCATGGCCTGCGCGAGCGTCGGGTCGAGATGGCCGCCCCTCCGTTTGTCCCGCAGCCATTCGCCGACCATCAGCAGGAGAACGGCCGGCTTGAAGCGCGCGGCCTGCAGGCGGGCGCAGTCTTCGGGCGACAGCAGCCGCGCGAGGTCGGCCGAGGGATCGGTGCCGCGCAACTGGTGGCGCAGAGCATGCACGAAGGCGATGAGGCGAAGCGTCGGCTTGCCTGCCTCGGCGGGCGCATCGGCCAGCGTCAGCACCTGCCGCACCAGCGAGCGGGTTTCATTGAGCAGCGTGCCCCACAGGGTGCGCGCCTCCCAGTAGCGCGAATAGCTCGTGCCGTTGCGAAAGCCAAGGAAGATGGCCAGCGTCAGGCCGATGAGCGAGAAGGGCACGAAATTGAGCGGCACCTTCCACTGGAACAGCCGGCCGTGAAGCACCGTCACCAGCACCGCGAAGGCGGTGGTCCACAGGAGCTGCGGCGCTATGTCCAGCAGGACCGAGCCGCGCCACACGAAGAGCATGCGCAGCCAATGAGGGCGGGGTCGGACGATCATCGGTCGGCGATTATCCCCGCACGACCGGGCCGCGGGCCCCTACAGCACGAACCAGCCCACCGCCACGTAGTGGCTCGCAGTGCCTGCCAGCACGAACAGGTGCCACGCACCGTGCGCGTGCCGGAAGCCTTGCCTGTTGCGATAGAACACGGTACCCGCCGTGTAGAGCACGCCGCCGATCAGCAGCCATGCGAGCCCCGCGCCGTCGAGCCGCGCGGCCAGCGGCACGGCGGCCAGCACGCCGAGCCATCCCATTCCGATGTACAGCGCCAGCGAGGGCTTCTTCGCCCCGCCGCCCTTGGCCGGCATCAGCTCGCGCCAGATGCCGAAGAGCGCCGCGCCCCAGATCGTCGCCAGCAGCAGCCAGCCCCATGGGCCTTGCAGCGTGACCAGCGCAAAGGGTGTGTAGGTGCCGGCGATCAGCAGGTAGATGGCGCAGTGGTCGGCACGCTCCCACATGCGCTTGAGTCGCCCGCGCGTGCTGTGGAAGAGGGTGGAGGCCGCATACAGGGCCACGGCCGAGAGCGAGAACACCAGCGCTCCCGCGATGCGCGCGGGGTCGCCGGTGGGCACGGTCTTGGCGAGCAGCAGTGCCGTTGCAGGCAGCGCGAGCAGCAGGCCCAGCAAGTGGCTGTATCCGTTGAGTCGTTCTCCGGGGTACATCGTGCTGGCTGCCTTTCGCCGTTCTGCCTCAGCGGCCCGTTTCCTTCAGGTAGGTCTTGCGCGCCGCGAACGCCGTGTTCGCGAAGTCCGAGAACACGCCGTCGATGCCGGCGCGGAAGTACGCCAGGTACTCGGCTGTCGGGTCGCCCTTGTAGATGCCGGCCAGGTACTTCGCCTCGTTGCGGAAGGTGTAGCTGTGCACGAACAGGCCGGCCTTGTGCGCGTCGGCGATCAGGCTGGTGGGCTTGATGGTGTTCACGTCGGCCAGGCCCTTGTTGGGCGTGACGAAGGGCACGATGGTGTGGGCCATGACCTGCGGCTTCCACGGGCCGATGCCGTCGGCATAGGTCTTCACGTCGGCCAGGCCTGCGGGCGTGAGCATCTCGCCGAACCACTTGGGGTTGCCGGCCAGCGTCCAGCTGTAGGGGCGGCCGTCGACGAAGGTGTAGACGTCCTTGGTGACGTAGGTCATCTCGCCAGTCTGGTAGTTGACGTCGTTGCCGTCCACCAGTTGCACGGCGCGGGCCTTCATGCCGGCCGAGCGCAGGTACTTCAGGCTCTCGGGCTCGAAGCTCTGCACGAAGATCGGCGCGTCTTTCCGGTTCAGATCATTGAAGTTCATGATCTTCAGCAGCGCGTCTTCCAGCGGATGGCTGCCCACCGGGCCGCAGCCGTTGGCGATGGCCTGCGCGTTGTTCCAGATCGGGTTCTTGGTTTCCGGATACACGGTGAGCGTGCGGCCCGTGGAGGCGCTCTTGGCCTTGGCGATGTCGATCACTTCCTGGAAGCTCAGGATCGGCAGCTTGCCGTTGAGGTCGGTTGGGCGCTGGTCCTTGGCGTCGTAGGTGGTGCCGCGAATCCACTGGCGCAGCTCGTCCATCGTGAAGTCGGTGATGGACCAGTCGTTGGTGTGGTCCTCGCCGTCGACGATGAGCGACTTGAGCACCGACTTCGGATCGCTCGGGTCGGTCAGGTCGCTCAGGTACTGGGCCGGGCCGTTGGCCTCGATGGCCGGGTACTTCACGTCGACCAGCACGCCGGGCACGGTGCGCTTGCGGCCCGCAACGGTGGTGTTGGTCGCGGCAACGTCGGCGATGTTGGTGTTGTCGCTGAGCCAGGGGTTGTGACGCGCGACGAGCACGCAGTCCTTGGTGAGGTGCAGGTCGGTCTCGAGCGAATCGGCGCCGGCATCGGCTGCGGCTTCGTAGGCGACCTTGGTTTCTTCGGGGTACAGCCCCGGCAGGCCGCGATGGCCGATGACCAGGGGCACGGAGCCGTCGAGCGTGCCCAGCGGTGCGGGGGCAGGGGGAGCCGGGGCGGGTGCGGGCGCCGGTGCAGGCGGGAGGACCGGGAACGAGACGCCCCCATCGCTGCCGCCGCCACATGCGGCTATCACGAGGCAGCCACCGATGGCCGCGATGGCGGCGCGAACCGGGCGGGGCGCGGGAACGTTCTTTTTCATGTGGAGTTTTCGAATATTTGTTGAAAGAGAAACGAAAGCCGCCGGATGCTAGGTTTGCCCCGTGACGGGACAGTGACCAGCGAGTGCCCGCTGACGAGCCCTGAGATCACGCAGGCGCGTTGGTGCGACCAGTGCGTGCGAACGTGCTTGGAGACAGCCCCACCGAGCGGCTGAAGGCAGTGCTGAACGCGCTTGCCGACTGATAGCCGATTGCATGCGCGACCTCTCCAAGCGAAAGACCGTCATGCCACAGCATGTCCTTGGCCAGAGCCATCCGCCATCGCAGCACGTACTCCATCGGGGGCACACCAAGAATCTGTGTGAAGCGGGCGGCAAATGCGGCACGCGACATTCCGACCTTCTTCGCGAGAACCTCGATGGTCCAGCGCCGTGCCACGTCCTCGTGAATAAGCCGCAGCGCATCCGCCATTCGCGCGTTGGCCAGGCCCGCCAGAAGCCCGGAAATCGGCGCGTCGTCTTGTGTCGGCCGCCAGCGCAGGGCCTCGATCAGCATGATCTCGACAAGGCGCGTCAGGATGGCATCGCCACCGGGTCTCGGGGTCGTGTTCTCTTCATCGATGGCGCGCGCAATCCACGTCAAGCGCGCCGCTCCGCTGTCGGCAGCCTTGATGTGAACCACCGTCGGCAGGAGCCCCACCAGCAGCGGGGCACTCGTCGGGTCGAACAGGAAGTAGCCGCCGAGCATCCTGACCGCCGCCTCGTCTCCCTGGGTGCCGTGGCGGATCTCTCCTGCCGGGCTTGCATCTGCGATGCGCATCGTGGGGCGATCCATGGCCTCGAGGTCGCTGCCCATCCGGAAGCCGGGCGTTGCCGGCAGCAAGACGTAGTCCCCGGGTTCCATCAGGAAGGGCTCTGCCGAGTCCAGGCTCAGCCAGCACGAGCCTTTCAGCATCAGGCAGAAGCTGGGCTGTCCGTAGTTCGGGTATTGCACTGCCCAGCTACCCGCGCCGCTGACGAACTTCGACAGAACGGTTCGTGGACGGAGCAAAGCCACGATGGAAGCCAGTGGGTCAGCGTTTAGACGATCGCGCATGAAATCGAGATTAGGCGGGATGGATCGTCTTGGTCAAGAACCCTAGCATCGGACCGATCTTCAAAGGACATCGAACATGAAAACTGTACTTATCACTGGCTGCTCTTCGGGTTACGGCAAAGCCACGGCAGAGCATTTCATCAAGCAAGGCTGGAACGTCGTCGCGACGATGCGCAAACCGGATCCGGCGTTTCTGGGTGAGCCTTCGCAGCGCTTGCGCGTGGTCCAGCTCGACGTGACGAACAACGACAGCATCGTGCAAGCCATTGGCCAAGGCATCGCCGCCTTCGGCAAGATCGACGTGCTGGTGAACAACGCGGGAATCGGCTTGTTCTCTGCCTTCGAGGTGACGCCAATGGAAACCGTGCGCGAGGTGTTCGAGACCAACACCTTCGGCGTCATGGCAATGACCCAGGCCATGATTCCGCTCATGCGCGAGCGCGGGGAAGGGGCCATCGTCAACGTGACCTCCAGCGTCTGCTTCGCCGGCATGCCGATGGTTGCGCCCTATGCGGCGAGCAAGTTCGCCATCGAAGGGTTCACCGAGGCCCTGTTCTTCGAACTTGAATCCATTGGTGTGCGCGTCAGGCTTGTGGAGCCCGGCTATGGTCCCGGGACAGCCTTCACGGCAAATGGCATGGACCGCATGAACGGCTTGATCTCGCCGCCGTACCAGGCGTATGCAGGGCAGCTCATGGCGCAGTTCGGGACTACCGGCGCAGTGACGACTCCAGATCAGGTCGCGGCGGCCGTCTTCGCTGCTGTTACGGAAGAGTCGGAAATGCTGCGCTTCCCGGCCGGACCGGACAGTGCCCATTTGGCCAATGCACGGTGGAACAGCACCGACGAGCAATTCCTGACAGGAATGCGGTCGATGCTGCGCATGAAGAGGTGAGTCGCGGCGCTCACGGCCGCGTACCCACCAGCACTGGCTGGAAGAACGCGCCGTCGATGCGCCGAACGTCCTTCAGCCCCGCTTCATGCATGAGCTCGCACAGCCGCGTCGTCGATATGGCGTAGTAGCGCGAGCGCATCACGCGCGTGCTCACGGCATGCGTGGCGAGGTCTTCCGTGACGAAGAAGAAGCCAAGGTCGTAGTGCTCGCCCGTGCCTCCGTCATCGAAATCCCAGACCTGGAACAGCACATGGCGTTGGCCGTTCTCCAGGCGTGCGCCGTAGTGCTTCACGATGTTGCTGCCGCGCTCTTCCTTCGCGTAGTCGCGCACGCTGACGACGCAGCCGCCGCCCGGGCGCAGGCAGGCGGTCATCTGGCGCAGGGCGGTCAGCAGGTCGGCGTCGGTCTGCAGATGCGGCATCGAGTTGTCGCACGACATCACGATGTCGAAGCCGCTGCCGTGATGCGTGTGCGCTTCGCGCATGTCGCACACCGAGAAAGCGATGTCGAGGCCGCGCAGTTTCGCTTCATGCCGCGCGCGTTCGATCTCGTTGGCCGACAGGTCGGAGGCCGTCACCACGTGGCCGAGTGCCGCGAGCCCGAGCGCTTGCGTGCCGATGCCGCACGACACGTCGAGCACTTTGCGATGCGCGCCACCACCGGGCCATTCGGCCTCGATGAGTTGCGAGAGCTTGTCGCCCTGCAGGCGGATGCTCTCGCTCCAGTCCGGATAGATCAGGTGATAGAGCGGTGCGAGCTCGTCGTAGAAATCGTCGGTCATGCGCTTTATCGTGGCACCTTGCCCACGGTGTTCGGCGCCCGGAGAAAGTCGAAGTCCACGCCCTTGTCGGCCTGCATCACGGTCTGCAGGAACAGCTTCTTGTAGCCGCGCTCGGCGGTGGGCTCGACCACCGTCGTTTCCGTCGCGCGGCGCGCCAGTTCTTCGTCCGCCACCAGCAGCGAGATCTCGCGCTTCGCCACGCTCAGCCGGATGCGGTCGCCGTTGCGCACATACGCCAGAGGCCCTCCGATGGCCGACTCGGGCGTCACGTGCAGCACGATGGTGCCGAAGGCGGTGCCGCTCATGCGACCGTCGGAGATGCGCACGATGTCTTTCACGCCGGTGCGCGCGAGCTTGCGTGGAATGGGGATGTAGCCCGCCTCGGGCATGCCAGGCGCCCCCTTGGGGCCGATGTTCTTGAGCACCAGCACGTCTTGCGGCGTGACGTCGAGCGCGTCGCTGTCGATGCGTTGCACCAGGTCTTCGGCGTTCTCGAAGACCACGGCGCGGCCCTCGTGCTCCATCAGCGCCGGGTCGGCGGCCGATTGCTTGATGATCGCGCCGCCTGGCGCCAGGTTACCCCACAGCACCGCGATGCCGCCCTGCGGATAGATCGGCTGGCTGGCGGGCCGCACCACGTCCTGCCTGAAGCCTGGCCCTGCGCGCTCGATTTCCTCGCCCAGCGTGCGGCCCGTGACCGTGAGTGCATCGAGGTGCAGCAGCGGCTTGAGTTCGCGCAGCAGCGTGGCCATGCCGCCTGCGGCGTGGAAGTCTTCCATGTAGTGCTGGCCCGAGGGCTTCAGGTCGAGCAGCACCGGCGTTTCGCGGCCCATGCGGTCGAGCGCGAGCAGGTCGATGTCCAGGCCCATGCGGCCGGCAATGGCCGCGAGGTGCACGATGCCGTTGGTCGAGCCGCCGATGGCCAGCAGCACGCGCATCGCGTTCTCGAAGGCGGCGGGGGTCAGCACCTTGTCGATGGTGAGGCGGTCGCGCGCGATCTGCACGGCCTGCGCGCCGGTCTGCTCGGCAATGCGGATGCGGTCGGCCGTTACGGCTGGTGGCGAGGCGCCGCCCGGCATCGTCATGCCCAGCGCCTCGGCAATGCAGGCCATGGTGCTGGCCGTGCCCATCACCGAGCAGGTGCCCACGCTCGCGACCAGCTGGTTGTTGACGTCGGCGGTTTCCTCGGCGTCGATCTCGCCCGCGCGATACCTGCCCCAGTAGCGCCGGCAGTCGGTGCAGGCACCCACGCGTTCGCCGCGGTGGCTGCCCGTGAGCATCGAGCCGGTGATGAGCTGGATCGACGGCAGGCCAGCGGAGGCCGCGCCCATGAGCTGCGCCGGCACGGTCTTGTCGCAGCCGCCGATGAGCACTACGGCGTCCATGGGCTGCGCGCGCACCATCTCCTCTGTGTCCATCGACATCAGGTTGCGCAGGTACATGCTGGTCGGCGCGGCGAAGCTCTCGTGCACCGAGATGGTCGGAAAGTCCATCGGCAGGCCGCCCGCGAGCATCACGCCGCGCTTGACGGCCTCGATGAGCTGCGGTGCGTTGCCATGGCAGGGGTTGTAGGCGCTGCCGGTGTTGGCGATGCCGACCACGGGGCGATCGAGCGCCGCATCGGTGTAGCCCGCGCCCTTGATGAAGGCCTTGCGGAGGAAGAGCGAGAAGCCGCGGTCGCCGTAGCTGGTCAGGCCCTTGCGCATGCCCGCGTTGCTGTTGCTGTTGTTGTCGTCGGGCTCGAAGGGGGATTCGGACATGGGACGTGGGTTTGTTGTTCGTCGGAACTGGTATTTGACTCGCTGACAGCTTTTCCGGCTTTTCTTTCAGTGCGCGCCTTCGGCCAGTGCAGCCTCGTAGACAGCAAGGTCGTCCGGCGAGAAGCAGCAGAAGACGACTTCCTCCACTGACGTGACGACCGCCAGCGCTTCGCGCACGGTGCTCACCGCGACCTTTGCCGCCAGCTCGACGGGATAGCCATAGATGCCCGTGCTGATGCTGGGAAACGCGATGCTGCCCACCCCTTGCCCGGCGGCGAGCGCCATCGAGCGCCGGTAGCACGACGCGAGCAGTTCGGGCTCGCCCGCCTCGCCACCACGCCACACGGGGCCGACCGTGTGGATGATGAAGCGGGCAGGCAGGCGGTAGCCCTTCGTGAGCTTGGCATCGCCCGTCTTGCAGCCGCCCAGCAGCCGGCATTCGTGCACCAGCTCCGGCCCTGCGGCGCGGTGGATCGCGCCGTCCACGCCACCGCCGCCGAGCAGCGAGGAGTTGGCGGCGTTGACGATGGCGTCGACCTGCAGCGTGGTGATGTCGGCGCGGATGGCGTGAAGGGTGGTCGTCATGGTGCGGTGGCTCGGGGCTGGCATCGTAGGCGCGCGGGCCGGAGTCGGGCAAACCCGCTTTCGATGTTTGTTGCAAATATTTACGATTCCCGGGTCGGGCGCATTTGCCCGGCGTCCGTCCGCTGCCATGGCGTCGATCTTGCATACGGCCGGACTGTTCTCAACCCGAGGGAGAGTCGATGAAAAGCTTGTTGCCATGGCGCCGCGCCGGTGTTCTTTGCATGGCGCTCGCAGGGGCGGTAGCCGCCCATGCGCAGGTGCTGCAATTCAAGTGGGGCCATGTCTACGAGCCCACGAGCATCTTCCACCAGCAGGCAGAGCTTGCGGCGCGCAAGATCGCTGAACAGTCCGACGGCAAGATCAAGATCGAGGTGGTGCCGTCTTCCAAGCTGGGGCAGGAGGCCGACTTTCCGCTGATGCTAGCGAACGATTCGGTGCAGATTGCCTACGTCGGGCAGGCCACGCTGGCCGAGGGCTATCCGCCGCTGAGCCTGGGGAGCTATCCCTTCGCCTTCAAGGACCTCGACCACATGCGCAAGTACCTGGCGAGCCCGCTGCTGGCCGACCTGATGAAAGGCTACAACGAGCGGAGCGGCAACCGCATGGTGGCCGCCGTGTACTACGGCGCGCGCCAGGTCACGTCGGCCAAGCCGCTGTCGAAGCCCGAAGACTTCCGCGACTTGCGCCTTTACGTGCCCGCCGCCGCGGCCTACCAGCTGTTTGCCACCGCGCTCGACGCCAAGCCGGTGACGCTGCCTTTCATGAGCCTCTACAGCTCGCTCAAGAAGAACGAGGTGGAGGCACAGGAAAACCCGCTGGACATCGTCAAGTCGAAGAAGCTCTATGAAGTGCAGAAGTACGTGCTGCTGACGGCGCATGTCTACGACACGCTGGGCATCGTCATCGGCAAGGCCGCATGGGCCAGGCTCGCGCCGCAGCAGCAGGCGATGGTGGAGAAGGTGCTTGTGGAAACCGCGAAGTGGACCAACGTCGGCGTGATCGCCGGCGAACTCGAGGACGAGAAGTTCCTGCGCGACAAGGGCATGACCGTGGCGCCGGTCAACCGGCAGCTGTTCCTGGAGCGGATCGTCAAGCGCTCGACGCCTGAGCAGGCGGGGGCGCGGCCGGGCGACTACGCAAAGCTGCAGGCGCTGGCAGGGGCGAATTAAGGCGCTTCGAAAGCACGCAGCAACGTCTGTGACAGCTCGGCCACGAGCGCTTCGCGCTGGGGCGAGGGGCGCCAGAAACTGCGCGTTGCAATGCCTGTCGATTCCCACTCGGGATGGTTGCGTGCCGGCTGCGCGCCACGCACCGCGGCCGCGGCGGCTCGCGTGGGGGAATCGCCGTCCTCGGGCGATTCGGCGGCGATGCGCTGCGTGGCCGCATGGCCGCGCTGCTCCAGCGCCTGCGTGAGCTTCAGCTGCCACGCGACCAGCGTGAACAGCACGCCGTCTTCCACGGTGAGTTCGTGCACGTCGCGCAGCTTGTTGGCCAGCTTGCGGCCGAGCGGTCCCCAGCCCTGCGACACCGCACCGCCGATGGCGCCACCCAGCGCTGCACCCGCGCCGAGCGAGATGCCGGCCACGGCCAGGTCGGCGACCACGCCCACCGCCGCACCGATGACCGCGCCCTTGCCGAGGCGCAGGCCCGCGTCCTTCATGGCTTCGGGGCTGAAGAAGTCGAGCGTCCAGCGGCCTTCGATCATCGGCAGCGGGGCCTCATCGGCGTCGCCCTGGCGAAAGCCGTAGAGCGCGAGCAGGTCGTCGGTGCAGCGCTGGGCCTTGTCGAACACGGCCTTCCGCAGCGCGGCGACGAGCGCTTGCCGTCGAGCGGTGTCAGCGAACTCGGTGGACGACACCGTGCGGCGCACCGCAGCGGCATCGACCAGCAGGGCGGCGATGCGCGTGCAGGCGGACTGGCGGCGTTGCACCGCTTCGTCGGCCAGTGCATCGACGACGCCGTGCAGCAGGTCGCGGCGCTCGCGCAGCAGCGTGGCCAGGTCGTTGTACAAGTCCTGCTCGGCGCCGACGAACGGGGCAGCCGCGTCGAAGCGCACCTGCACGTGCAGGCCGTAGGCCGAGAGCAGCTCTTTCCACGCGGGCTCGCGGCTGGCGGCATCGCGCACGAAATTCAGCACCGGCAGCACGGGGCGCGCGCAGGAGTTGAGCAACTCGATCTCGTCGCGGAACTTGGGCAGCACCGGTTCGCGCACATCGATGACGAGAAAGGCCGCGTCGATGTCGAGCATGGTGCGCAGCACCTTGGCCTCCTGCTCGAACACGCCATGGGCTTCGGGGCCCTGCAAGAACTGGCGGATGCGGTCGGGGGGCGTCGCTTGCGCATCGAAGCCGGCGAGGTGCTCGCGCAGCGCGACGGCGTCTTCGAGGCCCGGCGTGTCGAAGAAGCGCACGGCGGCTTCGCCGTTCACGTCGAGGTCGACCGATTCGACATGGCGCGTGGTGCCGGGGCGCTGCGACACCTCCCCGAAGCCGATGCGCCGCGTGAGCGTGCGCAGCAACGAGGTCTTGCCAGCGTTGGTGTGGCCGACGACGGCGATGCGGATGGGCTGTTGCGTCATGGGGCGATCGCGCTTTCCGGCAAGGCGATGTCCAGGCGATCGCTGGCGGTGATGCGCTCCAGGCCAGTGTCGCGCAGCCAGTCAAGCCATCGCTGCGTGGCGCTCGCACCGGGCGCGTCGGCCAGCCACAGGCGGCACTCGCCGCAATGCGCCAGCACTTCGCGCAGGAAGCGTTCGGTGCCGCGGTCGGGGCTCGATGCGGCGTGGCACACCAGCAGTACCGTGCGCGGATGGGTATGGGCCAACTGGTCGAGCAGGGCGCGGCGCGCGGGCGCACTGCCGTCGATGCGCTGCGCCTGCGTCGCGACGCCGGCGGGCAGGGCGGCTGGAGGCCAGGGCATGTCGGGCGGCAGTTCGAAGCCGACGACGAAGAGGGCCTCATGCAGTTCCGAGGCAGGCAGGCCCGCGGGCATGGCGCCGCGCCTGCGGCCCGGATCGGCATCGACGATGGCCGCCGGCGCCAACGCGGCAAAGCGGGCCAGCAGCTTGCGGTAGTAGGGCTCGCGCCAGTCGGGCTGCAGCGCCTTGCGGCGGCGCTTCCAGACAAAGGCGCTCAGCAGCACGAGCGCGACGCGCGGCAGCAGCCCGTAGACGACGATGCAGCCGGTCAGCCACAGTGCCCAGGTGCGCTGGCCTGCAGCGCCGGGAGTTGCGGCCAGCACGGTGGCGGCATCGGGCACCGGAAAGCCAAGCTTCGCCGGCGCCCAGCCCAGCACCTGCACTACGCGCACGAAGAAGTCCGGGTCAAGAATCGTCGTCTCCCAGCTCAGCGTGTAGCTGCGAAACGCGAGCGCGAACAGCATCGCGGCCAGCACCACGGCGAACGACAGCGACCAGATGCCGTGGCTCACCAGCCCGAAGGCCCATGGCAACAGCTTTGCGCGGGACAGCAGCCCCGTGGCCGCGCGCACCAGCACCGGCGCCTGTCCACGCTTGCCGCCCGCCACCCGCGCCGTGAGCGACAGCCAGATCCAGCCGAGCGATGCGGTATTGAACGAGCCGAGCGGCATCCACAGGCCCGCGAGCCACAGCAGCAGCGTGAGCGCGTGCAGGCCCAGCAGGCTCACGAGCGCGACGATCACGTTGATGTGGCGCTCGCCGCCGCCGACCACGTTGCCCGCCAGCCCGAGGCCGGCCATGACGATCAGCGCCACCAGCGCGAGCAGCACCCACGGCGCCCACTGCCGGGCACGTGCGAGTTCAGGCTGCAGGCCGATGCGCTCGCCGAGTTGTAGCGCGCGTTCGGTGATCTGCCCGTGGGCATCGGCTGTGCGCGAGGCGGCGATGCGAAGGGCTTGCGCGTCGTCGAGCGGGCCGCTCTGTTCGGTCCATCGGATCGCCTCGGTGATCACCGCATCCGGAAAAGCAGATTCGCGCAGCGCGGTGTTGGTCAACAGGGTCCCTTCGCAGCCAATCGGTCAATGAGGCCCCGCACGGCGCCGGGGCGCGCAAATTATGCCCGGCGAGCTTCGGGCAGCCACGACGAGAAACGGGGCCGCAAGCGGCCCCGTTGTGCATGGTGCGGGAGTCGGTGGCGCGTGCCCGGTCTCAGCGAAGGCCGAAGAACGAAAGCACGGCTACGACAACCACGACCAGACCGACGATGTAGATGATGGAATTCACGCGAAGACTCCTCTGGGTTGAAGATGAGTCCAGCATTGCGCCGCGTTCGCGGCATCACTGTCGGCAGGGGGCGGCGTGCGATGTAGGCGCGTGCGAAGCATCGGCCCACGACATGTCCCGCATCAGCGCTTCCTGGCCGGGCCGAGCGCCCGCTCGAGCAGCCACAGCATCGCCGTACGGGTTTCCTCTACGTCTGCGCCTGCGTCGATGGCCAGCGCGGCCCGGTCGAAGGCCGCCGCGAGCAGCGGGGTCAGGGCGTCGAGCGACGCCTCGCCCTTGCCCAGGCCGGCGCGCTCCAGCCCCTGTCGCAGCGACTTCGCCGAGGTCGCATCGTCCATGGCCATGACTTCGGCCATGCCCAGCACCGCGGGGCCGTCGATCAGCAGCAGCCGTGTGCGGCCCGGCGCCGTCATCGCATTCAGATAGGCCTTGCTGCCTTCGAGTAGCGCCTCGCGCGGCGATAGTTGCTCGGGCGTGGCCGCCTCGATGTCGGCGGCCACGGCTTCGCCTTCGCGCAGCAGCACCTGACGGAACAGGTCGCGCTTGTCGACGAAGTGGTGGTACAGCGCGCCGCGGGTGATGCCGGCTGCCGTCGCAATCTCCGGCGTCGAGGTGTCGCCGTAGCCCTTGCCGACGAAGAGCGCACGCGCCGCCTCGATCAGTGCGAGACGGGTGGCTTCCGTACGTTCACGGTTGGTTCGGACTGGGGTGGGTGAATCGGCCATTTACATACAGTCTGTCTGTAAGTTATATTCAAATTTACATGCAGCCTGTATGTTAAATGAAAGGACCCATCGTGAAAGTGACGAGCTACTACCCCGTTCTCATGACCAACGACGTGGCGGGAACGGCGAACTTCTACCAGGCGCACTTCGGCTTCACGCCGCTGTTCACGAGCGACTGGTATGTGCACCTGCAACTGGCGGACGAGCCCTCGGTGAATCTCGCCGTGCTCGACGGCCGGCACGAAACCATTCCGGCGTCCGCGCGCGGGCAGGTGGCTGGCGGCACGCTGTTGAACTTCGAGGTGGACGACCCCGACGCGGTGCACGACCGGCTGAAGGCCGCCGGCCTGCCGATCCTCCTGCCGCTGCGCGACGAGGCCTTCGGCCAGCGCCACTTCATCACGCGCGACCCGAACGGCGTGTTGATCGACATCATCAAGCCGATCCCGCCGAGCGGGGAGTTCGCTGCGCAATACGAGGCCGGCGCGTTGCCGACCTGACAACGATCAGGCGCGCAGTGCTTCGTCTTCCTCGAGGCTGTCGCCCAGGAACCCGCCGCTCTGGTGCGCCCAAAGCCGCGCATACAGGCCGCCCTGCGCCATCAGCGTGCGGTGGTCGCCTTCTTCCACCACGCGGCCTTCGTCGAGCACGATGAGCCGGTCCATCGCCGCGATGGTCGACAGCCGGTGCGCGATCGCGATCACGGTCTTGCCTTCCATCAGCGTGTAGAGGCTCTGCTGGATGGCGGCTTCGACTTCCGAGTCGAGCGCGCTGGTGGCTTCGTCGAGCAGCAGGATCGGCGCGTCCTTCAGCATCACGCGCGCAATGGCCACGCGCTGGCGCTGGCCGCCTGAGAGCTTCACGCCGCGCTCGCCCACATGCGCTTCGTAGCCGCGTCGGCCGCTTGCGTCGCCCAGTGTCTGGATGAAGTCGTGCGCTTCCGCACGCCCGGCGGCGGCCTCGATCTGCTCATGCGTGGCGTCGGGCCGGCCGTAGGCGATGTTGTCGGCCACCGAGCGGTGCATCAGCGAGGTGTCTTGCGTGACCATGCCGATGTGGCTGCGCAGCGAGTCCTGCGTGACGTGCGCGATGTCCTGCCCGTCGATCAGGATGCGGCCGCTTTCCAGGTCGTGAAAGCGCAGCAGCAGGTTCACCAGCGTCGACTTGCCCGCGCCCGAACGGCCGACCAGGCCGATCTTCTCGCCCGGCTTCACTGTCAGGTTCAGGTCGTCGATCACGCGGCGGCCTGCGTCGGCATAGCGGAAGCTCGCATGCTCGAAACGCACCTCGCCGCGCGGCACGTCGAGCACCGTGGCATTGGCCGCGTCGAGCACGGTGCGCGGGCGCGAAAGCGTCTTCATGCCGTCCTGCACGGTGCCGATGTTTTCGAACAGGCTGGTCATTTCCCACATGATCCAGTGCGACATGCCCTGCAGCCGCAGCGCCATTGCCGTGGCCGCGGCCACCGCACCCACGCCGACCGTGCCGTGCGACCACAGCCACAGTGCCACACCCGCCATGCCGGCCGTGAGGCCCATGCTCAGCGTGTGGTTGACGATTTCGAAGGCGCTCACCAGGCGCATCTGGCCGTAGCCGGTCTTCATGAACTCGCGCATCGCGTCGCGCGCGAAGCCGGCCTCGCGCTGCGTGTGCGAGAACAGCTTGACGGTCGCGATGTTGGTGTAGGCATCGGTCACGCGGCCGGTCATCATCGCGCGGGCGTCGGCCTGCGCCTTGCCGACCTTGCCCAGGCGCGGCACGAAGTACACCAGCGAGCCGATGTACAGCGCCAGCCAGATGATGAAGGGCCACATCAGCTGCGCGTCGAGCACACCCACCAGGATGATCATGGTGGCCACGTACACGCCCATGGCCACCAGCACGTCGGCCAGCACGAACACGGTGTCGCGCACCGCGAGCGCGGTCTGCATCACCTTGGCCGTGATGCGGCCGGCGAACTCGTCCTGGTAGAAGGCCATGCTCTGGCCCAGCATCAGCCTGTGAAAGTTCCAGCGCAGGCGCATCGGCAGGTTCACCGCGAGCGTCTGGTGCTTCACGATGGTCTGCAGCGCGACCACGCCGATGCTGATCACCAGGAACGCGGCCAGCCACATGAGCGTGGTGCCGCGGTCTGCCCACAGGCGCGCGGGCACCTGTGGGCCTAGCCAGTCGACGATGCGCCCGAGGATCGCGAACAGCGCCGCCTCGAAGATCGACATGACGGCGGTGAGCGCCGCCATCGCCGCGATCTTGCCGCGCACGCCGTGCGTGCAGGCCCAGAGAAAAGCGAGGAAGCCCTGCGGCGGCAAAGCGGGTTCGGCGGCGGGGTACGGATGGAGGAGTTTTTCGAAGAAGCGGAACAAGGACTGAGTCTCCCGGAGAGCTCAGGACTGTAGCCGCGCCTGCATGACCTTGCCCCGAAAAGGTGCGTTCGGTGGCGCATCCCGGCCCAGCCGCTCGCCCAGGAAGTCGATGAAAGTACGCAGCTTGGGCGACATGTACTGCCTGCTGGTGTACACCGCGAAAAGCGTGACGGGCGTGGCTTCGAACTCCGGCAGCAGCCACACCAGCCGGCCCTGCGCGATGTCGTCGTCGATCAGCCACAGCGGCATGAAGGCGATGCCCATGTCCGCGTGCACCGCGTGCAGCGTGAGCGTGGTGTCGTCGGAGCGCATGGCCGGCGCCAGCCGCAGCGGAAACATCCGCCCGCCCGGGCCCTTGAGCGCGAGGTTGTCCAGGTTCACGTAGCTCGGCACGATGGCGCCCAGCTTCGCGAGGTCGGCCGGCACTTCGGGTGCGCCGCCCATGCGCTTCAGGTAGGCCGGCGTGCCCGCCAGGAAGAAGGGCACGCGGCACAGCGGCCTGGCGATCAAGGCGGGCGAGGGCTCCTGCGTGGCACGCAAGGCCAGGTCGTAGCCGTCGGCCGCAAGATCGACCTTGCGGTTTTCCAGGTGCATGTCGACCAGCACCTCCGGGTACTTCTCGCGATAGTCGGCCAGCACCCGCGCGAAACGCGGCGTGGCGCACCACACGGGCGCGCTCACCTTGAGCTGGCCGCGTGGCGTGTCGTGCGTCTGGCCGATGGCGGCTTCGGCCGCGTCGAGCAGGTCGAGTGCGCGGCGGCTCTGCTCGTACCAGGCGGTGCCAGCCTCGGTCAGGCTGAGGTGGCGGCTGGAGCGGTGCAGCAGCCGCGCACCGAGCGATTTCTCAAGCTGTGCCACGTGCTTGCTGGCCATTGGCGGCGACATGTTCAGCCGCTCAGCCGCAGCCACGAAACTGCCGGCCTCCACGACTTCGCGGAACACCCGCAGGCTGGTCATCCGGTCCATGAGAACCCCCTTCAAGATTTCCTGTGAGGAACTGATTCGATGCATCGTAGCCTGTCGATTTCTCGGCAGGAAATGTCTACAGTCGATGCAACGCTTTCAAGGAGCATCGGCTTGACCCACGACAACACCACCGCGAACAACGCTTCGCGCCTGCCCACGTACTTCATCTCGCACGGCGGCGGCCCCTGGCCCTGGATGAAAAAGGAAATGGGCCCGACCTACGACCAGCTCGCCGCCTCGCTGGCCGACATGCCACGCCAGATCGGCCGCACGCCCAGCGCCATCCTCATGGTGTCGGCGCATTGGGAGGCGCCTGCCTTCACGGTGCAGGGCAGCCCCAAGCCGCCGATGATCTACGACTACGGCGGCTTCCCGGCCCATACCTACGAGGTGCACTACGACTCGCCCGGCTCGCCCGAACTCGCGCAGCGCGTGCAGTCGCTGATCGCTGCTGCCGGCCTGCCGGTGCAGATCGATCCCGAGCGCGGCTACGACCACGGCATGTTCGCGCCGATGGCCGCGATGTACCCGAAGGCCGACGTGCCGGTGGTGCAGCTGTCGCTTCGGCGCGGGCTCGACCCGGCCGAGCACCTGGCGCTGGGCCGCGCACTCGCACCGCTGCGCGACGAGAACGTGCTGATCGTCGGCAGCGGGCTGAGCTATCACAACCTGCGCAACTTCGGCCCGCAGGCGCATGGGGTGTCGAAGGCTTTCGACGACTGGCTCGATGAGGCGGTGGTGAAGAGCTCCGCTGGCGAGCGCAGCGCGCAATTGCTCGACTGGGATTCAGCCCCGGCGGCGCGCATGGCGCATCCGCGTGAAGAGCATCTGATTCCTTTGATGGTGGCCGTCGGGGCGGCCGAGGCAGATGCCGGTGAGCGCGTGTACCACGAAGACGCCTTCATGGGCGGTCTGGTGGTGTCGAGCTTCCGCTTCGGCGCGTAGAGCTAACTGCGCCGCGCGCCGTCGGCATCTACCAGCCCCACGCGCGTCTGCCGCCCCCACGTACCGCGCCCCGTCAGGAAAGTCCACCAACCCCAGGCTGCACCCGTGTGGCGCAGGATCTGAAAGGTGAACGGCTCGACCAGCGCTGCCATGAAGGCCTGCGCCATGTTCGCCTCGCTGCTGTGGCCGATCCAGCGCCGGTACAGGTACACCGACCACAGGTGAAAGGCGAGGTCGAGCACGATCTTCGCGCCGATCACGCCGGCCACCGGCGCCAGCACGCCGAAGTTGCCGCGCACCAGATACATCAGCAGCAGCCCGAAGGCGGCCAGGCCGTAGAGCGGCTGCAGCGTGTCGACGGCCTTCACCGGCAGCATCGCGACGCCGAGCCAGCCGTAGCGCCGGTCACCAACCATCGCTCGATACCAGAACTGCGTCTGCAGGAAGCCACCGAACCAGCGGCGGCGCTGGCGCAGGAAGGCGCCGGTGCTGCTCGGGGCATCGGTGTGTGCCTGTGCGTCGCCCAGCACGCGCACTGTCCATGGCAGGCCGTGCGCCTGCGCATGGCGGTGCAGGCGATGGATGAGTTCGTAGTCTTCCACCAGGCAGTCGGTGTCGAAGCCGCCCACGGCGCGCACCGCGTCGGTCCTGAAGCCGGCGAAGGCGCCGGAGATCAGCAGCAGGCCGTTGACGCGCATCCATGCATAGCGCGAGAGGAAGTTGCGGATGTACTCATAAGTCTGGAACCACTGGAAGCAGCGGCCGGCCAGCGAGCGGCTGCACACCGGGGTGATGACGCCGGTGGCGGCGACGAGGTTCGGCTCTTCGGAGAAGGCTCGGCGGACGGCGCCGATGGCATGGCTGTCGAGCAGCGTGTCGCCATCGACCGTGAGCACGGTGTCGGTGTCGATGCACAGGACGGCCGCGTTCAGTGCAACCGCCTTGCCGCCGTGCGGCAGGCGCAGCCAGTAAAGAGAGGGGTGTGTTGCACTGGCAGCGCTCAGCGAACCAAGTTCGGGCGCGACGAGCCCG
Organism: Variovorax sp. GW821-FHT09D05; assembly: GCF_059416325.1. Lineage (NCBI taxonomy): Bacteria > Pseudomonadati > Pseudomonadota > Betaproteobacteria > Burkholderiales > Comamonadaceae > Variovorax > Variovorax sp. GW821-FHT09D05. The sequence continues at coordinate 581,220 of NZ_JBWKOZ010000003.1, read as the reverse complement.
TAGTGCGTGGTCAGCAGCTCTGCCGTGCCATCGGTCGAACCGTCGTCCGCGATCACGATGCGGTCGGGTGCGTCGGTCTGGCCGAGCAGGGCGGCCAGCGTCACGGGCAGCACGGCTGCCTCGTTGTGCGAGGCGACGATCACGCCCAGCGTGTTGCGCCTCACCGCGGCTGCAGGGGAAGGCGAGGGCCGGGGCCGCAATATCGGCAGCGTCATCCAGGCGACGAACAGCAGCAGCACGGTGTCGTACAGCACGTAGGCCACCCCCACCGACCAGGCTCCGACATTGCCGACCTTGAAGGCCATGGCGAAGAGCAGTGCCCACAGCACGAGCACGCCTCCATGAATGAGCCAGCTTCGCAGCGGCGTGCTGGGTGGAGACAGGCGCGGCGATGCGGCCACGAAGGCGCTTTGGAAAGGATCGTTCAAGGGAAGGTGCCCGGGCGGCTGTCGGTCGGTGGTTCGTTGTCGATACGCAAAAACTCGGCCTGCGGTTTCGAAAGTCCCAAGGCAAAGCCGGGACAATCGCACGCGTCATCGACTGAGTCGCCCCACGCCCGAAAATTCCCCGCATGCTCGCACAAACCCGCTACACCCGAACCGCGATCGCGCTGCACTGGCTGATAGCCGTGCTCATGGCCGTCAACATCGCCCTGATCCTGCTGGTCGACTACTATCCCGACGACTGGGTGCGCCCGGCCGTCGACACCCACAAGTCGATCGGCATCACGGTGCTGGGCCTGGTGATTTTGCGGCTCCTGTGGCGCGCCACGCACAAGCCGCCGGCCATGCCGGGCTCGTACGGTGCGCTCGAACGGTTCGCGGCGCATGCGGCCCACGGCACCTTGTACCTGCTGATGATCCTGTTGCCGCTGTCGGGCTGGATGCACGACTCGGCCTGGAAAGACGCCGCCACCCACCCGATGCAGCTTTTCGGCCTGTTCGAATGGCCGCGCATCGGCTGGATCATGGCCATCGAGCCCACCATGAAGGAAACCTGGCACACCGTGCTGGGCGGCGTGCATGTCTGGGCGGGCTATGTGCTGTACGTGCTCTTCGCGCTGCACGTGCTGGGCGCGCTCAAGCACCAGTTTTTCGACGGCGAGGCCGAACTCCAGCGGATGCTGCCATGACCACACAAGAAGAAACCGAGGGCCGCGAGGCCATCGCCCGCATCGACGCGCTGTCGACCCACTACGACCCGGTGCACGAGGGCGTGCGCGTGCGCTGGCGCCGCTTCGGTACCGACACCGCCCGGCCCCCGCTGGTGCTGCTGCACGGCGGCCATGGTAGCTGGATGCACTGGCTGCGCAACGCCGAGGCGCTGTCGGCAGGCCGCACGCTGTGGCTGCCCGATATGCCAGGTTTCAACGAATCCGATGCGCCGCCGCGCGTGGCGCCGGGCGAAGACTCGCTGCCACCGCTGCTTGATGCGCTCGGCGGCACGCTCGATCAGCTCATCGGCGCGGGCACGCCCATCGACCTCGGCGGCTTCTCCTTCGGCGGCTTGACGGCTGCACGGTTCGCAGTGCGACGCGGAGCCATCCGCCGCTTCGCGCTCGTGGGCAGCGGCGGCCACGGCACGCTGCGGCGCATGACGGCTCAGATGATCAACTGGCGCGCCGCCCCAGACCGAGAGGCGGAACGCGCCGCATTGCTGAACAACCTGGCCGCGCTGATGCTGCACGACCCGGCAGCCATCGACGCGCTGGCCTTCGAGATCCATGACATCTCGTGCCATGGCACGCGCTTTCGCAGCAAGGAGGTGTCGCAGTCGGGCGGGCTGCAGCAGGCGCTCGGTACGCTGGGCGTGCCTACGCTGCTGCTGTGGGGCGAGTACGACGTCACCGCCGACCCGCGCCCGCTGGTGGCGCGGCTGGTGGCCGAAGGCCCGGGGCGCGAAGGCGTGGTGATCGACGGCGCCGGGCACTGGGCGCAGTACGAGCGCGCCGACGAAGTCAATGCGCGGCTGCTGGAGTTCTTTCGCTGAACCCTATTGCTGCTGCTTTACCAGCCCCAGCTTGCGGATGATGTCGCCCCACTGCTCGTAGGTCGCGCGCGTCAGCGCGGCCAGCTCCGCGGGGCTCGACGACTCGGCCTCGTACGCGCCCTGGCGGAAGAAGTCGCGCGTGGCCGGCATCGCCAGCACCTGCGCCAGCGCGGCATGCAGCTTCTCGACCACCGGAGCCGGCATGCGCGCCGGCCCATAGAAACCCAGCCAGCTCGGCATGTCCACGCCGCTCACGCCCTGTTCGCCCATGGTGGGCACGTCGGGCAGCATCGGGCTGCGCTTGGGCGCCGCTACGGCCAGCATGCGCACCTTGCCGGTGGCCGTGTTCTGTATGGCGTTGGGCGCGGCATCGAAGTAGTACTGCACGCGGCCTGCGAGAAAGTCTTTTGCGGCGTCGGCGCCGCCCTTGTAGGGCACGTGCACCACGTCCAACCCCGCCTGCCGCGCGAAAGCCTCGCCGTAGATGTGCGACGAGGTGCCGGTGCCGAAGGAGGCGTAGCTCATCTTCCCCGGGTTGGCCTTGATGTACGCCACCAGCTCCTGCACCGTGCGCGCCGGCACGCTCGCATGCACGGTCAGCACCAGCGGCCCGCGCGCGCCTAGCGAGATCGGTGTCAGGTCCTTGAACGGGTCGTAGCGCACCTGCGCCAGCGTCTGCGGGTTCTGCGCCACCACGGAGGAGGGCGCATACATGAAGGTGTAGCCGTCGGGCGCGGCGCGAATCACCTCTTCAGTCGCAAGGATGAAGCTCGCGCCGGGCCGGTTCTCGACGATCACCGGCGTCTGCAGCACCTCGGCGAGCTTGTTGGCGACGAAGCGTGCCTGCGAGTCCGACGCGCCACCTGCCGCCAGGCCCAGCACGATGCGAATGGTGCGGCCCTTGTCCGGAAAAGGAGCGGCGGCATGGGCTGCCAGCAGCGGCATGGCCGCACCGAGCGCAAGCCAGGCGGTAAAGCGGCGGCGATCAAGAAGGGAGCGCATGCCGCTCATTGCTTGGCCAACCCGACCTGCTGCACCATCGCACCCCAGCTGTCGTAGGTCGTGCGCGTGATGCCGGCAAATTCCTCCGGCGTGGTGCCCCCCGCCTCGTAGCCGCCGCTGCGATAGAACTCGCGCACCTGCGGCATCGCCAGCACCTTCGCGAGCGCCGTGTTGAGCTTTTCGACCACCGGCGCCGGCATGCGCGCCGGCCCGTAGAAGCCCAGCCAGCTCGGCAGATCGAGGCCCGCGTAGCCTTGCTCGGCGAATGTGGGTACGTCGGGCAGCGCGGCAATGCGCGCGTTGGCGGCCACCGCGAGGATCTTCACCTTGCCCGTGGCCGAGGTGATGATGGCCGACGAGGCCGAGTCGAACATGTACTGCACGCGTCCGCCGATCAGGTCTTTCGCCGCGTCGGAGCCGCCCTTGTACGGGATGTGCACCGCGTCGATGCCGGTCTTCTTCACGAAAGCCTCGCCGTAGATGTGCGACGAGGTTCCCGCGCCGAACGAGGCGTAGCTCACCTTGCCGGGGTGCGCCTTCACGTAGGCCACCAGTTCCTTCACGTTGTTCACCGGCACGCTGGTGCTCAGCGACAGCACCAGCGGCCCGCGCCCGCCCATCGAGATGGCGGTGAAGTCATTGAACGGGTCGTAGGGCACCTGGGCGAATGTGTGCGGGTTCTGCGCCATGGTGGACGAGGGCGCGTACAGCAGCGTGTAGCCGTCGGGCAGGGCACGCGACACCTCGTTGGCTGCCAGCATGGTGCTGGCGCCGGGCTTGTTGTCGACGATCACGCTGGTGCCCAGCACCTCGCCGAGCTTCTGCGCCACGATGCGCGCCTGCGCATCGGTGCCGCCGCCGGCGGTGAAGCCCACGACGATGCGGATGGGCTTGCCGCGCGCCGGAAAGTCCTGTGCCACGGCCAGTGATGCAAGGCCCAGGAAGGCTGCGGCGCCGAGGGCCGAGCCGAAGGCACGGCGGGTGCCGTGAAGTTTCTTCATCGATGTCTCCTTTGGATTTCTCTTTCTATATTGATCTTGAAAACCATAAAAATCCATATTTACTAGGGAATACCCCAGAGATATGGCTTTTGAGTTTGACAAAATGGAAAGTGAAATCAAAATACGAAGAAACAAGCCAAGCCGAGAACGCACTCATGAAAACTGTCGTCCGTACCGACGAGCGCATCCTGTCTTCCGACATCTTCGACCGCGACAGCCGCGTCAAGCGGCCTGACCACGGCAGCTGGGCCGAGCCCGGCAAGAGCATTCCGGTCTATCACCGCTGCGGCGTGCTGGTGGTCGGAGGCGGCCCGTCGGGCACGGCGGCCGCAGCAGCAGCGGCCCGCGCGGGCGCCGACGTGGCGCTGCTGGAGCGCTACAACCACCTGGGAGGCCTGTCGACCGGCGGTCTCGTCATCTGGATCGACCGCATGACCGACTGGGAAGGCAAGCTGGTGATCCGCGGCTTCGCCGAAGAGCTGTTCGACCGACTGCCGGCCGACGCCATCGCCGGCCCCTCGCCTGCAGACTGGGGCTCGCAGGACACGGCCAAGGCCGCGCACTGGTCGCAGCGCACTGCCGCCTATCACGGCGTCGTCACCTGGTCGCCCACCATCGACCCCGAGCGGCTGAAGCTGCTCTCGCAAGAGATCGTGCTGGAGCGCAAGGTCAAGCTCATCTACCACTCGTGGGCCGCCATTCCCATCGTGCAGGACGGTGCCGTCAAGGGCGTGGTGTTCGAGAGCAAGGAAGGCCGCATGGCCATCATGGCCGACGTGGTGGTCGACGCCACCGGCGACGGCGACCTGTTCGCCCGGGCCGGCGCCGACTACGTGAACGACATCGAAGAGGCCGACGTGCACCACTGCATGAACACCTCGTGGCTCTTCGGCGGCGTGGACATGAACCGCTGGATCGAGTTCAAGGCCGGCCAGCCCGAGGCCTTCACCGCCTTCATGGCGGGCGGCCGCGAGCAGTGCGGCCTGTTCGAGCGGCCTTTCGTCTCGTGGCGCAACGACGTTGCCCTCTTCATGGGGCCGCGCCAGTCGGGCTACTCGGCGCTCGACGTGGACGACCTCACTGCCGTGGAAGTGCGCTCGCACCGCGCCATGGCCGCACACCTGGACTACTTCCGCTCCCATGCACCGGGCTTCGAGAATGCCTACCTGATGCTGAGCGCGCCGCAGATCGGCGTGCGCCATGCGCGTCGCCTGAGCGGCGTGGGCTCGGTGCTGCGCAGCCAGTGGCCCGACGGTGTGCCGCTGGCCGACGAGATCGGCGTGTCGCCCGCGGTGTCGCCGAAGTTTCCGAACATCTCCATTCCCTACGGCGCGCTGGTGCCGCAGAAGCTCGACGGCCTGCTGGCCTGCGGGCGCCACATTTCGTGCGACCGCAACTCGCACGGCTTCATGCGCGAGATTCCCCAGTGCTGGATCACCGGCCAGGCCGCGGGCGTGGCGGCGGCGCTGGCATCGCGCGGCGGCATCGCGCCGCGCTTCATCGACGTGGGTGCGTTGCAGTCCGAACTGCTGGCCCAGGGCGTGTACCTGCGAGCCGGGGCACCCGGAATTGGGCAGGGCGCGGCGTCGCCTGCAACGGCCGAAGCCGGCGTCTGAGCCATCGGCCATGACCCCGGACGCGCTCTCTTCGCAAGCCTCTACATTGGAGAGTCCTGAGAAGAGTCTTGCAAAGGGTCCCTCCATGTCCACTGAAAAAAACGACACCTCCTTTTCCGCGGCCGAACCGGTGGAAGTGCGCGGCGAGCGCTCCGACACCGTGAGCGCGCTGGAGCGCGGCATCTCGGTGCTGCGCTGCTTCAGCGAAGAACGCCCGGTGCTGGGCCATGCCGACATTGCGCGCATCACCGGTATTCCGCGCCCCACCGTCAACCGGCTGGTCGCCACGCTGCTCTCGCTGGGCATGCTCAAGCCCGCGCAGGCGGCCGACCGCTTCATGCTCGGGCCGGGCGTGGTGTCGCTGTCGCGCGTGTTCCTCGGCAGCCTCGACGTGCGCGCCGCAGCGCGGCCCAGCATGCAGGCGATGGCGGAGGAGGTGGGTGCCTCGGTCTACCTCGCGATCCGCGACGGCATGGAGATGGTGCTCATCGAAGCCTGCCGCCCGCGCTCGTCGATGCTCTCGGCGCGGCTCGACGTGGGCTCGCGCGCGCCGCTGGCCAACTCTGCCCTCGGCCGCTCGTACCTCTCGGCATTGCCCGAGGTGCAGCGCAACCAGCTGATCGATTCGATGCGCCTGCTGCGTGGCCCCGAGTGGGACAGCATCGCGCCGAACATGAATCGCGCCATCGGCGAATCGAAGCGGCTGGGCTATTGCCTGTCGCTCGGCGAATTCCACCGCGAGATCAACTCCGTGTCGGTGCCCCTCATCGGGCCTGACGGCGAAGTGATGGCGCTCAACGGCGGCGGCGCTGCCTTCGTCTTCACCGAGGAGCGCCTGCGCAACGAACTCGCACCGCGCCTGCACGACATCGCGCTGAGCATTGCGCGCGATATCGGCGGCCACGTGCCCACACCCTCGCCGGGCTAGCAGGCCCGGCCGGGGTTCACCCCCCACGACACAGAAGAACGGAGACACAGGCCATGCACCTGAGCGATGAAGAAAAAGCCATGTACGACGGGCGCGACGGCCCGGCCGTGCAGAAGGCGATGGACCTGCTGATGCGCTACGGCGAGGCATTGGGCGCCGAGCGGCTGGTCGAGACGCGCAACGTCTGCGCCACCATCACCTCGACCACGCCCTTCCAGCGCGACTTTGCGCTTGCCAAGGGCGGCGGCATGGATGCGGTGTTCTCCGAGTTCAGCCTCGACAGCCAGGAAACGGTCGAGATTCCGAAGTTCAAGGTCTTCACCAGCCACCTGCAGCTGGGCTTCGACCCCGGCCAGCCCGAGCGCATGGGCGTGAGCGAGGAGATCGTCCAGTTCTACAACAAGAGCGAGCGGCACGCTGCCGGCTTGGGCGCGCAGATCATGAACACCTGCACGCCTTACCAGGTCGGCAACATCCCGACGCGCGGCGAGCACTGCGCGTGGATGGAGTCGTCGGCGGTCGTGTATTGCAATTCGGTGCTGGGCGCGCGCACCAACACCGAAGGCCGCGAGAGCACGGGTGCCGCCATGCTCACCGGCCGCATTCCGTATTGGGGCTACCACCTCGACGAGAACCGCCGCGCCACGCACGTGGTCGAGCTAGACATCGAGGTCGAGTCTGTGCAGGACTGGGGCCTGCTCGGCTACTACATCGGCGAGCACGTGCAGGAGCGCGTGCCGGTGGTGCACAGCAAGCGCGGCATTGGCCGCGTGCCGAACCTGCCGCGGCTCAAGCACTTCGGCGCCGCGGCATCTTCATCGGGCGGCGTGGAGATGTATCACATTGCCGGCATCACGCCCGAGGCGCTCTCGCTCGAACAGGCGCTCGGCGGGCGTGCCCCGGTCGAGGTGCTGCGCTACGGCGAGACCGAGCGCCGCGCCACCTACGAGAAGATCAACGTCACGGGCAAGGACTCGGAAATCCAGTACGTGATGCTGGGCTGCCCGCACTACACCATCGAGCAGATCTGGGAGGCCGCGCAGCTCATCGAGGGCCGCAAGGTGCATCCGAGCTGCGAGCTGTGGATCTTCACGCCGCGCGCCATCAAGTCGCTGGCCGACCGTAACGGCTACACGAAGATCATCGAGGACGCGGGCGGAATCATCATGAGCGACAGCTGCTCCGCCATGAGCCGCGCCGTGCCCAAGGGCACGAAGACCGTGGCGCTCGATTCGGCCAAGCAGGCCCACTACCTGCCCGCCATCCTCGGTGTGCAGGCCTGGTTCGGCAGCACGGCCGAATGCATCGATGCCGCCTGCACCGGCCGCTGGAACGGAGGCTACGCATGAGCGACGCAGTCATCACGGAGAAAACCATCGTCATCCGTGGCCGCAAGGTGGTGGGCGGCGTAGCCGAGGGCGAGGCCCTGGTCACGCGCGACCGCATCTCGGGCTGGGGCGGCATCGATCCGCGCACCGGCACCGTCATCGAGACGCGGCACGAACTGCGCGGCCAGAGCTTCGCGGGCAAGGTGCTGGTGTTTCCGGGAGCCAAGGGCTCGTCGGGCTGGTCGGCGATGTTCCACATGACGCGGCTCATGAACTCGGCGCCGGCAGCGTTCCTCTTCAACGAGATGACGACCAAGATGGCGCTGGGCGCCGTGGTCACGCACTCGCCCTCGATGACCGACTTCGAGCGCGACCCGCTCGAGTGCATCGCAACCGGCGACTGGGTGCGCGTGGACGCCGATCGTGGCGTGATCGAGATCACCAAGAAGAACAACATATCCGGAGATCGCTCATGACCCGCCCCCTGCGCAGCAACTTCCCGCGCGGCTCCTACCTGTGGTCGGTGCGCAATGCGCACTGGCGCGCGCTCGGCATTCCGGAAGAGGATTGCGAGAAGCCCAAGATCGCCGTCGTCAACAGTTCGTCGGAACTGGCCGCCTGCTTCAGCCATCTCGACCGCGTGGCGGGGGAGATAAAGGCCGCGATCCGCGCCGCGGGCGGCATTCCCTTCGAGATCCGCACGGCAGCGCCCAGCGACTTCATCACCGGCGCCGGCGCGCGCGGCGCCTACATGCTGGGTGCGCGCGACCTGGTCACCAACGACATCGAGGTGGCGGTCGAAGGCGCACAGCTCGACGGCATGGTGTGCCTCACCTCCTGCGACAAGACAGTGCCGGGCCAGCTCATGGCTGCCGCTCGGCTCAACATTCCGACGCTGCTGGTGCCCTGCGGCTACCAGCCCAGCGGCGAGTACCGCGGCAGGCACATGGATATCGAGGAAGTGTTCATCGGCGCGATGCACGCTGTCACCGGCAACCTGCCGGTGGAAGAGCTCGTGGGCATGAGCCGCGAAGCGATCCGCGGCCCGGGCGTGTGCTCGGGCCTGGGCACGGCCAACTCGATGCACATCGTCTGCGAAGCGCTTGGCATGGCCTTGCCCGGCAGTGCGCCGGTGGCGGCGCTGAGCCAGAAGATGATGGCCGACGTGCGCGCAGCCGGCACCCGCATCGTGCAGATGGTGTGGGACGACCTGAAGCCGCGCGACATCCTCTCGCTCGGCGCTTTCGTCAACGCGGTGCGTGCGGTGCTTTCAGTCGGCGGCTCGCTCAACACCGCCAAGCACCTGCAGGCGATAGCGACCGAAGGGGAGTGCGGCGTCGACGTGTACGGCCTCTTCGAAAGCCTCGGCCCCACGACGCCGGTGCTGGCCGGCGTGCGGCCCATCGGCGAGCATTCCATCGAAGCCTTCGAGGCAGCGGGTGGTTGCCGCGCGCTGATGAAGCAGCTCGAGCCCTTGCTCGACACCAGCGCGCTGACGGTCACAGGCGGCACCGTGGCCGAGAGCCTGCGCAACGCCGAAGTGGCCGACGCCGAAGTGATCCGCCCCATCGACCGCCCGGTCGCACCGCTGCCGGCCATCGTGCTGCTGCGCGGCAACCTCGCGCCCGAATCGGGCCTCATCAAGACCGGCATCGCAGAGCGCAAGGTGCGGCGCTTCACCGGGCCGGCCGTGTGCTTCTGGACTTCGGATGCGGCCATCGCTGCGCTGAAGAAGGGCGAGATCGTGCCCGGCCAGGTGGTCGTGATGCGCGGCGCCGGCGCCTGCGGCGGCCCGGCCATGGGTGGCGGTGCGTCGCGCGTGGTCTTCGCTGTCGATGGCGCGGGCCTTGGGGACCAGGTCGCACTGCTCACCGACGGGCATCTCTCGGGCCTCGTCTGCAAGGGGCTCGTGGTGGCCGAGGTGTCGCCCGAAGCCGCGCTGGGCGGACCGCTCGGGCTGGTGCGCGACGGCGACGTGATCACCATCGACCTCGACGCGCGCCGCCTCGACATCGCGCTGACCGACGCCGAACTCCAGGCCCGTCGCGCCGACTGGCAGGCGCCGCCGCCGGCCTTCGACACCGGCTGGCTGCAGCAGTACCGGCGCAACGTGAGTCCGCTCTCCAAGGGCGCAGTGCTCGTGCGCACCGAACGCCCCGAGCCCTCGAGCTAGACCTTTTCCACCCCGGCCTTCGCCAACCGGTGCGAACCCCCGTTCGCACCCGGTGGCGCAGCCCTGCGCGCGATTCCAGAGTTTTTCAACCGAAGAGAAGAAGCAGGAGACAAAAACCATGAAGAGATTTTTGATGTGGTCGGCGCTGGGGCTGGCAAGCAGCGGCGCGGCGCATGCGCAATCCAGCGTCACCGTGTTCGGCGTGGTGGACCTCGGCATCCAGTACACGAGCGGCGCCGGCAGCGGCTCGGTCAAGGCGCTGTCGAACGGCGGGCTCTCGACCAGCCGGCTCGGATTTCGCGGCACCGAAGACCTGGGCGGCGGACTGCGCGCGGGCTTCTGGCTCGAAGGCAGCCTGAACCCCGACAACGGCACCGGCCGGCCGAGCAACACCAACAACCAGACGAGCGGCGCGGGCGCGGCAGGGCCCATAACCTTCGACCGCATGTCCTTCGTGAGCCTCTCGTCGGACACGCTGGGCGAAGTGCGGCTGGGCCACGACTTCATTCCCACGCACTACAACAGCATCTACTTCGACCCCTTCAACGCCAACGGCGTGGCGCGCGCGGGCAACCTCACCTTCGCGGGCGCGGGCACCGGGCCGCTGCCCACGGCCATCACCGGCAGCAACACGGTGAGCTACTGGCTACCGCCCAACATCGGCGGCTTCTATGGCATGGCGATGGTCGGCACCGGCGAGAACGACTCCACCGTTGCGAACCGCGACGACGGCAACTTCGCCGGCGCGCGCTTCGGCTTCGCCTCGGGCGCGTTCGACATCGCGGCGGCCGTCACGCGCTCGCACTTCGACGCCACCACAACCATCGGCAACTACACGCACGCCAACATCGGCGGCTCGTGGGATGCGGGCTTCGCGAAGTTCTTCGCGCTCTACAACAAGGTGACGGTGAAGCTCGCGGGCGGCACGGTGCGCAAGAACACCACCGAGATCGGTGCGCACATTCCGGCTTTCGAGGTCGGCCGCATCCGCATCAGCTATGCCTACCTCGACGACCGCAGCGACGAGAGCCTGCGCAACGCCAACGGCATGCCGCGCAACCGCGACGACGCGCGGCAGTTCGGCATCGGCTACGTGCACAACCTCTCCAAGCGCACCGCGCTCTACGGCACGTATGCGCGGTTGATGAACAGCGGGCAGGCCCGCTATGTGGTCAGCGGCGGCGTTGCACCGGGCGCAGGGCAGCGCTCGTCGGGGTGGGAATTCGGTGTGCGGCATCTCTTCTGAACCAAGGAGCCTTTCATGCGACGCAGAACCCTGACCATGGCGGTGCTCCCGGCTCTTGCGGCCGCGATGCTGCCCGGCGCGGCGGCCTGGAGCGCCGACGCATATCCGAACAAGCCGCTGCGGCTGATCGTCGGCTTCGCGCCCGGCGGCGGCGCCGACGTGCTCACGCGCATCATCGCGGAGGGGCTGTCGAAGCAGCTCGGCCAGCAGGTGATCGTGGAGAACCGGCCCGGCGCCGATGGCGTGCTTGCGGCGCAGGCCACCTCGTCGGCCAGGCCTGATGGCTACACGCTGCTGATGGGCACCAACACTGCGATGGTGGCGGCGCCCACGCTGCGGCCGACGCCGCCCTACGACCCGTTCAAGGCCTTCACGCCGATCAGCTCGGCCGGGCAGTTCTCGATGTTCCTCGTGGTGCCGACGAGCCTGCCGGTGAAGAGCGTGAACGAACTGCTGGCAATGGTCTCGGCCAAGCCGGGCGCCTACAACTCGGCATCGAGCAACAGCGCTTCGGAGCTTGCGATGCTGCAGCTGCTGGGTGACCGCAAGGTGGTCAACGCGCGCTACAAGGGCGACATGCAGGCCATGACCGACCTGTTGGGCGGCCAGATCCAGATGATGTTCACCACCGGCACGCTGGCGCCGGGCTTCGTGAAGGAAGGGCGCATCCGCGCGCTGGTAACGCTGCTGCCGCAGCGCAGCGGCCTGCTGCCCGACGTGCCGACCGGCGGCGAACTGGGGCTGGGCAAGCTCACCATCACGCCATGGGCCGGCTTCTTCGGGCCGCCGGGGCTGCCGCAGGCGATTACCGACAAGCTCTCGCTGGAGCTGCAGAACACGCTCAAGCGGCCCGACGTGCATGCCCAACTGGTGCAGCAGGGCTTCGAGGGCTACGGCATGAGCCCCGCGAAGTTCGCCGAGTTCTTCCGCACGCAGTACGACGCCTTCGGCGCCACCGTGCGGGAGCACAACGTCAAGTTCGAATAGCGGCGGCCTCGCGGCGCCAGAAGGCTGCATCGGGAAAAGTGCCCGCGCCGGCCGCGGCGTTGTCCGCCATGTGCTCGCCGCGGCTGGTGCCGGGAATCGTGCAGGTCACCGCCGGATGGCTCAGCACGAACTTCAGCAGCACCTGCGCCCAGCTCGTACAGCCGATCTCGCCGGCCCACGCGGGCAGCGGCTTGTCGCGAAGCCGGCGCAGCAGGCCACCGCCGCCGAAAGGCATGTTGACGATCACCGCCACGCCGCGCTCGGCCGCCAGCGGCAGCAGGCGCTGCTCGGCCTCGCGCGCGTCGAGCGAATAGTTGATCTGCAGAAAGTCGAGCTTCTCGGCGCGCAGCACGGCCTCGACCTCGTCGTAGGCCGAGGCCGTGTAGTGCGTGATGCCGATGTAGCGCACGCGGCCTTTCTCCTTCCAGCCGCGCAGCGTGGCGAGGTGCGTGCGCCAGTCGACGAGGTTGTGCACCTGCATCAGGTCCATGCGCTGCGTGCGCAGCCGCGCGAACGATTGCTCCATCTGCGCAATGCCGGCCTCGCGGCCCGAGGTCCAGACCTTGGTGGCGAGGAAGGCCTTGTCGCGCTGCTTCGCTGCGGTCAGCAGTTCGCCGGTGGTTTCCTCGGAGCGGCCGTACATCGGCGAGCTGTCGATCATCGTGCCGCCGGCTGCGAACAGGGCGTCGAGCACGCCGGGAAGGCGCTTGTATTCCTCGCTGCCGGGGCGCTGGTCGAAGCCGATCCAGGTGCCGCAGCCGATCACGGGCAGGGCTTCCTGGGTGGAGGGGATGGGGCGGGTGTTCATGGCGGACTTGCTCTGCGGTTGTGCGGAGGCGGGGAGCGCGGCGCTTGCGCACAGCGCGGCGCCCAGGCGCAGCAGTTCGGCGCGGGTGAGAGGGAAATCCTTCGAGGGCGGCATCGGCGGCCAGTATCCGACGATGGGGCAAAAAGAGAAAAGCAGCTTTCTTGTTGTGGGTCATGAAATACTGTATAAAAATACAGTTAACAGTCTTCACCATGGGCCTTCCTTTCCTCGACTCCTTTTCCGCTGCCGCAGGCCGTGGCGTCTGGCATGCCGACGAACTCGGCCTGGCCGACGCGCAGGTCGTCGCCACCGGCCACACTGCGCTCGACGCGCAGTTGCCGGGTGGCGGCTGGCCGGTCGGGGCGATGACGGAGCTGCTGCAGGCCGCGCCCGAGGCTCATGTCTGGCGGCTGCTGATGCCCGCGCTGGCGCAGGCGGTGCAAGCGCGGGGCGGGCCGGTGGTGCTGGTCGGCGCGCCTTATGAGCCTTGCGGGCCGTCGCTCGCGGCGCAGGGGCTGCCGGTGGAGGCCCTGATGTGGGTCAGGAGCGAGGCCCCGGCCGCGCGGCTGTGGGCCTGCGAGCAGGCACTGCGCTGCGCGGACATCGCCGCCGTCGTGGCCTGGCTGCCGCAGGCGCGGGTGGGTGAGCTGCGGCGGCTGCAGCTGGCGGCTGCGCAGCACGAGGTGCTGCTGTTCGTGTGCCGGCCAGAATCGGTTGCGTTGTCTGCCTCGCCGGCGCGGCTGCGCATTCGTGCCGGGCGCTGCGAAGCGGATGCGTCGCAGATCGAGCTGCACATCCTCAAGCGTCGTGGCCCGCCGCTGGCCACGCCGGTGATGCTGCCGGCGCGCAACGAACGCATGACCGCATTGCTGGCCGCCGCCCGGCTGCGCCGCAAGCTGCGTCTGCAGCAACTGGGCACGGTGCCGGCCGGCGAGTCGGCAACCTCGGCGACCGTGGTGCGCATCGACGCGTGGAAAGGAGGCCCGGATGCACTGGATCGCCTTGCGGTGGTCGCTTGACGCCGACACGCCCGATGCTCCTGTCTTGCCCACGCCCGAAGCGCTGGGCTGGTGGGCGCTGCAGTACACGCCCCACGTGGCCTGGCAAGACGAGGCACTGATGCTCGAAGTCTCCGCCTGCGAGCGCCTGTGGGGCGGGCGGTTGCAGCTGATGCGCCAGTTGCTTGCCGACAACCCCGCGCCCGACGTTCGCATGCAGGGTGCGCAGGGCGCCACGAGCCTGATCGCGCTGGCCCGGCTGCGCCTGTTCGTGCGACAGGAAAAGCGGCCGCAGGAGGTGCCGGCCGGACTGCCTCTCGACACGCTGAGCGCCGCGCGCGAACACCTCGACCTGCTTGCGCGCCTGGGTTGCCGCACTTGGGGCGAGGTGGCGGCGCTTCCGCGCGGCGGCCTCACTCGGCGCTTCGGCGCAGGGCTGCGCGAGGCGCTCGACGCCGCATGGGGCCTGCGCCCCGAAAGCCATGCCTGGCTAACGCTGCCCGACGTGTTCGAGCAGAAGCTGGAGCTGCCCGCACTGGCCGAGACCGCGCCCGAACTCATGTGGTCGGCCAACCGGCTGCTGTCGGCCCTGCAGATCTGGCTGCGTGCCCGCCAGCGTGGTGCGCGCGCGCTCGAACTGGAGTGGACGCTCGATCTCAAGCGCTTCAATGGCGTGAACCTGCCGCCGCACCAGCAGGTCACCGTGCGCACGGCCGAGCCCACGCAGGACATGGCGCACCTGCGCCGCCTGCTGTCCGAAAAACTGGCCCTCACCACGCTGGCCGCGCCCGCGAGCTGGCTCAGGCTGCGCACGCTCGAAACCGATCCGTGGGCTGGCGCCAGCACCAGCTTTCTGCCGGAAGACAACCGCAAGGGCGACAGGCTGCACGAGATGGTCGAGCGGCTCAGCGTGCGGCTCGGAGCGCAGCAGGTGGTGGTGCCGTCGGCGCAGGCCGACCACCGGCCCGAGCGCAAGCAGGCATGGCGGCCCGCGCTGCAGAAAGAAAAGGAGAAGGAGCCCGGCGACAAGGTCCGCAAGGAGGCAAAGGCCGCAAGGGCCGCGGCTTCGCAGCCCGATGCCATCTACCCGCCGTGGCTGCTGCCCGAGCCGCTGCTGCTCGAAATGGACGGCGAGCGCCCGTGCTACCGCGGCCCGTTGAGCAGGCTGATCGGGCCGCAGCGTGTCGAGACGGGCTGGTGGGGCGACAAGGAAGACGGCGGCCAGCCCGCGATGCGCGACTACTACGTCGCGGAAAGCCCCGAGGCCGGGCTGGTGTGGATCTTTCGCGAGCGGCCCGCCGCGCGCTTTTCTTCCGGCGAGGTGCGCTGGTATCTGCAGGGCTTCTATGCCTGACCTGAGCGGCAAGCAACTGCGCGGGCGCAACTCGGCCAAGGTGCATGCGCTGCCGTTGCCGCTGCGCAAAAAAGCCGCGCCGACGCTGCCGGACTATGCCGAGCTGCATTGCCTGACCAACTTCAGCTTCCAGCGGGGCGCTTCGACGCCGGAGCAGATGGTGGAGCGGGCCTACCAGCTCGGCTATATCGCGCTTGCCATTACCGACGAATGCTCGGTGGCGGGCATCGTGCGGGCCCATGTGGCCCTGCGCGACCTTCCGGCGAAGCTGGCCGAGCACGAGCGCGAGCATCCCGACGAGCCGGAGATCCCGCGTAACTCCGCTTTCCGCCTGCTGTTCGGCAGCGAGTTCCAGTTCGAGCGCTTCAAGCTCGTGGTGATCGCAAACGACACCGAGGGCTGGGGCAACCTGTGCGAGTTCATCACCGCCGCGCGCAACACCGAATTGCCCAAGGGCGAGTACCGCGTGAGCTGGGAAGACAGCGACGTGGCTTCGCTGCAGCACTGCCAGGTTCTTTTCGTGCCGCATCGCAACCCCGGCGGTGCGATGGATGTTGCGACGCTGCACGAAGACCTGATGGCCGCCAAGGCGCTGTACGGCGAAAACCTCTGGCTGGCCGTGGAGCTGTTCAACGAACTCGACGATGACCTCTGGTTCGTCACGCTGATGCAGGCGGGCGAGGAAACAGGCGTGCCGCTCGTGGCCGCCGGTGACGTGCGCATGGACGTGCGCTCGCAGAAGCCGTTGCACGACGTGCTGACGGCGGTGCGCGAAGGCAAGACGGTGGCCGAATGCGGCTTTGCGCTGCAGTCGAATGCCGAGCGGCATCTGCGGCCGCGCATGCGGCTGGCGGAACTTTATTTTCAGGAGATGCTGACGAACACGCTTTTGGTGGCCGGGCGGTGCAGGTTCGATCCGGAAGTGATCCGGGAGAACTACAAGTACCCGTTGGAAAGCGTGGGCAGCCACGAGACGCCGGCGCAGACGCTGGTGCGCAAGACGTGGGAAGGGGCACTCGAAAGGTATCCGCTTGAAAGGTATGCCTCGGGTATTCCGGAGAGCGTTTGCCGGCAGGTCCGCAAGGAGCTCGATCTCATCATCGACCTCGAATACGAGATGTTCTTTCTCACGGTGGAAAACATTGTCGGCTTCGCAAAATCGCAGAAGATCCTTTGCCAAGGGCGTGGGTCATCCGCGAACTCGGCGGTGTGCTACTGCCTTGGCATCACAGCTATCGACCCAGATAAGGGCACGCTCCTGTTCGAGCGCTTCCTGAGCCGCGAACGCCGTGAGCCACCCGACATCGACGTCGACTTCGAGCACCAGCGGCGCGAAGAAGTCATCCAGTACATCTACGAAAAATATGGCCGCGACCGTGCCGCCATCGCCGCCGTCGTCATCTGCTATCGCGCACGCAGCGCGTTGCGCGACGTGGGCAAGGCCATCGGCATCGACGAGCGGTTGATCGACGAGTTCGCGAAAGACCACTACTGGTTCGACGAGACAGTGCTCGGCGAGCAACTGCGCCAGGCTTCGGCGCGCGTCGGTGTCGAGGAGGACGAACTCAAGCTGATGCACTGGATCGAGATGACGCAGCGGCTCAAGGGCTTTCCGCGCCACCTGAGCCAGCACGTGGGCGGCTTCGTGCTCACGCACACGAAGCTCACGCGGCTGGTACCGGTCGAGAAGGCGTCGATGAAAGACCGCTCCGTCATCCAGTGGGAAAAGGACGATCTCGAAGCGATGGGCATGCTCAAGGTCGATGTGCTCGCGCTCGGCATGCTCAGCGCGATCCGCCGGGGGCTCGCTCACATGAATCGCTGGCGAGGCTCGATGCTGGAGATGCACCAGATACCGAGCGACGACCAGAAGGTGTTCGACATGATCTGCGACGCCGACACCATCGGCGTGTTCCAGATCGAGAGCCGGGCGCAGATGTCGATGCTGCCGCGCCTGAAGCCGCGCACGTACGAAGACCTGGTGATCGAGGTTGCCATCGTGCGGCCCGGGCCTATACAGGGCGGCATGGTGCATCCGTATCTCAAGCAGCGGGAGCGGGTGGCGAAGAAATTGCCGATCCATTACGAAGACGATGAGCTACGCCCCGCGCTGGAGCGCACGCTGGGCATTCCGATCTTCCAGGAGCAGGTGATGCAGATCGCCATGATCGCGGCCAAGTTCACGGCCGACGAGGCCGATCAACTGCGGCGTGCCATGGCGGCATGGAAGCGAAAGGGCGGTCTCGGAAAGTTCCACGACAAGCTCGTGAATGGCATGATCGACAACGGCTACAAGGCCAGCTTTGCCGAGGCCATCTTCAAGCAGGTCATGGGCTTCGGCGACTACGGCTTCCCTGAAAGCCACGCCGCCAGCTTTGCGCTGCTGGTAACGGTGAGCAGCTGGCTCAAGAACTACGAACCTGCCTGCTTCCTCGCCGCGCTGCTCGATTCGCAGCCGATGGGCTTCTACAGCCCGTCGCAGCTCGTTCAGGACGCACGTCGCCATGGCGTCGAGGTGCGCCCGGTCGACGTCACGCGCAGCGAACTCGACACCACGCTCGAAGCCCGTGATCCCGATGCGCTGCGTTCTCCAGGCATCGATCCACGCTACATCGACCGCCTCGGCAACGAGAACCAGCCTGCGGTGCGGCTGGGCCTGAACCGCATATCGAGCCTCAGCAAGGGTGGCGCCGAGCGCCTGCTCAAAGCACGCGACCAATCGCCCTTCACGAGCACCGAAGACCTTGCCCTGCGCGCCGAACTCGACGGCAAGGACATGGCCGCGCTGGCCGCCGCCGATGCGCTGATGTCGCTCTCGGGCCATCGGCGCCAGCAGGTGTGGGACGCCACCGCGCAGCACCGGTCGCCGGCTCTGCTGCGGGGCGTGCCGATCAACGAGCAGGCGCTGCTGCTGCCGGCCGCGCCCGAGGGGGAGGAGATCGTCGGCGACTACGCGGCGCTCGGTCTCACGCTGCGCCGCCATCCGCTCGCGCTGCTGCGCCCGCGCCTTGCGCGCATGAAGCTCATGAGCGCGGCCGAACTGCGTTCGCTGCCCAGCGGGCAGACCGCGCGCGCCTGCGGCATCGTCAAGGGACGGCAGCGCCCACAGACCGCCAACGGCACCATCTTCGTCACGCTGGAGGACGAGACGGGCAACGTCAACGTCATCGTCTGGAGCCATGTCATCGAGGCCTGGCGCGAGCCGCTGCTCAAGTCGCACCTGCTCGCAGTGCAGGGCACGTGGCAGCGCGACGACGACAGCGGCGGCAAGGTGCAGCACCTGATCGCCACGGGCTTCAGGGACCTGACGCCGCTCATGGGCCGGCTCGCGCAGAGCAACACGAGCCGCGACTTTCATTGACGCGGGAAGGGAACGACCGAATGCAACCGATCGTTCCATGCCTCGCGCCTTCCTCCGCTTTTCGCTAACCTGTTTCCGCCATGTCCGCACTCGCCGCTTTCGACCCCATCGTCGCCACGCCTATCGGGCCGCCGCCACCAGCGCCCGATGTGCCCGTGCCACCACCGCCGCCGCCCATGCCACCGCCGGAGGGCGATCCGCCGCCAGTCGTGCCGCCTGTGACCGACCCCGGCTTTCCGCCACCGGTGGTGGAGCCTCCGCCACCGATGCAGACGGCGGTGCCGTTCGGCAAGCAGCATGCGCGGCGCCTGCGCGAGATCTATCGCTCGGCCGGCTGGCCGTGCTGCGACACCATCGAAGTCGAACTGCTCGCTGGCGGCTATCTGGAGCGCGTGCGCACGGTGCACGGCCACGAGACGCTGCGCGTGACCGACTCCGGCATTGCGCGCATCGCCACCACGCTCACCATCAACCGCGCCGCGCTGTCGCCGCACGAAGCGCTGGTGGAGCGCGTGGCGCGCGAGATGACGCGCGGCGGCCGCATCGCATGGCGCGGCCTGGGCCTGCGCGCCCGACTGCCGCCGCTGGAAGAGGGCGGCAAGCCGCGCTGGTGCGTTGCGCGGCCCGATGTGTTCTCGATCCGCAATACCAGCGTGGAGGCTTACGCGCATCCCATCGTGCACGAGGTAAAGGTGAGCCGCGCCGACCTGCTGGGCGACCTGCGCAAGCCCGACAAGCGCGCGGCGTACCTCGACCTGGGCGGCGAGTGCTGGTACGTGCTGGGCAACGACGCGAAGGGCCGCTGCATCGCCAAACCAGAAGAAGTGCCGGCCGAATGCGGCGTGATGGTGCTGGAGGGCGAACGCCTTGTGGTCGCGCGAGCGGCCGTGCATCGCGCGTTCGATCGCATTCCGTTCGCGGTGTGGCTCGCGCTGGCCAAGGCGCAGCCGATTGCCGGATTCGAGGACGACGTGCAGGACATGCTGATCTGACGACCTCGGGCCGGGTCAGGTGATGTCGTCGTAGCTCCGGTGCGCGATGGCGACGACGTCGCCGGGCAGGAACTGGCCCTGCATCTGGCGCAGGCCTTCTTCGCGGTCTTCAGCACTGGCCGTGGCGTCGAACATCTGGTCGCAGAACTCGAGCACGTCTTTTGCGATGCGTTCGTAGCGGTAGTAGGCGAGGGCGACGAGGTCGATGTCTTTAAGTCCGTAGCCTTCGTAGAACAGCGCTTCTTCCTGTGGCTGGTTCCATACGTGGCCGACGCCACCGCCGATGAACATCAGGTCGCGCTCTTTCGGGGCGAGGATGAGCGTGTCCCAGTCGACGATGGAAATGCGGTCGTTGTCGCCGACGAGGACATTGCCCGCGTGGAGATCGGAGTGGCACAGCACCAGCTGCGGCGGGCGTTCGAGCAGGATGGAGGCGAGCTGTTCGCTGCGGTAGACGACGGTGTCGATCTCTTCCGCATGCTCCTCCCAGAAGGCGAGGAAGCGCTTGACGATGTCGTCGCCCTTCACGCCGTTGATGAACCGGCGCTGGTAGCGGCGGACGCCTTCACGCCAGTGGTGGGCGTAGTGCTCTTTGGGAAGACCGGCCGACAGCGCTTCGGGCAGTTCGGTGCGATGGATCGCGCCCAATGCGGTGCCGAGCGTGGTCCATTGGCGGTTCGTCAATGCGCGCTCGAAACCGTTCTTGCCGTCGAAGAAGGGATAGAGCGCCCAGTCGAAGCCGTGGCCTTGCGTGCTCAACTGCTGACTCGTTGTGGGCAGCGGCGCCATCACGGCTTCGATGCCTTTGTCGTGGTGAAGGAAGGCAGGGACCGCGACGACCGGCTGGTCGAAATCGCCTCTGCGCAGCTTGAGGAAATACGCGGCGCCGTCACTCGCATTGATGCGAAAGACGGCGGAGTTCACATCCGCGCCGAGGGGCAGGAATTCGATGCGGGCGTCGTGCAGGCCGTAGGCATCGGCGAGGTATTGCGCGACGGTTTCGCGCGACAGGTCGGGGGGCGTCAGCATGCGGCCACTGTAGCGCCGGACGAATGCCGCACCTCAGTGCAGAGGATAGGAGCCGAGGGGTTCGTGGCGAAACGGATACGTGAAGTGCGAGCGGACCAGTCGGAACTCTGTTGCCGTCCAGCGGATGGGCTTCAGGGAAGTGGGCCTTGCTGCGCGTTCGGCGTCCCGTGCGATCGTGACGTGCGGCGTCCATCCACGGACATGGACATCGAGGGAAAAGCCGGCTCGCACCAGCGCACGGCTGATGTCGTACTGAAGGCGCCGCAAATCTTCATGCTCCGACGGTTGCACTACCGAGGCGTCGTTCGACCATGTGCAGGAGCGGTCGAGCGTGAGTTGCAGTGGCTGCATCGACACTTCGGAGAGCGCGGCGCGCAGACGTTGCTCGGCGTTGCCCTGCTGATCGGGGAGGTACTGGAGCGTCAGGTGCAGGCGGTCTACGGGCGGAAAGGAGCAGCCTCTGGGCCACCACCAGTTCTTGCGGTGCGCCTCTATTTCAGCTTGCACTTCCCTGGCGGGAAAGAGTCCGACGAGAAGCTTATTGAACTCGGCCATCGTGTGCTTTTTCAGGATCCAGGCGGCCACCAGCTCTCGGCCGTCGTGCGGATGACGCGCGCTGCCTGCACGCGAATGTCCCCCTTGTCGCGGGTCACTTTGAAAGGCCAGGTCGAGATCCGACCCGTACGGGAGGGAGGCTGCAACTGGTGCAACCTGGAGAAAAAAAGAACCTGCGCAGTGAGCGCAGGCGGATTGGCGGTGGTCATCGGCGTCGCCTCGAAGTTGTTCTTGGAGACGACGAATTTTAGAGAAATACTGTATTTATGTACAGTATTTTCAGGGTCGAGCAGGCGTGCCCAGCAGAGCATCCAGGTCGACAGCCGCTGCCATCGCCCTGTAACCCGCATCGCCCGGATGCAAGTGGTCGCCCGAGTCCATCGCCGCCTTCAGCCGCGAGGGGCGTGCCGGGTCGCGCAACACCGCGTCGAAGTCGACCACGGCGTCGAACGCGCCGCCTTCGCGGATCCAGCGGTTCACGGCCTGGCGCACCTTGTCCTTCTCAGGCGAGTAGTGGCCTTCGAGCGGCGTGCCCTCCAGCGCGCGTTCAGTCGGCGCGATGGTGCCGGCCATGATGCGCACGTTGTGGGCATGGGCCATCTCCGCCAGCTGCCGCAGGCCCTGGATGACGGCTTCCGCGCGCACGGCGGGTTCGTTCGGTGCGAACGGGCCGCCGGGCCAGCCGATGTCGTTGGTGCCCAGCAGCACGATCATGGCGCGCACGCCCGGCTGGGCGAACACATCGCGGCCCGCGCGTTCCAGGCCGGCGTGGCCCATGCCGTCCTTCAACAGGCGGCCGCCGGAGATGCCGGCGTTGAGCACCGCGACATTGCGTCCCACCAGTCGCTCGGCCAGCGCGTCGGGCCAGCGGGTGTTGGCGCTGGGCGTGGAGCCGTTGCCGTCGGTCAGCGAATCGCCGAGGGTGATGACGGTGGTTGGTGGCTGGGGTGTCTCGACGATCAGGCCGCTGACGTAGACACGGGTGCTCCATTGCGTTGCCGCTGCCGGCAGGCGCGCGGCGCCGGTCAGGTCGCCATCGGCCACGTAGGCGATCTGCCGCGCATCGAAGTGAAAGCCCGCGGGCTGGCTCGGCCGCGGCAGATAAAGCGACACCGCAACCTCGCCGAGAGCGGGCATGGCGATGTCCACCGGGTCGCTGACCAGCCGCGCGCCGGGCGGGATGGTGACGTCGGCCTGCCCGCCGAAGCGCAACGGCCGGTCGCTGCCCTCGACGACAGCCGAGCCTTCGGCATGCCGGGCCACGCGCGCTGCGCCGATGTACAGCGGCGCCACCCCACCTTCGTTGCTGATCACCACGCGCAACCGCGATCCGCCGATGCTCAGCCGCGCCACCTGGCGCACGGTCTGCCGGTTGAACTGGAAGGGCAGGCCGGTGGGCAGCACGAAGTCGCCGTTCCATATGGGTTGCGTGCTGGCCATCCAGCTGGGGCTCCAGTAGGCGGCCGGTTCTGCTGTTGAAGTTGCGGCTGTGGCGGCCAGGGTGAGCGCGAGGGCGCCGTGGCGCAGGATCGATGCGAGTGTCGATGTGGTCATGAGAAGAGGTCCTTGGATGAAAGCTGAAGCAACGGCCTGACTTTCTTTCATGCGTATCCGGATGGGTAGACGGCAGAATGGCATCCAGACCATTCCAAATACGAATACACCATGGACACCCTGCGCGCCCTCGAAGCCTTCGTGCACAGCGTGGAGCTGGGCAGCCTGTCGGGCGCGGCCCGCGCGCTCGACACCACGCAGCCCACCGTCAGCAAGCTGGTCGCGGGGCTGGAGCGTTCGCTCGGCGTGCGCCTGCTGCGGCGCACCGCAGCAGGCCTGAGCCTGACCGAGGAAGGCCAGCGCTTTCACGAGCGCGCACGGCGCATGCTGGAGGACTACGGCGACGCGGTGTCCGACGTGCGCGAAGGCATCCAGCAGCCGCGCGGCCTGCTGCGCATGAGCGCGCCGGTGACCATGGGCCAGCGGCATCTCAACGCGATGGCGGTGGAGTTCCTGGGCCTGTACCCGGACATCGAACTGGAGCTGGTGCTCGACGACCGTTTCGTCGATCCGCTGGAGGAGCGCATCGACGTTTCGCTGCGCGTCGGCGGCGCCTTGCCGCCCGACTTGGTCGCTCGCCACCTGGGCACGTGGCCGCGCGTGCTGGTCGCTTCACCGGACTACATCGCGGCACGCGGCAAGCCGCGCAAGCCTCAGGACCTGCTGGCGCACGACTACCTGCGCTACGCGGCGGGCGACGACGGCGTGCTGCTGCAAGGCCCCGATGGCCCCGTCACCGTGCCGGTGCGCAGCCGCTATCGGGTGAACAACGCGGTGGCTCTGCTCGACAGCGTGCTCGGCGGCGCCGGCATCTCGTTGCAGCCCACCTGGATGGTGGCCGACCTGCTCGAACAAGGCCGACTGGTGCGCGTGCTTGGCCGCCACACCGGCCCGGCGCAGGAGGTGCACCTGCTGTATGCCCCGCGCCGCCACCAGCCGCTGCGCGTGCGCGTGCTGGTGGACTTCCTGGCCGAGCGGGTGGCGAAGCTGCCGGGCGCCTCCCGCCCGGTTACGCGCTAGTTCAGCGGCAGCCGCAAGAAGGTGCCCCGCAGCGCCTCCTGGCCCGCGCCCGGCTTGCTCCAGTCGCACACGCCGCTCGGGAAGATGGTCTGCAGGCGCGCCAGGTCGGCGCCTGCAATGGTCACCGAGTAGTCAGCCGCATTGACCGGCTTCAGCTGGCACTTGAGCACGTCGTTCACCAGCGGCGTACCGGCAACGAGGCGCGGCGTGCTGAAGCGCGGGTACACCACGTTGCAGCTGGCCGCCGGATTGGTCGACGCGGCTTCGTCGATGCGCGTGCCGCTCGCGTCCCAGCAGGCATCGTTCGCGCCAACGGGCTTGTTGCGCACCACCTTGTCGATGGACGGTGCAGCCGTGTCGGCGGCCATGTTGTCCAGCCACTTGTTGATGAGGTCGAGCGAGGCCGACATGTAGTCGACGGGCGACTTCGATCCCAGCGTCCAGATGATCTGGTTGTCGCTGCGGCTGTTGGCGCGCTGCAGGCGGGCCCGGATGATCAGGTCCTGCATCGTGTCGTGGATGTCGCCCACGGCATCGGCATTGCCGCGCTGCGTGATGATCGGAATGTTCGCAAGGCCCGGTCCCTTGAAGCTGTTCTTGAAGCCGCCCGCGTAGGTGAGCTTCAGCGCATCGGGGTCTGCCACGGAGCGCGCGGCCTGCGTGTTGCCGTCGCCGTCGTAGCCTCCGACCTTCTCGTTCAGATCGAGGAACTCCGTCACCGAGATGGCGCCGCTGTTCAGCGCGGCCAGGCCGTACTGCACGCCGACGTTGTCGATGGGGCGCCGCGCCTCCTGCGTGCCGGCGCGCTTGCCGAGCAGGTTCACGTTGGTCTGGAACAGGTCGCAGCGGATGCCGTTGGGGTTGGTCGTGCGGTTGAACACGTTCGACACGTTGGCCGGTTCGAGAAAGCCGCAGCCCACCGCGTTGTCGGACTTGATGATGCTCGCGAAGGACAGGTCCCAGCTCGTGCAGGTGTTGGTGTTGAAGCCGTTCACCGCGTTCTGCTTGGCCGTGGTCCAGGTGGTGGTGTCAAGCTTGTAGACGTTGTTGAGCAGCCGGCACTCCATCACCTCGGGCATCAGCGTCTCGGGGAAGGACACGATGGGCTGAATGCCGTCGAGCAGGCCCGGGTAGAGCTGCGCGATCAGGTACTGCTGGATGGCGCCGCCCGAGCCGCCGAAGCCGACCGTCCACTTGGGCACGGCGCCGAATTCTTCGATGATGTGCTCCTTCAGCATCATCAGCGTCTCGCCCTGCAGGTGCGGGTTGGCGTGCTGGTTGTTCCAGAGTTCGGTCGAGTTCATGAAGGCGAAGCCGCGCGACAGCTGGATATGGCCCACATCGCCGAGGATCGTCTCGATGGGATGCACGCCCTGGTTGTACTGGGCGGAGCCGCAGCAGTCGAAGTACACGACGAGCTTCTTGTTCCAGCCCGCGCCGGGCTTCCAGGTGGCGGGTGCGTCCTTGGTCGGGTTGTCGAGCACCGCGAGCCGGTACACACCGCGGTTGATGGTGCCCGACTCCACACGCACGATGTAGGGCACGGTGTTGCCGTCGTTGGTGGTGGTGGTCGCGAGGTCAGCGGGGCGCGTGCCCGTGGGGTCTGAAAGCGGTTTGAAAGTATTGGAGGTGCTGCGGTAGTACCAGACCACCTGCGTCGCGGCCGAGCAGTCGGCGTCGAGCGGCGAACCCAGGCCGTTCTGCACCGTGCGGCATTCATAGGGCGAGATGTGCGGGCCCGAAAGAATGGGCCCGGTGATGGGGTAGTTGACCAGCTTCGTCTCAGTGCGCTGCGCGGTGTTGTCGGCGTTGCTGACCACCAGCGTGTTGCTGCTGCCCGTGGTGCTGGAAGCATCCGTCGTGAGCCCGGTGACGAGGCCGCGCAGCACGCGGGCCGTGCTGTCGGCCACCGGCACCTGCGAACTCACGTCCTTGCCGTTCAGGCTTACGCGAACCTTGTCGAGCGCCACGCCAACGGGCGCGGTGATTTCGATCAGTGAGTCGCCGCCGCTGACCATGTCGGGCGACGACGAGAGCGTCTTCACCTGGAACGCGGCCGGCGTCTGCGTCGCGGGCGGTGGGCTGGCGCCGGGAATGAACGAAAACCCCGATCCGCCGTCGGAGCCTCCGCCGCATCCCGCGACGAGCAGAGCTCCTGCCATAGCGAGACCCGCGGCAAGGGCGCGGGGCCGGCGCGGCCACGGAAAAACCCGCTTGTGCGGGCGACGGGGTGTAGCGAACATGGACGTCTCCTGTGTTGTATGTCTTGAAAGAATACGAATGGACGTTCCGGGGCGCGGTCGTTGCGACGACACATGACGCGCGAATTGCTACAGGTAATCCCTGATTCACCCAGCGAGCCTTTTTCTTCTTCCTCCGCTGCGCAGGTGCTGGAAGAGACGGTGCGGCGTTCCAAATGGGCGTCGGCCCTGTCGCCGGCTGACCTCGAACATGTGCTCGGCAGCATGCAGGAACGGCAGTTCGCGCGCGGCGGCTGCATTGCGCGCGCCGGCGAGCCGGTCGAGCACTGGATGGCGCTGATCGATGGCTTCGCAAAGATGTCGGTCGCATCCGAAGACGGACGGGTCTCGACACTCACGGGCGTATCGGCCGGCGTGTGGTTCGGCGAAGGCTCGTTGTTCAAGCACGAGGCGCGCCGCTACGACGTGTTCGCGCTGCGGCCCACGCGCGTGGCGCTGATGCCGCGGCGCACCTTCGAATGGCTGCGTGACACTAGCGTGCCGTTCAACCACTACCTGCAGGAACTGCTCAACGCACGGCTCAGCCTCTTCATCGGCGCGCTGGAGCATGAGCGCCTGCTCGACACCGACGCGCGGGTCGCGAACTGCCTGGCGAGCCTTTTCAATCCCGATCTGTATCCCGATGCGCCGCGCTTCCTGGAGGTGGGGCAGACGGAGATCGGACTGCTCGCGAACGTGTCGAGGCAGCGCGTGAATGTTGCGCTGCAGCGCTTTCAGGCGCTGGGACTCATCCGCCTCGAAAAGCGCGGGCTGACGGTGCTCGATCTTGGCGGCTTGCGCGGCTACAAGGCAGAAGGCGTCTTGCCGCTGCGCCCTTCAGGTGCTGCGTAGCTGGCGCGTGCCGACTGGCGTGTCGGGGCCGGTGCGCACATTGCGCTCGATGAACTCGCGCGCAATGGCTTCCACGTTGGCCGGCGCTGGCGCGTTGAAGGACATGCGGTACTTCAGCAGCTTGCCGTTGCGCACCGCGAGGTAGGTGAACGAGTCGTAGGCCTTGGCGTCCTTTGCATGCACGAGGCGGAACGAGACCGTGCGGAAGGTCAGCCCTTCGATGCGCACGTCGCGGGTGGGGCCGATCCTGGCGCTTGCGTACATGCCCTGGGCGGTGGCTCGCTGCACCTCGGCGATGGTGCTCTTGAAGTGCTCGTCGAATTGCGGGTCGTCCACGCCTGGTTGCCAGGCGCGCTTCATGTCGTACACGTAGACATCGATCCAGCCGACGCTGCTCTCGAAGCGGTGACTGTTGCCGAGGCCCGCATTCAGTGCCTCGTAAGACTTGGAGTTGATGTAGC
Organism: Variovorax sp. GW821-FHT09D05; assembly: GCF_059416325.1. Classification (NCBI taxonomy): domain Bacteria; kingdom Pseudomonadati; phylum Pseudomonadota; class Betaproteobacteria; order Burkholderiales; family Comamonadaceae; genus Variovorax; species Variovorax sp. GW821-FHT09D05. Next base: position 553,726 of record NZ_JBWKOZ010000003.1, on the reverse strand, counting down.
GCCACTGCACGCCCGTGGGCGGGGCCGGTGCCGACTCGGTGGCGGGCGGCGTTGCTGCCGTTGTTCCTGCGGCCGGCGCCGTGTTCGGTGCGCTCGCGCAGGCGCAGAGCAGGGCGCAGAGAAGCAGGGCGAACAGCAGTTTCATGGGCTGGTCCTGGAGTCGGGGGGAAAGAACGGGCAGGTCAGTCGAGGCGGATCTCGAAGTAGGCCTCGTCGGCTTCGCCGAGTGCGCGAAAGCCGGCAGTCTTGGCGGTTTCGTAGGCCTTGGCCCAGGTGGCGGCCAGCGCAAGTTCGTCCTTGCTGAGTTCGTCGGCGCTGGACTCGCTGGCGTTCTCGAATGCCTTCAGCGCGGCTTCGACGCTCTCGCCCAGCAGCTTGTCGAGTTCGCGGCGGAAGCGCGACTCCGCAGTGGCGATGACGTCGGCCGGGGCGTCGGGGAAATCGACCAGTTTCACGGTGTAGCTCATGGGCCGGGATGCTACGTGATCGCAAAGGCCGTATGGAGGCACCTTTGCCACAGCGCCCCGACCGTTTCGACACGGTCTTGCTGGTGCCGGGAGCAGTACGGCAGGTGCCTGAAGGAAGACACGCAGGAATTCGCGGGAGCTGTTGGAGCGGGTGAAGGGAATCGAACCCTCGTATGAAGCTTGGGAAGCTGCCGTTCTACCATTGAACTACACCCGCATCTGGCAAGTCGCCGACTGCATGCCTGCGAGCGACGACAGGCGGGAGTATAGATGCATGTCCTTCGACCCAGGAGCCTCAACCGAGCATGAAACTCAAGCCCACTCACCTCGCCCTTCACTTGTTCTTCGCCGCAGCAGCAGGTTCGGCCGCAGCCGGAACGATCGCATGCGTGCCAGCTCACAACAGCGCGGGGCCGGCGCCCTGGATCCGCAGGATCTCGATCGACGAGCACTCTCGTACCGTCAACATGGACATCGTGCGCCAGAGGACCAAAGACACGGACACCATGGGCAAGATGCGGGCCGAGTTGCTGAGCATGGACGAGACCCAGGGCGGCGAGCCGGTCTACGTCTTCAATGCCATTCCTGCCGCGGGCGATGAAGTCACGAACCTTTTCAAGCTGTTCAAGGCAGGGGAGTGGCGTCTGATAAGTGCCGGGGTGACGTTCGTGGGCAAGGTGCCGGTGCTGCGGGCGGTCGATCCGGGCACGGTCTTCAATTGCAAGCGGTCGGATATGGGGTAGTCCGGCAGCGGTTGGCTGCGCTCAGAAATTTTTTTCGCGCACTGCCTCTTTCGCAGGCATCGCGTTGCAGGCCACGCCAGGCAAGGCTTTCGAGCGATGCGCACACAGTTTTCCACAACGTTGTCCCCGTCAAGAAGGAACAACGTGTCACGGCCGTGTGGTATGGGCAAGTCAAGAGAAAATGGGTAGCCCGAGGGTAGGCGCGTTCCGACAGACTTGAAGGCGGGCGCGGAGGAACATGACTCCACCGCACCCTTGCGGAAAGGAGCGTGAAATGACGTTCGACTTCTTGTTTCGCCCGAATCACACCGCGTACCTCCGGCGCGCGGCGGCACTTCTTGAAGAGGCGCAAATGGCGCGCATCGAGCATCAGGCGGCGGCAGAGCATCACAGTGCCCTGGCCCGGATGTACGCCGAACGGGTCAGGCGCCTCGAGAACGAGCTGTATCGCCAGCCGCAGGCGGTGGCGCATGGGCTGGTGGCGGAAGGCACCGCGGAAGACCGGCCGCAGCTGTATTCGCTGGACGGAACCCGCAAGCCGGGGCTGACCTCGGCGAACTGAAAGCAGCAAGGGGGCCGGGGCGTTGGCTCGGTCTGTGCGGCGTCGCGCCAAAAAAATACCCGCCGAAGCGGGTCCGAGTGACCCTGGTGGGCCGGCTCTAAGCACTGACAGAGAGCTCTTCTTTTATGCGGCCCTGTTGCGTGACAGCATCGGTATGGTCTGTGGTCGCCCCGGACGCCGGTGTCAGCCGGAAACAGGCAGTCGCCGTAGGACACTTATTAAAACGTGAACTATTTGGCAGTTTTGTGCGGTTGGCAGACCGCTGGCGCTCACGTGGTCAGACCCATCGATCTGAAGTGTCGGTCCTGTCCGACAAGGCGCCGGGGCATGAGGCCCTAGATTTTGCGGACTCGCTTCGAAGTGCGAGTTCTCTGTGCGTGACAGCACTCAAGAGGTTCAACCCAGCCCTGTGCTGGGTTTTTTTTGTGCGGCGCCGGCAACCCGCACATCTATCTATCCAGCCATCCCTCAGCGCAGGAACACGTGCTGCATGAACTGCCTGATCGGGTACTGGATCACCGCCTGCACCTTCGCCGGCAGCTCCAGCGGCCGCATCAGCATCTTGAGCGTGTTGCCGGGGCTCAGGTTTGTGCGGATGGTGCTGTTCATGTCCGCGCTCAGCCGCTCCACGTAGGCCGTGTCGCTGGCGCGGCCGGGCGAGCGCGCCTTCACCACGTGGCGGATCGCGCAGTCGGCGTCCTCGCTCTTGAGTTCGAGCGTGCGGCGGCCGATGGTGCCCATCACGCGGAAGCGGCTCAGCTTTTCCTGCTCGCGATAGCGGCGGAAGAAGCGGTAGAAATGCTTGTAGTGGTTGACCTCGTCGGTCGCGATGCGGGTGGCCAGGTCTTGCAGCACGGGCTCGTCGGTGCTGCGGGCCATGGCGCGGTAGTAGGTGGCGGTGCCGGTCTCGACCACGCAGCGGGCGGTCATTTCGAGGGCGCGGGTCGGCGCCAGCAGCTCTACCTTGCAGTAGGTCGCGTATTCCTCAAGGAAGCCCTGGTAGGCGGTGTCCCATTCGAACTCAGGCCACACGTGGCGAACGTAGGCGCGCAGGGCCTTGCCGTGCTGCAATTCTTCCTGCTCCCAGTGGTTCGACAGCCAGTCGGTGACTTCGTCGTCGCCCCGGAAGAAGTCGACCAGGTTCTGCGTGTAGAGGTCGGAGCCGCTCTCTATGAAGGAGGCGGACGTCACCAGGTAGAAGAGGTTCTCGTCCGGGCGTACCTTGTCGAGCGCGATGCGCGAGAAATCCAGGTCTTCGATCTGCCAGTGTTGTCCCGCCTCTTGGCTTGCCATGCGAACTCCTTGATCTTTTGTCCGTACAAGTACGGATGGCGCAGACCGTATTTGGTTCTCGTTTTTTGCGCCAAGTCACATATTAGCCGCGGAGTCCGGATCGTGCAGTTTTCCCGGTGCGGCCCGATCCGGGCGCGGGCGCCATGGCCAAACCTATAATCGTTTGTTCAAGCAAATCAAGCAGTTAGGCCGGTTCGCCGCAGTGGGTTCGACAAGAGGGTCGCCATCGCCGCGCCGCCCTCGACAGAAGACGAATCCAAAGATGAGCCAGCCCACATTCACGGTCGCGGACATCCGCAAGACCTTTCTCGATTTCTTCGCCTCCAAGGGTCACACTGTCGTGGCCTCGAGTTCGCTGGTGCCGGGCAACGACCCGACGCTCATGTTCACCAACTCGGGCATGGTCCAGTTCAAGGACGTGTTCCTCGGCGAAGACAAGCGCAACTACGTGCGCGCCGCCTCGGTCCAGGCCTGCCTGCGCGCCGGCGGCAAGCACAACGACCTCGAGAACGTGGGCTACACCGCGCGCCACCACACCTTCTTCGAGATGCTGGGCAACTGGAGCTTCGGCGACTACTTCAAGCGCGAATCGCTCACCTGGGCCTTCGAGCTGCTGACCAAGGTCTACAAGCTGCCGGCCGAGAAGCTCTGGGCCACCGTCTACATCGAGGACGACGAGGCCTACGACATCTGGACCAAGGAAATCGGCCTGCCGCCAGAACGCGTCGTGCGCATCGGCGACAACAAGGGCGGGCGCTACATGTCCGACAACTTCTGGATGATGGCCGACACGGGCCCCTGCGGTCCGTGCTCCGAAATCTTCTACGACCACGGCCCCGAGATTCCCGGCGGCCCGCCCGGCAGCCCCGACGAAGACGGCGACCGCTACATCGAGATCTGGAACAACGTGTTCATGCAGTTCGACATGCAGCCCGACGGCTCGGTCAAGAAACTGCCCGCACCCTGCGTCGACACCGGCATGGGCCTGGAGCGCCTGGCCGCGATCCTGCAGCACGTGCACAGCAACTACGAAATCGACATCTTCGATGCGCTCATCAAGGCCGCTGGCCGCGAAACCGGCACGCAAGACCTGGCCAACAACTCGCTCAAGGTGATCGCCGACCACATCCGCGCCACCTCGTTCCTGGTGGCCGATGGCGTGATCCCGTCGAATGAAGGCCGCGGCTATGTGCAGCGTCGCATCATCCGTCGCGCCATTCGCCACGGCTACAAGCTGGGCCAGAAGAAACCCTTCTTCCATAAGCTCGTGCCCGACCTCGTGAAGCTCATGGGCGACGCATATCCGAAGCTTGTGGCCGACGAAAAGCGCATCACCGACACGCTGAAGGCCGAGGAAGAACGCTTCTTCGAAACGCTGGCCAACGGCATGGAAATCCTCGATGCGGCACTGGCCGGCGACGCCAAGGTGCTGCCGGGCGAAGTGGCCTTCAAGCTGCACGACACCTACGGCTTTCCGCTCGACCTGTCGGCCGACGTATGCCGCGAGCGCGGCGTGAGCGTCGACGAGGCGGGCTTCAATGCCGCCATGGAAAAGCAGAAGGCCGCGGGCCGTGCTGCCGGCAAGTTCAAGATGGACCGCAACGTCGAATACGCCGGCGCGGGCAACACCTTCACCGGCTACGACCACCTCGAAGAAAGCGCCAAGGTCGTGGCGCTGTACTTCGAAGGCGCGGCTGTTCAAGAGCTGAAGGAAGGCCAGCCCGGCATCGTCGTGCTCGACACCACGCCTTTCTATTCGGAGAGCGGCGGCCAGGTCGGCGACCAGGGCGTGCTCGTTGCAGAAGGCGTGCAGTTCGGCGTGGAAGACACGCAGAAGATCAAGGCCGACGTGTTCGGCCATCACGGCACGCAGACCCAGGGCACGCTGAAGGTCGGCGACGCAGTCAAGGCCGCGGTCGACACCGCCCGCCGCGCCGCCACCATGCGCAACCACTCGGTCACCCACCTGATGCACAAGGCCCTGCGCGAAGTGCTGGGCGATCACGTGCAGCAGAAGGGCTCGCTGGTCGACGCCGACAAGACGCGCTTCGACTTCGCGCACAACGCACCCGTCACGCACGCGCAGATCCTCGAGATCGAGAAGCGCGTCAACGCCGAGATCCTCGCCAACTCCGAGACGCACGCCCGCGTGATGGACATGGAGTCGGCCCAGAAGACCGGCGCGATGATGCTGTTCGGCGAGAAGTACGGCGAGACCGTGCGCGTGCTCGACATCGGCACCAGCCGCGAGCTGTGCGGCGGCACCCACGTGGGCCGCACGGGCGACATCGGCCTCTTCAAGATCGTCAGCGAAGGCGGCGTGGCCGCTGGTGTGCGCCGTATCGAAGCCGTCACGGGCGCCAATGCGCTGTCGTACCTGCAGGACCTCGAATCGACCGTGCACAGCGTGGCCGCCACGCTCAAGTCGCCGGCCGCCGAGCTGCAGGGCCGGCTTACGCAGGTGCTGGAACAGGTGAGGGCGCTCGAGCGCGAAGTGGGTGCGCTCAAGGGCAAGCTCGCATCGTCCAAGGGCGACGAACTCGTGTCGCAGGCCGTGGACGTCAAGGGCATCAAGGTGCTGGCCGCCAAGCTCGACGGCGCCGACGCCAAGACGCTGCGCGACACCATGGACAAGCTGAAGGACAAGCTCAAGACCGCCGCCATCGTGCTGGCCGCAGTCGACGGCGACAAGGTGCAGATCGCAGCCGGTGTCACGGCCGACAGCGTGGGCAAGGTCAAGGCCGGCGAGCTGGTCAACTTCGTGGCCCAGCAGGTCGGCGGCAAGGGCGGCGGCAAGGCCGACATGGCCATGGCCGGCGGCACCAATGCGGCGGGCCTTCCGGCCGCGCTGCAATCGGTGCAGGCCTGGGTCGCGGAACGCGCCTGACAGACACGCATCAGGAACAAGCACTTCATGCCCGACGCTACCCCCGGTGAAGTGCTTGTGATGGGGGCGGGCACCATCGGGTGCTTCATAGGCGGCAGCCTCGCGGCGGCCGGAGTGCCCGTTACTTTCGTCGGCCGTCCGCGCGTGCTCGAAAAGCTCGCCAAGCACGGCCTGACGCTCACCGACATGGACGGCGCAACGCGCAAGCTGCCCGCTGAAAAGCTGCGCTTGGGTGAGCAGGTCCCCGTCGGTGCACGGCCTTCGCTGGTGCTCCTGTGCGTGAAGAGTGGCGCCACGGCCGCGGCGGCGGGCGAGCTGGCTTTCGCGCTGCCTGCGGGCACCACGGTGGTCTCGCTGCAGAACGGTATTTCCAACTGCGCGGCCGCATCGCAGACCGGCCCTTCGCTCAATGTGCGCGCCGGCATGGTGCCCTACAACGTGGCCGAGATCGGCCCTGGCGCCTTCCATCGCGGCACTCCCGGCCGGCTGGCCGCGGAAGACGACGCGGCGCTGCGCCCGTGGCTGCCCGTGTTCGAGCGCGCCGGCGTGCCGCTCGACCTGCATGCCGACCTGCTGCCCGTGCAGTGGGGCAAGCTGATGCTCAACCTCAACAACCCCGTCAACGCGCTCTCGGGCCTGCCCCTGCGCGAAGAGCTGATGCTGCGCGGCTACCGCCGCTGCTTCGCGTCGCTGATCGAGGAAGCGCTGGGCATTCTCAACGTCGCGGGCATTGCGCCGGCGCAGGTGGCTGCCGTTCCGGCGCATCGGCTGGTCAGCCTGCTGCGCCTGCCCGACTGGCTGTTCCGCATCATCGCGGGACGCATGCTGCGCATCGATGCCAAGGCGCGCTCCAGCATGGCCGACGACCTCGCGCTCGGCCGCCGCACCGAGATCGATTCGCTCAGCGGCGAGGTCGTGCGCCTCGCGCAGGAGCACGGCCTGAGCGCACCGCGCAACGCGCGCATGGTCGCGCTGCTCGATGCCTGGCCGCAACAGCCCAAGCGCTGGACGGCACGGCAATTGCAGGATGCTCTCGGCCTGTAGCGCTTAGCCTGTACCCTCGGCTGCGTTGCAGCAGCTTTCAAAGGGTTGTTCTCATGCAGGTCTTGATTCTCGGCAGCGGTGTCATCGGCACCTCGGTGGCGTATTACCTGGCGCGCGCCGGGCACGAGGTGACGGTGCTGGAGCGCCAGCCGGCGCCCGCGCTCGAAACCAGCTTCGGCAACGCGGGCGAAGTCTCGCCCGGCTACTCGGCGCCGTGGGCCGGGCCCGGCGTGCCGGTCAAGGCCATCAAGTGGATGCTCATGCAGCACAGCCCGCTGGTCATCAAGCCCATGCTCGATCCGGCCATGTGGCGCTGGGGCCTGTCGATGCTGCGCAACTGCACGCAGGCGCGCTACGAGATCAACAAGGGCCGCATGGTGCGGCTGGCCGAATACAGCCGCGACTGCCTGAAGGCACTGCGCGCCGACACCGGCATCGCCTACGACGAGCGCATGCAGGGCACGCTGCAACTCTTTCGCACGCAGCAGCAGCTTGAGGGCACCTCGAAGGATGTCGAAGTGCTCAAGGCTTCCGGTGTGCCGTACCAGGTGCTCGACCGCGAAGGCTGCGTGCAGTACGAGCCCGCGCTCGCGGCCGTGAAAGACAAATTCGTCGGTGGCCTGCGTCTGCCCGGTGACGAGACTGGCGACTGCTTCAAGTTCACGCAGGCGCTGGCCAGGCTGGCGGAAGCCGAGGGCGTCAAGTTCAGGTTCGGCATCAACATCCAGGCCATCGAACATGATGCAGCCAAGGGCGTGACGGCTGTGCGCACCGATGCCGGCAGCTTCACCGCAGAGCGCTACGTGGTTGCGCTGGGCAGCTATTCGCCCGCGCTGGTCAAGCCGCTGGGCATTCGGCTGCCGGTGTATCCGGTCAAGGGCTTCTCGATCACCGTGCCCATCACCGACGCTGGCGGCGCACCCGAATCGACCGTGATGGACGAGACCTTCAAGGTGGCGGTCACGCGTCTCGGCGATCGCATCCGCGTGGGTGGCACCGCCCAGCTCTCGGGCTTCGACCTGCAGCTCAACGAGCGCCGTCGCGACACACTCGAACACGTCGTGACCGACCTGTTCCCCAAGGGCGGCAACGTGCGCGACGCCTCCTTCTGGACCGGCCTGCGCCCGATGACGCCCGACGGCACGCCCGTGATCGGCGCCACCCGCATTCCCAACCTGATGCTCAGCACCGGCCACGGCACCCTCGGCTGGACCATGGCGGCAGGCACCGGCCGCGTGATGGCCGACCTGATTGCGGGCAAGGCGCCCGAGATCGACATGGAAGGCCTCACCGTGGCGCGCTACGGCGGCTGAAGAGCCCGACGCTCCCACCCCTGCAGGGCGGCCCGAAAAGGCCGCCCTGTTTTCGTTGAGTCACAAAAATCAGGGTTTCTACTTAGTCACGAAGTTGTCTTCCTCGGTATTCTCACGGCGTTCCATTAATAAATCGTTGTTTCTTTGGTGAAACAAAACCACGATCACACGGACCCGATGAAACAGACACGCCGCCATGCCATCGCCGCTGCCATTTCCCTGGCCGCCGCTTGCGCCACCGGACTCGCCTGGGCAGACAGCTACCCGAGCAAGCCGATCACGTTGGTCGTTGCCTATCCGGCCGGTGGCGACACCGACGCGCTGGCGCGGCTCTTCGCCGAAAAGCTCTCGACGCGCGTCGGCCAGCCCGTGGTGGTCGACAACCGCCCCGGCGCCAGCGGCATCATCGGCAGCGCCTACGTGTCGAAGGCCGCGCCCGACGGCTACACGCTGCTGCTCGCGCCCAGCACCTTCTCCATCGCGCAGCTGGTGCTGAAGACGAATGGCTCGTCGGGCTACGACGTGTTGAACGGCTTCACGCCCATCGTGCAGACGGGCAGCCAGCCGCTGTTCCTCGTGGCCAGCGGCGGCAGCGGCTTCGCCGGGCTGAAGGACGCCGTGACCGCAGCAAAGGGCGGCAAGTCGCTGAGCTATGCGAGCCCGGGCAGCGGCTCGCCGATGCACATCCTCGGCGAGATGTTCGCCCGCGCCTCGGGCACGAGCCTCGCGCACGTGCCGTACAAGGGCGTGGCGCCCGCCGTCAACGACGTGCTCGGCGGCCACGTGCCCGTCACCTTCATCACGCTCGGCCCGGTGTCGCCGTACTTCGCCAACGGCAAGCTGCGCCCGCTGGCCGTGGCCTCGGCCCAGCGCTCGCCGCTCGCGCCCAACGTGCCGACGCTGGCGGAGCAGGGCTACAAGGACGTCGAAGTGACGGCCTGGAACGGCCTCTGGGGCCCGCGCAACCTGCCGCCCGAAATCGTGAAGACGCTCAACGGCCACTTCAACGAAATCCTGAAGATGCCCGAGATCGTTGCGCGCATGGCGGTGCTCGGCACCACGCCCGTGGGCGGCGACGCCGATGTACTCGGCAAGACCAACGCCGCCGACTACACGCGCTTCGGCAAGGTCATCAAGGAGCTCGGCATCCAGGCCGACTGAACCGACTGAAGCCCGCATCCCCATGACCGAACTCAAAGCCATTCCCGATCCATCGAGCCTGCAGGCACTGCTGGCCGAACTGCCGGCCAACCTGCTGGCCGGCCGCCGCGTCCTCGTGACCGGTGGCGCGCGCGGCCTGGGCCTTGCCTTCGCGCAGTGCATTGCCGCGGCAGGTGCGAGCGTGGTGCTGGCAGACATCCTGGGCGAACTGGCCGAGACCGAGGCGAAGGCGCTGCGCGAAGCGGGCCACACAGCCCACGCATTGCCGGTCGACCTGTCGAACCCTGGCTCCATCGTGGCCTGCGCCGATGAAGCCATCCGCCTGCTCGGCGGACTCGACGGCCTCGTCAACAACGCCGCAATTACCAATTCGGGCGGCCGCGACGCGCACCAGCTCGAAATCGACATGTGGGACCGCGTGATGAACGTCAACGTGCGCGGCAGCTGGCTCATGGGCCGCGCCTGCCGCAGCGCGCTGGCCGAAAGCGGCCGCGGCGCCATCGTCAACCTCGCGTCCGACACGGCGCTGTGGGGCGCGCCCAACCTGCTGGCCTACGCATCGAGCAAGGGAGCCGTCATTTCCATGACGCGCTCGCTGGCGCGCGAGTGGGGCGGCGACAACATCACCGTCAACGCCGTCGCGCCCGGCCTCACGCTGGTCGAGGCCACCGAATACGTGCCGATGGCGCGCCACCAGAAGTACCTCGAAGGCCGCGCCATTCCCCGCGAGCAGCAAGCCGCCGACGTGTGCGGCGCGACCCTGTTCCTGCTTTCCGGCCTCGCACGCTTCGTGACGGGCCAGTTGCTGGCCGTCAACGGCGGCTTCGCGATGCACTGATTTTTCCGACCAAGGAGTACACCCGATGAGCGATCTGTCCGAACAGCAGAAGATCAACGAAGCCGGCACCAATAGCCTGGCGCAGCCCGAAGGCAGCAGCCTCGCGGAGTGGATGAACACCCGCATCGCGCGCTACGAAACCCGCAAGTACGACTGGGACGCGCTGAAGTTCCAGTCCGACTTCGACCCCAAGTTCCGCCGCGCGCAGATGCGCTACGTGGGCACGGGCGGCACCGGCGTCGCGAAAGACGTCAACACCGTGCCTGCCGAGCACTTCACCTTCTCGACCATGGTCATCCCGGCCGGCCACGAAGGCCCGCCGCACCTGCACACCGACGTGGAAGAAGTGTTCTTCCTGATTCGCGGCAAGCTCAAGGTGGTGATCGAGAAAGACGGCGAGCGCTTCGAAACCATCATGACCGACCGCGACCTGATCTCGGTGCCACCCGGCGTGTACCGCGAAGAGATCAACATCGGCGACGAAGACGCGCTGATGTGCGTGATGCTCGGCGCGAAGAAGCCCGTGACGCCGACGTATCCGGCCGATCACCCGCTCGCCAAGATCAAGCGCTGAGCGAACAATCCATGAACGACGCCATCGCCACCGACGCGCTGACGCTGCCGGCCTCCGAGCTGGCGCGGCTCGACGCACGCTTTCCGGCCCGCAATGTCGCGGTCGCCGGTGGGGCCGTGGTGTCGGTGCGCGAATGCGGCCAGGGCCCGGTCGTCGTGTGCCTGCACGGCATCGGCTCGGGCGCGGCGTCGTGGATCGACACCGCCGCGCTGCTCGCGCCGCAGGCCCGCGTGATTGCATGGGACGCTCCGGGTTACGGCGAATCGACGCCGCTCGAAGCCGCCGCACCGACCGCAGCCGACTACGCGGCACGTCTCAGCGCCTTGCTTGATGCACTCGACATCGAGTCGTGCGTGCTGGTCGGCCATTCGCTCGGCGCGATCACCGCTGCATCGGTTGCGCGCACCGATTCGCGCATCCGCCGACTCGTGCTCGTCAGCCCGGCGATCGGCTACGGCGCTCCGTCCCGCGCGGAGGCTCGTGCCAAGGTGCGCACAGAGCGCCTCGCCACGCTCGACGAACTCGGCATCGCCGGCATGGCCGCGAAGCGCGCGGGCCGGCTCGTCTCCGACAAGGCCAGCGACCATGCTCGCCAATGGGTGCGCTGGAACATGGCCCGGCTGAACGACCGCGGCTACCGCCAGGCCGTCGAGCTGCTGTGCAACGCCGACCTGCTGGCCGACCTGCCGCCGCCCATGCCCGTACGCGTGGCCTGCGGCGCGCTCGACGTGGTCACGCCTCCGGCCGCCTGCGAAGAAGTCGCGCGCCAGTGCGGCGTGCCGCTTGAATTGGTGGACGATGCGGGCCACGCCGGCTATGTGGAACAACCGCAGGCCGTCGCCGCACTGCTGCGCGAATCGCTCGCCGGCTGACCGCAACACAAACACAAGACATCCAAGGAAGGAAAAAGAGGCATGGCCAACAACGACAACGAGACGATGGAAGAGGGCGCCGACCGCTACAACGTGCCCGCGCTGGAGCGCGGCCTGCGCGTGTTGTGCGAGTTCAGCCGCGAAAGCCGCACGCTCTCCGCCCCCGAACTGGCCCGCCGCTTCGACCTGCCGCGCTCCACCGTTTTCCGCCTGCTCACCACGCTTGAGAACATGGGTTTCCTCGAGCGCGCCGAGGGTGGGCGCGACTACCGCCTGGGCCTGGCCGTGCTGCGCCTTGGCTTCGAATACCTCGCCTCGCTGGAACTCACGCAGCTCGGCACACCGCTGCTCAACCGCCTGTGCGACGAACTGCGCACGCCCTGCAACCTGGTGGTGCGCGATGGCCGCTCCATCGTCTACGTTGCCAAGGTCGCACCGCCCACGCCCTTTGCCAGCTCGGTCACCGTCGGCACGCGTCTGCCGGCCCATGCCACCGTGCTCGGCCGCATCCTGCTCGAAGACCTCACGCTGCCGCAGCTGCGCGCGCTCTACCCCGAGGACAAGCTCGAAACCTTCTCGCCGAGCACGCCCAAGACCGTGAACGAACTCTTCGACATGGTGCAGGCCGACCGCCAGCGCGGCTATGTGCTGGGCGAGGGCTTCTTCGAGTCGAACATCTCCAGCATCGCTGCGCCGGTGCGTGACCACAGCGGCCACATCGTGGCGGCGCTGGGCGCCACCATCACCTCGGACCACATCGAAGAAAGCCGCATGGACGAGATGGTGCTGCGCGTGCGCGGCACGGCCGACGAGATCTCGGGGCTGCTCAACTACTCCCCAGCGCGCGCCGCCAAGGTGGTGCCGCTTCGCAGCGCATGACGGTCATGGCACAGCAGACTTCCTCCTTCTTTGCAGCCAAGGCGCTGGCCGGCCGCGTGGCCGTGGTCACGGGCGGTTCGTCGGGCATCGGTCTGGCCACCGTCGAGCTGCTGCTCGGCTGCGGCGCATCCGTCGCGCTGTGCGGCCGCAATGCAGAGCGGCTCGACGACGCCGTGACCGATCTGCACGCGCGGTACCCGAACGCCAAGCTCTTCGCCCAGCCATGCGACGTGCTCGACGGTGCCTCGGTCCGCTCCTTCGCCGCCGCCAGCGAAGCCGCGCTCGGCCCGGCATCGATGCTGGTCAACAACGCAGGGCAGGGCCGCGTCTCCACCTTCGCCGACACCGACGATGCAGCCTGGACCGAAGAGCTCAACCTGAAGTTCTTCTCCGTCATCAACCCCACGCGCGCCTTCCTGCCGCAACTCGCGGCGCAGCGCGTGGTGCTGGGCGATGCTTCCATCGTCTGCGCCAACTCGCTGCTGGCGCGCCAGCCCGAGCCGCACATGGTTGCCACCTCGGCCGCGCGCGCCGGCCTGCTGAACCTCGTGCGCTCCATGGCCACCGAATTCGCTCCGCAGGGCGTGCGCGTCAACGGCATCCTGATCGGCCTGGTCGAGTCGGGCCAATGGCGCCGCCGCTTCGAGGCGCGCGAAGACAAGTCGCAAGACTGGGCCGCATGGAGCGGGCAGCTCGCGAAGAACAAACACATCCCGCTGGGTCGCCTGGGGCTTCCGACCGAAGCCGCGCGCGCGATTCTTTTTCTTGCTTCCCCGCTCGCGTCGTACACGACGGGCAGCCATATCGACATTTCCGGAGGCCTCTCGCGCCATGCATAACCCCACGAACAACAATACGGTCACCGTCGGCGCAGTCGTCGCCGCTTTTCTCGAACAGTGCGGCGTCAAGGCGGCCTTCGGCGTGATCTCGATCCACAACATGCCGATCCTCGACGCCTTCGCGCAGCGCGGTGCGATCCGCTTCGTGCCGGCGCGCGGCGAGGCCGGAGCCGGCAACATGGCCGATGCGTATGCGCGCTCCACGGCCAGCCTCGGCGTGTGCCTCACCAGCACCGGCCCGGCCGCCGGCAACATCGCGGGCAGCATGGTCGAGGCACTGACCGCCGGCGCGCCGCTGTTGCACATCACGGGGCAGATCGAGACGCCGTACCTCGACAAGGGCATGTCGTACATCCACGAGGCGCCCGACCAGCTCACCATGCTCAAGGCCGTGTCGAAGGCGGCCCTGCGCGTGCGCAGCGTCGAGACGGTGCTCGGCACGCTCAAGCGCGCGGTGCAGCTTGCGATGACGGCGCCGACCGGCCCGGTGAGCGTGGAGATTCCGATCGACATCCAGTCCGCGCTGACGACCATGCCGGCCGACCTGTCGCCGCTGCCCATCGAGCGGCCGGTGCCTTCTGCTGCTTCGCTCGACGCACTGGCTGCGCGCCTTGCTGCAGCCAAGCGCCCGATGCTGTGGGTCGGTGGCGGCGCGCGCCACGCCCGAGCCGCCATCCAACGCCTGCAGAAGCTCGGCTTCGGCGTGGTCACCACCACGCAGGGCCGTGGCACGGTGCCCGAAGACGATGCCGGTTCGCTCGGCTCGTACAACATCCACAAGCCGGTCGAGGCGCTGTACCAGCGCTGCGACGCGATGCTGGTTGTCGGCTCGCGCCTGCGCGGCAACGAAACGCTCAAGTACGAACTGAAGCTGCCGCGCCCGCTGCTGCGCATCGATGCCGATGCTGCCGCCGAAGGCCGTGGCTACGCCACCGACCTGTTCGTCTGCGGCGACTCCGCTCTGGCCCTCGAAGGCCTGGCCGATCGCCTCGAAGCCGCGAAGTACAAGGCCGACCCCGAACTGCTCGCCGACCTGCGCGCCGCGCACGAGCAGGCCGTGGCCTCGCTCACCGACGGCCTCGGCCCGTATGCCGAGCTTGTAAAGGCGCTGCAGTCCACCGCCGGCCGCAACTTCAACTGGGTGCGCGACGTGACCGTGTCGAACAGCACCTGGGGCAACCGCGAACTGCGCATCTTCGAACCTAGCGCCGGCGTGCACGCCACGGGCGGCGGCATCGGGCAGGGCATGCCCATGGCCATTGGCGCTGCCATCGGCGCGGCCGAGACCGCTTCGGGCCGCAAGACCTTCTGCCTGGCCGGCGACGGCGGCTTCATCCTGAACCTCGGCGAACTCGCGACCGCCGTGCAGGAGCAGGCCGACATGGTCATCGTGCTCATGAACGACAAGGGCTACGGCGTCATCAAGAACATCCAGGACGCGCAGTACGGCGGCCGCCGCTGCTATGCCGACCTGCACACGCCCGACTACGCGCTGCTGTGCAAGTCGCTGTCGCTGCCGCACGCCCGCGTGCAGCGCATGGACGATTTGAAGGCGAAGCTGGGCGAGGCGCTGGCGAAGAAGGGCCCGTTCCTGCTGGAGATCGACATGCTCTCCATCGGCGATTTCAAGAGCGCCTTCGCAGGCCCGCCGACCAACACCGTCACCCAGATTCCGGCGCTCGGCAAGGCTGCCGCCGCTTCGGTGGAGTGACGGACGTGAGCGCATTGCCCGCATTGCGTATTGCCCTCGTAGGCTGCGGTGCCATCGGCACCTCGGTGCTCGAACTGCTCAAGGGCGATGCCGCCCTGGAGGTGGTTGCCATCGTCGTGCCCGCCGAGGGCGTGGCCGCGGCGCAGAAGGTTGCGCCCGGCGTGCAGGTTGGCAGTAGCGTGCCTGCCGATGGCATCGACCTCGTGGTCGAGACGGCTGGCCATGCGGCCATCGAAGAGCATGTGCTGCCCGCGCTGGCACGCGGCACGCCCTGCGTGGTCGCTTCGGTCGGCGCGCTGTCGACCGCCGGCTTCGCCGAAAAGCTCGAAGCCGCCGCCATCGCAGGCAAGACGCAGGTGCAGCTGATTCCCGGCGCCATCGGTGCAATCGATGCACTCGCCGCAGCCCGCATCGGCGGCCTCGACAGCGTGCGCTACACCGGCCGCAAGCCGCCGCAGGCATGGAAGGGCACGCCGGCCGAACAGGGCCGCGACCTCGATGCGCTGGTGCAGCCCACCGTGATCTTCGAAGGCAGCGCGCGCGAAGCGGCCTTGCTCTATCCGAAGAACGCCAACGTCGCCGCCACCGTCTCGCTCGCGGGGCTCGGGCTCGACAGGACACAGGTGCGCCTGATTGCCGACCCCGCCACCACCGAGAACGTGCACACCGTCGAAGCCGAAGGCGCCTTCGGCAGCTTCGAGCTGACCATGCGCAACAAGCCGCTCGCGGCCAACCCCAAGACATCCGCGCTCACCGTGTACAGCGCCGTGCGCGCGCTGCGCAACCGCGTTGCCGCGCTCGCCATCTGAGTCACTCCATGATTTCTTCCGAACTCCTTCCGATCTGCATTGCCGGCGAATGGCGCCTGGGCGGCGGCGACGTCTACGAAAGCCTCTACCCCGCCACCGGCGAGCCGATCGCGCGCCTGAAGGCCGCGAGCCTCGCCGATGTCGAGGAGGCCATCACCCGCGCCGACCACGCCTTCCGCACCAGCGGCTGGGCCCAGCGCCTGCCGCACGAGCGCGCCGCCGTGCTGCACCGTGTGGCGCAACTGATCCGCGAGGAGAGCGAATCGCTCGCGCAGAAGCAGCGCCTGGACAACGGCAAGCCGATCACCGAAACACGCAACCTCGTGGCCAGCGCTGCGGGCACCTTCCAGTTCTTCGCCGCTGCGCTGGAGACGCTGGAAGAAACCATCACGCCGTCGCGCGGCGCCTTTGTCACGATGAGCGTGCACGAGCCCATGGGCGTGGTCGCGGCCATCACGCCGTGGAACTCGCCCATTGCCAGCGAGGCGCAGAAGCTGGCGCCCGCGCTGGCTGCAGGCAACGCGGTGGTCGTGAAGCCCGCCGAGGTGACGCCGCTGATGGCGCTGGAACTGGCCCGCATCTGCGAGCAGGCCGGCGTGCCGAAGGGCATCGTCAGCGTGCTGCCGGGCAAGGGCTCGGTGATTGGCGATGCGATCACCAAGCATCCGCTGGTCAAGCGCGTGTCGTTCACTGGCGGCACCACCACGGGCAAGCACATCGCGCACATTGCGGCCGACAAGATGATGCCGGTGTCGCTCGAACTCGGCGGCAAGTCGCCGACCATGGTGCTCGACGACGCGGACCTCGACCACGCGGTGAACGGCGTGCTGTACGGCATCTTCAGTTCGTCGGGCGAGTCGTGCATCGCGGGCTCGCGCCTCTTCGTGGCGCGTGGCATCTACGACGAGTTCCTGACGCGCCTCGCGGAAGGCGCCAATGCGCTGCGCGTGGGCGACCCGGCTTCGGAGCGCACGCAGATGGGCCCGCTCATCACGGCGAAGCATCGCGAGGGTATCGAGCGCTATGTGGACCTCGGCGTGTCCGAAGGCGGCAGGATTCGCACGGGCGGCGTACGCCCGCATGGTGATGGCTATGACCGGGGCTATTTCTACAAGCCGACCATCATCGAAGGCCTGGGCAACAGCGCCCGCATCAGCCAGGAAGAAATCTTCGGCCCGGTGCTCGTCGCGATGCCTTTCGACAACGAGGAAGAGCTGATCGCGCAGGCCAACGACAGCGTCTACGCGCTGGCTGCCGGCGTGTGGAGTCGCGACTTCAAGCGCGCCTGGAAGCTCGGCCGCGCGGTGCAGGCCGGCACGGTCTGGGTCAACACCTACAAGCAGTTCTCCGTGTCCACGCCGTTCGGCGGCTGGCGCGACAGCGGCCTGGGCCGCGAGAAGGGCCGCGAAGGCATCTTCCAGTACATGGAACAGAAGAGCATGTACTGGGGCACGAACGAACAACCGCTCCCATGGGCGAACTGAAGAGGACCGCACCATGAGCGTACTTGGCATCGACCAGATCACCTACGGCGCGGACGACCTGCCCGCATGCCGCCAGTTCTTCGAGGACTGGGGCCTCACGCTGAAGTCGGAAGCCTCCGACGAACTCGTCTTCGAATGCCTCAACGGCTGCAAGGTGGTCGTCGCGGCGTTGGACAAGCCGGGCCTGCCGCCCGCGATGGAAGAGGGCCCGACGCTGCGCGAAGTGGTGTGGGGCGTCGAGAGCGATGCGGATCTCGACCGCTACGCCGCCGCCATCGTGCAAGACCCGGCCTTCTTCGACAGCACGATCGACGGCGCGCGCCGCATCGGCTGCATCGACCCCAACGGCCTGGCCGTGCGCCTGCAGGTCAGCCGCAAGCGCGCGGTGCAGGTCGATTGCGCCGCCATGAACACCTGGAATGCCAAGCTGCGCATCAACCAGGCCGCGCCGATCTACGAACGCGCGACACCCATCGAAGTCGGCCATGTCGTGTTCTTCGTGAGCGACGTGAAGGCCACCAGCGCGTTCTACGCGCAGCGCTTCGGCTTCGTGGCGTCAGACAGCTACCCGAACCGCGGCGCCTTCATGCGCTGCGCGGCAGAGGGCGGCCACCACGACCTGTTCCTGCTGCAGATTCCCTCGGGCAAGCGCGGGCTGAACCACGTGGCCTTCACCGTGCGCGACATCCACGAAGTGTTCGGCGGTGGCCTGCACTTCTCGCGCCGTGGCTGGGAGACGCAATTGGGCCCGGGCCGCCACCCGGTGTCGTCGGCGTACTTCTGGTACTTCAAGAACCCGGCCGGCGGGCTCATCGAGTACTACGCCGACGAAGACCAGCTCACCGCCGAATGGCAGCCGCGCGAGTTCGAGCCGGGCCCGACGGTGTTCGCCGAATGGGCGGTGGACGGCGGCCTAGACGGCAACACCCGACGCCAGAAGAACGCGGAAGGCCCGAAGGGCGCTTTCCTCACCGAAAAGAAATGAACCCCTCGAATCCCTCGAATCTCATGCAACGACGTTTCTCCTTCTCCGTCCTGTTCGCCGCGCTGGCGGCCTTCACGCTCGCCGCACCCGTGCACGCGCAGCAGAGCGAGGCCCAGAAGCAGCTCGCCAGCGAGCGCTTCACCATCATCTCGCCGTTCCCGCCCGGCGGTCCGGTCGACACGCTGGCCCGCGTGCTTTCCGATGGCCTTGCCAAGCGCTATGGCCAGGCGGCCGTGGTCGACAACCAGGTCGGCGCGGCCGGCAACATCGGCATGGAAAAGGTCAAGCGCGCCAAGGGCGACGGCCACACGCTGCTGGTGATTCCCGCGGGCAACGTCACCATCAACCCGACGCTGATGCCCAACTTCCCGTTCGACATGGCGAAGGACTTCGTGCCGATCACCATGCTGGCCAAGGCGCCCAATGTGCTGGTGGCGTCGCCCGCATCGGGCATCAAGAATGCGAAGGAGCTGGTGGCGCAGGCCAAGGCCAAGCCCGGCACGCTGTCGTATGCCTCGCCCGGCGTGGGCAGTGGCCTGCACCTGGCGGGCGAGCTGTTCAAGCAGCAGGCCGGCATCGACATGCTGCATGTGCCCTACAAGGGCACGCCGCCCGCGCTCAACGACGTGCTCGGCGGCTCGGTGCCGCTGATGTTCAGCAACCTGCCCGCGACGCTGCCTTTCCTGAAGCAGGGCAAGCTGGTCGCCATCGGCATCACGGAGGCCAAGCGCAGCCCCGCCGCACCCGACATTCCCACGCTGGCGGAGCAGGGCATCCAGGGCGTGACCGTGACCTCGTGGTACGGCCTGATGGCGCCCAAGGGCACGCCGCCCGCCGTGGTCGAACAGCTCGCGAAGGACGCCGCCGAGATGCTGTCGCAGCCCGAGGTGCGCGAGCGCCTGAAGCTGCAGGGCATGACCGACGCGGCCATGAAGCCCGCCGAGTTCGCCGCGTACATCCGCGATGAGACGGCCACATGGGCCAGGATCATCAAGGCCCGCAACATCGTTGCCGAATAAGCCGGCCGCACGCGAAAGAAGCTCTCATGAAGACAAGCGAATCAACCATCGGCATCGTCGGCGCCGGCATCGGCGGCCTCGTGGCTGCCATTGCGCTGCGGCGCGCGGGCCACGACGTGATCGTGTTCGAGCAGGCCAAGCAGTTCGCCCGCGTCGGCGCGGACATCAACCTCACGCCCAATGCCGTGCGCGCGCTCGACGGCCTCGGCGTGGGCGAGGCGGCCCGCGTGACGGCAGCACGCCCGTCGCACCGCATCAGCCGCACCTACGACACCGGCGAAGAAACCTCGCGCCTGGAGATGGCCGATTCGGCGGAGCAGCGCTATGGCGCGCCGCAGCTCACCATCCACCGCGCCGACCTGCTGGCCGCGCTGGCCGACATGTTCCCGGCGGAGCAGGTCGCGCTCGGCAAGCGCGCCGAGACCATCGCCGCCGATGAAGCCGGCGTGACCATCGCCTTCACCGACGGCACCAGCGCCCGCGTCGGCGCGCTGATCGGTGCCGACGGCATCCACTCCTGCGTGCGCACCGCGATGTTCGGCGCGGAGAGCCCGCGCTTCACCGGCATCGTCGCGTACCGCGCCGTGGTGCCCGCCGAACGCGTGGCCGGCGTGCCCAACCTCGGCGCCTTCACCAAGTGGTGGGGCCCCAACCCGCAGAGCCAGATCGTCACCTTCCCGCTCAACCGCGGCAAGGACATCTTCATCTTCGCCACCACGCCGCAGGACACCTGGCATCTCGAGTCGTGGACCGCGCCGGGCAGCGTCGACGAGCTGCGCGAGCAGTACGTGGCCTACCACCCCGAGGCGCGTGCCCTGCTCGACGCCTGCGACACGGTGCTGAAGACCGCGCTGTACGAGCGCGACCCCATGCCCGCCTGGGCGCAGGGCCGCATGGCGCTGCTGGGCGACGCCGCGCACCCGATGCTGCCCTTCATGGCGCAGGGCGCGGGCATGGCCATCGAAGACGCGGTGGTGCTGTCGCGCCACCTCGAAGGCGTGGCCATGGCCGACGTTCCGGCCGCACTGCAAGGCTTCGAGAAGGCGCGCATCGAACGCGCCAGCCAGGTCCAGCTCGGCTCGCGCGGCAACAACTGGCTGCGCGAAGGTGGCAATGCCGACTGGGTCTATGGCTACGACGCCTGGACCGCGCCGCTCGCAACCCCGGCCATGGCCGCCGCCTGATTCACTTCACCTCGCTCGCCCCACGGAGGCTCACGATGCAACCCCAAGACCGCTACCTGCAACCGCACCAGGCGCGCCAGCGCCCCGCGACCACTTACGAAGACCTGCTGGGCGACGTGATCGAGCGCGCCTTCGGCGACGGCATCCACGACCTGCCAGGGCTCGTGCAGCGGCTCAACGACAGCGGCCTTGCCACGCCGGGCGGCCAGCCCTGGACCGAGGCGCTGTACCGCAAGGAAATGGCCGCGCTGGCCGCCTGAGGAGTACCCACCATGACCATCGCAATCCAACCCGTTCCCGCCGATCCGGTCGATCATCTTCTCGAGATCGGCCTGAAGGACCTCTGGTATCCGATCTGCCCCTCGCACTTCATCAAGGAGAACCCCATCTCCCTGCGCCGTCTCGGCCGCAAGATCGCCCTGTGGCGCGACGGCGAAGGTGTGCTGCACGCGCTGGAAGACCGCTGCCCGCATCGCGGTGCGCCGCTGTCGCAGGGCGTGGTGCTGGGCGACCGCCTCTCGTGCCCGTATCACGGCGTCGAGGTGCGGCATGACGGCGTCGTCACGCGCGTGCCCGGCAGCCCCGGCTGCAAGCTCGAAGGCTCGAAGGCGACTCGGCACTTCCACGTGCAGGAGCGCGCGGGTGCGGTGTTTCTCTACAACTCGAAGGAGCCGGTCGACATTGCGCCGCCGCTGATGCTGCCCGAGCAACTGACCGACGACGCCGGGTATTCGAGCTTCCTTTGCTACACCGAGTGGAAGGGCGACTACCGCTACGTGCTCGACAACGTGATGGACCCGATGCACGGCACGTACCTGCACAAGCAGTCGCATTCGATGGCCGAGGGCGACTCGAGCGCGAAGTTCGGCATTCGCCCGACCGACATCGGCTTCGTGTTCGAGAAGGAAGGCCAGCGCAACGTCAACTTCGACTGGACCGAGTGGGCTGACACCGGCATCCATTGGATGCGCCTGGAAATTCCGTACCCCAAGACCGGCGGCCCTGGCGGCAACTTCATCATCATTGGAGCCTTCTCGCCGATCGTGAAGGGCATGACGGCCACCTTCTTCTGGCGCGTGCGCAAGCTGGAGCCGGGCTGGCAGCGCGACACCTGGCGCTTCCTCTACAAGAACCGTCTCGAAGCGCGCCACTGGCACGTGCTGGAGCAGGACCGCGTGATGCTCGAAGAGATGGAGCCCGACGCCAACCAGCACGAGAACCTGTACCAGCACGACCTGGGCATCGTTCGCCTGCGCCGCCACATGCGCAACCTGGCGCAGGCCCAGCTGGCGGAAGCCGCAGCGGCCTGAGCGGGAAGCGAGCGAAGCCATGTCTTCTCCCACGCTCAACGCCCTCGTGCACACCATGCGCTACGAGGCCGACGGCATCGTGAGCGTCGAGTTCCGGCCGGCCACGCCTGCCGTGGACTTTCCTGCCTTCGAGGCCGGCTCCCACATCGACCTGCACCTGCCCAACGGGCTTGTGCGCAGCTACTCGCTGTGCAACCCATCGAGCGACCGCCAGCGCTACGTGGTGGGCGTGCTCAACGACCGCAAGAGCCGCGGCGGCTCGCGCTACGTGCACCAGCAGCTGCGCGTGGGCATGACGCTGCCCATCTCGGCGCCGCGCAACAACTTCAAGCTGGAGGAGGGCGCGGAACGCTCGGTGCTCGTGGCCGGCGGCATCGGCGTGACGCCCATCTGGTGCATGTTGCAGCGGCTGGTGGCCATCGGCAAGCCAGTTGAAATCCTGTACTGCGCACGCACCCGCAAGGAGGCTGCCTTCTGCGACGGCATCGAAGCGCTGGCGAAAGAAAAATCGGTGCAGCTGACCTGGCACTTCGACGACGAGAAGGGCGCGCCGCCCAACCTCGTCGAGCTGTTGTCGGGTAAGGGCAGCGCCAGCCACTACTACTGCTGTGGCCCCACGCCGATGCTCGATGCCTTCGAGAAGGGCTGCGAGCAACTGGGCTACGCCAACGCGCACATCGAACGCTTCGCCGCCGTGCATGCGGAGGCGCCAAGCGCCACGCAGAGCTACGTGGTGCAGTGCGCGAAGAGCGGCAAGAGCGTCGAGGTGCCGGCGGGCAAGTCGATTCTCGACAGCCTGATCGACGCCGGCCTCAACCCCGACCACAGCTGCAAGGAGGGCGTCTGCGGCGCCTGCGAAACGGCTGTGCTCGAAGGCGAGGTCGACCATCACGACGGCATCCTCACCAAGATCGAACGTGCGTCCAACAAGACCATGATGATCTGCGTCTCCCGCTGCAAGGGCGAGAGGCTGGTGCTCGACATCTGAGGCCCGCGGCCAGAGAAAAACCACTCCCGAAAATCCAATGAAAAACTACTTGATCGCGCTGGCTGCGGCCAGCACGGCTGGCGGAGCGCTGGCCCAATCTTCCCTCACGCTCTTCGGCGTGGTCGACGCAGCCGTCACCTACACCAAGGGCAGCGGCAACGGTTCGGCCCACAGGACGCAGCTGACCAACAGCGGCAACATGTTCAGCCGCCTCGGTTTTCGAGGCACGGAAGACCTGGGCGGCGGCTACTCGGCCAATTTCTGGCTGGAGATGGGTCTGCAGAACGACAGCGGCACGGGCTTTCCGTCGAACTCCAACAACCAGGCCAGCGGCAATGGCACCGCGGGCGTACTGAGCTTCAACCGCCGCTCCACCGTGAGCCTCGCAGGGCCCTTCGGCGAACTGCGGCTGGGGCGCGACTATGTGCCGGCGTTCTGGAACACCGCCATCTTCGACCCCTTCGGCACGGGCGGCGGCATCGGCGCGAACCAGATCTACTTCTCGGGCCTGGGTGGCCTCGTCGCGCCCACGGGCACGCGTGCCTCGAACAGCATCGGCTACCTGCTGCCGGCCAGCCTCGGCGGCTTCTACGGGCAGGTGATGTACGCGATGGGCGAGAACGATTCCAACTCGGTGCTGCCTGGCACGCGGGTGTCGAACGAGCATGACGGCGACCACACGGGCGCGCGCTTCGGCTACCAGAGCGGCGGGCTCAACATCGCACTGGCCACAGGCCGCACGCGTTATGCGAGCGGCGACCTGCGCGTGACCAATCTCGGCGCGTCCTACACCTTCGATGCGTCGCTCATGAACCTCAAGCTCACGAGCGAGCTGTACAAGGAGTCGAAGGGCACGACCGATGCCAAGGGCGCGCTCATCGGCTTGCAGCTGCCCATCGGGCCCGGCGAGATCAAGGCCTCGTATGCGCGCTACCGGCTGGAGCCTGTCGGCGCAACGCTGAAGCCCACCTCGTCGAAGCTGGCGATCGGCTACGTGCACAACCTGTCGAAGCGCACCGCGCTGTACGCGACCATCGCGCGCATCAGCAACAGCAATGGCGCGTCGCAAGCCCTCTCGGGCGCTATCACCGCGCCGAACCGCGCCTCCAGCGGCACCGAGTTCGGCATGCGCCACATGTTCTAGGCGCAAGGGCGCGTCACCACTCCCACATCGGCAGGACAGGTCATGCAGAGCAACAGCATCCGCAGTAGCAAGAACTTTCGTTGGTACGGCGTCATCACGCTGTTCGTGATCGTCGCGATCTCCTACGTGGACCGCATCAACATCGCGGTGCTGATCACCGATGCCGCGTTCCTGAACCATGTGGGTATCGCGGCCACCGACCGCGTGAGCCAGGGCTTCCTGGCGACGGCCTTCATGCTGGGCTACGGCGTGTCGGCTTTCGTGCTCACGCCGTTCTGCTCGGCGCTGTTCGGTGTGCGGCGCAGCCTGGTGTACGGCCTGATCCTCTGGGGCGTGGTGACGTGGGCCTCGCCGATGTTCCACAGCTACGGCATGTTGCTGGCCTCGCGCATCCTGCTGGGCGTGTCCGAGGGGCCGCTGTTCTCGCTGGCCTCGGCGTACATCAAGGCACATTTCCGCAGCGACGAGAACGGCAAGCCGAATGCCTTCGTGAACATGGGCACGGGGCTGGGGCTGGCCATTGGCTATCCGCTGGTTGGCTATCTGCTTACGCAGTTCGCGTGGGACACATCGTTCCACGTGCTCGGCGTGCTGAACATCGTGCTCGGCATTCCGCTGGTGCTGGCCTTCGTGCGCATGCCGCCGGTGCATGCCGATGGCGTGAAGCCTTCGTCGTTCGGCGAGGCGATGGCGCGCGTGGGCGGCATCGTGAAGGGCGCGCTGCACACGCGGCACCTGTTCCTCATCACGCTGCTGACCTCGGCCGCGCTGGCCTACCTCTGGGGCAGCAGCAACTGGCTGCCGACGTATCTGCGCGAAGCGCGAGGCTTTTCGATGCGCGAGATGGGCTGGCTGGCCTCGCTGCCGCAATACGCCACGGTGCTCGCGGTGTTCGTGGGCGGCGTGCTCATCGACAAGGTCGGACGCGAGCGCGTGCCATTCATCTTCATGGGCGCGAGCGCGGGTGTGGCGCTGTCGGTGCTGATGGCCATCAACGCGCGCGATCCGTATGCGGCGGCATGCTGCCTTGTAGCAGCCAACTTCTTCTGGGGCCTTCAGAGCCCAGCCATTCCGAGCACGGTGCAGTACTGCTCGCGGCCCGAGCACACGGCCAGTGCGTTCGGCGTGACCAATGGCGCGGGCAGCCTCGTGGCGGGCTTCATGCCGGCGCTGATGGGCGGCGTGATCAGCGCGGTGTCGCATGTCTCGGGCACCGCGAGCACGGCCGCTGCATCGGCGGCTTCGGCCTCGGGTTTCTTCGCGGGCTTTGCGCTGCTGATCGGCACGCAGGTCGTGGTGTTCGCATGCGGCCTCTTGCTGTGGCTGCGCGACCGCACGCACGGCGCTGCAGCAGTCTCAGGTTCACAGCTTTCCTGAGCTTTTCGAAGGCTTGTACCTTCGTACTGTGGCCACGCAGTCACAGTGCATGGGGCCGATTTCTGTCATCTGCGTGAGCAGGTGTTTCGACGCTAGAACCATCTACATAGCGCACGGCGTGCGCCGCATGTCATGACGCCATTCGGCCTATGGCGCGCGAACATTTTGAGAGAGAAAAGTTCCGCGATTCGTTGAGCTGACTTGTTCGTTCAGCTAAAACTGGCGCACATCAATGGACGAGGGAATGCGCGTGAAATCAACGACAAGAGCCGCAGAAAGTCTTGCCATAACCGACATGGTTCGTGCCGCTTCCGCTTCGCGGAAACGCACCGCGCAGATGCGCCGGCACTGAGCGCGAGCCTTCGCACTACAGCCCCGCGCTTGCATCCCATCACCCCGCGTCTGACGGGAATGGAACCTCTTACGCCTCGCATCCTGGGACCACCGCCTCGCACGCGGTGTGACCTTGCATGACTGTGTGGTCCTGACGAACGAAAGCGTTCGCCGGGAGGGCAGTGTGTTGCCCGTTTTTCTTCCCAGATAACCCCGTTGTTCATCTCATCACCGCGCGCGTCACGCGCATCGCCGGCTATCCGCCGGGCGCATGCGGGACGGCGCATGTTTCTTCTTACCAAGAGTACTCAGAGGCGATCATGAAAAAATTCAGTACCCCGGTGGTCAATCATCTTGCCATCACCGCAGTGACCCTTGCCGTTCTGACGGCATGCGGCGGCGGCGGAGACAGTGGCGGCGCTTCGCTCGGCGGTGCCGGCACCGGCCTCAGCGCACCGTCGGACTCCGTTGTTTCGGCACCCGTGTCCGACCCCACCTCGAAGACGCCCGACGACGGCGTGCCCAACGCGGCGAATGCCGCCGTTGCAGCGGTCGATCGTTCGGCCAAGCCGATGGAACTGCCCGACACCGTCTGGCCCAGCAACTACAAGCTATGGTTCCGTCCCGATGCGGCGCTCAAGACTTTCGTGGGCCGCGGTGATGTAGAGATCGAAGTGCTCAAGCCGGTCGACGCCATCGTCGTTGCCGCGCACAACCTGAACTTTGCAAAGGGCCGCACCACGCTGCGCAAGGTGTCGAGCCCTGCCGAGGCGATTCCGCTGATTCCCACGCCGCAGACGCTGGGCGACTTCGTGCAGCTGCGCCTGAACGACGGCCAGATCGCAAAGGGCAAGTACCTGCTGCACATGGAGTGGGACGGCAAGATCCAGTTCTCCGACGCCGAGTACTGCCCGCCCGCGGAGGTGGCGCGCAACCCGTTCTGTTCGGCCGCCACAGGCATCTTCAAGGTGGGCCTCTCCACGCCCGAGGGCGTGAGCAGCGATGCCATCGTGACGCAGGGCGAAACCAACTATGCGCGGCAATGGTTCCCGGGTTGGGACGAGCCGGCCTTCCGCCACACCTTCGAGATCTCGGCCGAGGTGCCGGGCGACTGGAAGACGGTGTCGAACGGCGCACAGACCGAGGCAACGAAGCTGCCCGACGGCTACCAGCGCGTGGCCTTCGAGAAGACGCCTTCGATGCCGATGTACCTGACCTTCTTCGGCGGCGGCAAGTTCGACATATTGGCCGACAACTTCAAGAACCCGCTCGACGGCAGCGACATGCCGCTGCGCTGGTTCACGCCGCCAGGCCGCGCCGACTGGGCCAAGTTCGCGATGGAGTGGACCAAGGTGTCGATGGACTACTACTACAAGTACACCGGCATCCCGCTGCCCTTCAAGAAGTTCGACACCGTCGCGGCTAACGACAGCTACAACAACAAGCCCAACACCGGCTTCGGCGGCATGGAGAACTGGGGCTCGATCTTCGAGTTTGCCGATTCGGTGCTCACCAAGCCGGGCGACACGCCCACGCTGTACTCGGTGACGGTGGTCACGCACGAGGTGGCGCACCAGTGGTTCGGCGACCTGGTCACGCTCGACTGGTGGGACAACGTGTGGCTCAACGAGTCGTTCGCGCGCTGGTTCGAAAGGCGCACCACGATCAAGTTCCACCCTGAGTACTACAGCTTCTCCGACTACGTGCTGGACAAGCACAACGTGATCGTGGCCGACCTGAAGAACACGGCGGTGCCGGTGCAGCGCAACCTCAACGACGCGGGTTCGTTCGGCTTCATCAGCCCGTCGATCTTCGTCTACAACAAGGGCAGCCACGTGCTGGAGACCATCCAGAACTACATCGGCGAAGAGGCGATGCAGAAGGGCCTGCAGATCTACCTGAAGGAC
This sequence comes from Variovorax sp. GW821-FHT09D05, assembly GCF_059416325.1. Taxonomy (NCBI): domain Bacteria; kingdom Pseudomonadati; phylum Pseudomonadota; class Betaproteobacteria; order Burkholderiales; family Comamonadaceae; genus Variovorax; species Variovorax sp. GW821-FHT09D05. The sequence continues at coordinate 526,003 of NZ_JBWKOZ010000003.1, read as the reverse complement.
TACGCGTACGGCAACGTCACGCCTTCGCGGCTGTGGAGTTCGCTGGAGAAGGCCACCGACAAGAAGGTGAGCGACATCGGCGACAGCCTCATCCGCCAGACCGGCATTCCGCTGCTCACGGTCGATGCGCAGTGCGCGGGCAACAGCACCTACGTGAACATCACGCAGGAGTCGTTCCCCAACCAGAACGTGTACCCGGCCTCGACCTGGACCGTTCCCGTCACGCTGGCATACGGCGACGCGATGGAAAAGCGCCAGACCTTCGTGATGTCGAACAACAGCACGCAGATCGAGCTACCAGGCTGCACGGCCGTGCTGGCCGGGCCGACCGGGCAGGACTACTACGTGAGCAACTACAGCGCGCAGTCGTGGAGCGCACTGCTGGCCAAGGCGCAGAGCTTTGCGAGCAACAAGCCATTGCTGCTGAATATCGAGCGCGATGCGTTCCGGCTGCTGAGCGTGGGGCGCATCACGCAGGCGCAGTACGACCAGATCAAGGGCGTGGTCAACCTGCCGGCGACCCTGCTGGCCAAGACGCAGGTGAGCCAGCAGAAGATGGCGGCGGTAGATGCCGGGGTCGAGAAGGAAGAGTACCCGCATGCGCTGCGCTTCCAGGGCAGCCTGAAGCTGCGCGAGAACGACAAGCGCTGAGCGTTGTTTGAACCGGCGCGCGCCGCCCGGCATATCGGTCGGTGCGCGCCTCATCGCACGAGGATCAACATGAACACAGCATTGAAATGGCTGGCGGCCGGGGCATCGGCGTTGCTGCTCGCCGCATGCGGCGCAAGCAGCAGCAGCGGCCCCGAGGCCGAACTGGTCGGCACCTACGCCGTCAAGCAGAACGGCGCGCTCAAGGAACTGATCAAGATAGAGAAGCAGGGCGACCGCTACGTGATGCGCGACAAGGTGCGCACGCCCGAGTGGAGCGAACCGAAGATGCAGATGAAGCCGGTCACGCGCGAGCAATGGGCTCGCATCACCACCGACAAGGAGAGCACCGCCTTCGTCGGCATGGCGAGCGAGCAGCTAGGCATCTTCAAAGTGCCGGCGGGCTGGAAGAAGAACGGCTTCCAGACTTCGACGGGCTACTTTCTCTTCTACTCGCGGGGGCCGGTGGAGGCGTACAAGCTCTGACGGCTGAAGCGCCGGTAGGTCAGGCCGCGGGCGCCACGCTCGCGCCCTCGATGCGATGGCGCTTCAGCGCATCGGCCACGAAGCCGCTGGCCTTCATCTCTTCGACGAAGGCGGCGAGCAGGGCTTGTGCCGCGGCGCCGCGGCTGGCCGGCGTGCCCATGGCCTGCTGGATCACCATGAAGCGGCCCGGCAGCACGCGCACGCCGGGTGCGCGCTGCGCTTCGCCTTCGAGCATCTGGCGGATGCCGGCCGCCACTTCGACTTCGCCTGAACGCAGTGCAGCAAGCGCCGGCCCCGCGCCCTGCAGCCGCACGATCTCGGCTGCCTTGATTTCGCGCGTGAGGAACAGGTCGTAGGCGCTGCCTGAGCCGACCGAGATGCGATGGCCCTTCGCATCGACCTGCGCGTTGTCGGCGAGCGCCGAAGCTTCGGGCACGAGGTAGCTACCCTCGATCAGCACATAGGGCGCGGTGAACAGCAGCCCTTCGCTGCGTGCCGGGTCGATGGCGAAGAAGCCGATGTCGGCCTTTTCGTTTTTGACAGCCTCGACCGAAGCCGCCGCCTTCTCGAACACCACCAGCTCGACGCCCACGCCGAGCCGCCGTGCGAACTCGCGCGCCAGGTCGATCGATACGCCTACCGGCTCGCCACTGGCCGCGTCCTTGTTGGCCAGGATGGGGTTGCCGAGGTTGATCGAGGCGCGCAGCGTGCCGCTGGGCGCGAAAGCGGAAACGAGGGCGGGGGAGATCGTCATGGCGTGGTTCGTCGATGAGAGCGGGGGATGCGCGCCAGTTTACGGTGCCGTCAGCGGCTCTAGCCCCGTCTTGGCGATGGTGGGCGCGGCAGCGGGCGAGTTGAGATAGCGGATCAGTTGCCGTGCCGCATCGGGTTGTTTCGATGCGGTGGCCACGCCGGCAGAGAACACCGTCACCTGCTGCACTTCTGCCGGCAGCGGGCCGATGTAGTCGATGCCCGCGATGGGCAACAGCTCGCTCACCTGCTGCAGGCCGAGCGCCGCGTCGCCGCGCGCTACCACTGTGCCGACGCGCTCGCTCAGGATGCGCCTGCTCTTGGGCTTGACCTGGTCTTCGATGCCGAGCTTCTTGAGCAGCTCGGTCTCGTAGTAGGTGCCGCTTGCGCTGGCCGAGTAGGCGATGGACGGGGCCGCGAGCAGCGTGCGCTTCAGCGCATCGACGGAACTGATGTCGGGCTTGGGCGCGCCCTTGCGCACTGCGAAGCCGATGGCCGAGCGCACCAGGTCGACCTGGCTGCCGGGCACGACCTTGCCCTGTGCGACGAGTGCATCGAGCGCGGGGCGAGCGAGGATCACAACGTCGGCCGGCTCGTTGCGTGCGAGGCGGCTGGGGATCGAGTCGTCGGCGTTGCCCATCGAGGCGCCGTATGCCGTCTTCACGGTGCGGCCGCTGCTGCGCTCGAACTCGGGGCGCAGGTCGTTGTAGGCGGCGGTGAAGCCGCCCGAGGTCATGACGTGGATGTCGCCACCGGCGGGCTTGCTGCCGCCGCCGAGGCCGCCGCAGCCGGCGAGCGCGAGGGCCGCAATCAGCGGAAGGGCTGCGCGGCGGGTGAGGGTGCGAAAGGAAGAAAAAAGAATGGGCTTCGTCACGATGTCTCCAGAAGGAAGGGAGCGGCGGCGTGGGCGCCGCCTGCTACTGCCATCGTAGAAGCCGTGGCTGTCATTCGGCCTTCAGCGGATTCGGGGTTATCACTGAGGGGATGACGCAGGCTCGTCGGGCTTGCCCGCGTCCGCGGCGGGCAGCCTTCCTCGCCTGGCCAGCCCTTCGCGCAGCAGGAACTCGACCTGCGCGTTCGCGCTTCGCAGCTCCTGCGCCGCCAGGCGTTCGATCTCGGCCCACAGGGCCGGATCGATGCGCAGGGGGTAGGATTTTTTTCCGGGACTGGCCATCGGGTGCGGGTAGAGAGACGGGCTTCAGGTGTACAGCGTACCGGTGTTGACCACGGGCTGCGTCTCTCGGTCGGAGCACAGCACCACCAGCAGGTTCGACACCATCGAGGCCTTGCGCTCGTCGTCCAGCACCACGAGATTGCGCTCCGACAGGCCCTTGAGCGCTGCCTCGACCATGCCGACCGCGCCAGCCACGATCTGGTGCCGCGCGCTGACGATGGCCACCGCCTGCTGGCGGCGCAGCATCACCTGAGCGATCTCGGGGGCGTAGGCGAGGTGGGTGAGCTTGGCGTCGAGCACTTCGACTCCCGCGCTGGCAAAGCGCTGGTTCAGCTCGTCCTTGAGTGCATCGGCCACCGTGTCGAGCCCGGCGCGCAGCGTGGTTTCTTCGCTCTGCAGGTCGTCGCCGCTGTCGTAGGCATAGAGAGTGGCAAGGTGGCGGATGGCCGCTTCGGCCTGGATGGCGACGAACTTGTTGTAGTCGTCGATCTCGAACACGGCCTGCGCCGTGTCGTAGACCCTCCACACCACTGCCGCGCCGATCTCCACCGGGTTGCCGCGCTTGTCGTTCACTTTCAGCGGCGGTGTGTTGAGGTTGCGTGCGCGCAGCGAGATCTTCTGGCCGCTTTGCAGCGGATTGGTCCAGCGCAGGCCCTCGGCGCGGTCGGTGCCCTGGTACTCGCCGAACAGCGTGAGGATGATGCCCTCGTTGGGCTGCAGCATGTAGAGGCCGGGGATCAGCACGAGGCCGATCACGATCAGCAGAATGCTCATGGGCAGCGGCATCAGGCGCTGCACCAGCGCCCATATGCCGACAGCGATCAGCAGCAACACCACGGCCGACACGCCGTAGCCGTTGATCGACCGATATGGGCGCTCCTTGCGGACCTTGCGCGGTGTTGTGGGGGTCTTCTCTTGCATGTAGCCTCCGTTAAAAGTGATATCACTTTAATATCTTTTTGAAGGCCGTCAAGATGTTTTCGAGGCCGATGGAGGCGCTGCCTCGATCTAGAAGTAAAGACGGCTTGCTTTACCCCGGGTTTACGGGCTCGCAACGCCCGGGACAGCTGCCGCGCCTGAAATGCGCGGTGGTCCTTCGAGGGCCTGGCATCGAAGGAACCCGCAATGATGATGAATCGACCCCTGCAGCGCTTCGCGCTTGCCGCAGCCCTTGTCGCCGTGAGCGGCCATTGCTTTGCGCAGTTCGGCGGTGGTGGTGGCATGGGCGGAGGCCGGCGCGGCACGCGGCCCGACAGCACGACGAGCCCGCGCACAGGCGATGGCCTGTCCACGCCGGCAACCGCTGCGGGCAAGATCCGCGACAAGCTCTATGACTTGCGCGTGCAACTCATGATCACGCCCGAGCAGTCACAGCTGTGGGACCGCTTCTCCGATGCGGTGTGGGACATGGCCAGCCGCGCCGGCATGACTGCCGCGGCGCCACCAGACGACCTGACCGCCGTGCAGTTCGCGCAGCAGCGCGCCATGCAGGCACAAGACCGTGCCCGGCGCACGCAGGCGGTAAGCGATGCGTTGTCGAAGCTCTACGACGCAATGACGCCCGAGCAGCGCCACACGGCCGACCAGAACCTGCCGGCCGTCATTCCCTGACCGGGCCGATGCATCGGCGGGCGATCAGGTGATGAGGTCGAAGCAGCAGCCCGCGTAGTACGGCTTGTCCCCGCCGTCGACGAAGGGCACCTCGATAGGCTTGCCCTCGTTGCGCCACACATCGCGCTTCCTGTAGCCGGAGCGCGCGAGGTCGGCCAGGAGTTCGTCGTGGTGCTGGATGCGGTACGGGCACACGGCCACGCCGATGCTGTTGAGCGTGTAGATCGTGCGCTCGGGGTGCACGGCCGTGGTGTTCATGACGATGCGCCTGGGCTTCACGGCCAGTGCGGAAAGAATCGCGTCCATGCGGGTCGGCAGGTACTGCAGGCTGCCCGACACATACAGCACGTCGCAGCCGCTCGCATCGCGGTAGTCGGTGGTGAAGCCGAGTTGCTCGGTCGCTTCGCGCTTGACGGCCATCGCTCGGCCGCTCTCGACCACGCCAGGCACGTCGCACACCGTCCAGCGCAGGGTGTCGGGGTAGCTCAGCACGCGGCGGAAGGCGTAGTACTTGATGCCGACGTGTCCGCCCAGGTCGAACACGCGCGTCAGGCCTGCATCGATGGAGCGGCCCAGCCAGAAGAGGCCGGGATAGTCGTAGAAATAGATCTGCGGGCTGTAGAGCTCGCCCGCGTCGGCATTGGCGTAGCCAACGGCCTTGGAGGGCGGTGCGCCAGCCTCGGCCGCCGCGAAGCTCTCGAACGAACCCATGAAGAGGTTCTCGTCCGTGTTGTTCAGGAACTTGCGCCTGTACGCACTTTCGCGGGGAGGAAACTGCAGAAGGCCTGAAAGCATCTATTTCTCCGGTGGCATGCCCATTCTGGGTGCAACCGGAGCATTCGAGGGCTATAGCCCAGTGCCGTTGGGGCGGTTACCCCATGGGGGTTACATACCGCTCGCCAGCGCCGCCGCAGCCGCCCGCGTTTCCACCCCCAGCTTCTCGAAGATGTGTTCCAGGTGCTTGTTCACCGTGCGCGGGCTGGTGCCCAGGATCTCGCCGATGTCGCGGTTGGTCTTGCCCTTGGCAAGCCAAGACAGCACCTCTGTCTCGCGCGGCGTAAGGGCGGCGTCGGCAAGGCGGGCCGCCGGCCCTTCGCGCTGGATGGCGAAGAGCAGCATCGTCTCGCCGAGCGCCGCTGCGCCGAGGTTGCGCACCGACAGCCGCATGCCCGTGGCGGTGCCGATGGCAATGGCCGCGCCCGGCGCGAGAGCCGGTTCCAGCGAAGCAGGCAGCAGGCCCGGCGCTACCGGGTCTTCCAGCGCATGCAGCCACAGCGCGGCCTGCGGCGAGCGCCACGCGATGCGCCCGCGCGTGTCGATGAACACCACGCCCATGCCGGCCACGTCAACCGCGTCGCGGGCCATGCGCGTGATGCGCGCGTTGCGCGCGTGCGTGTGCAGCCGCGCCAGCACCTCCTGCGCGCGGATCGGCTTCACCACGTAGTCGACGCCGCCGCACTCGAAGCCCTCGACCACGTGCGAGGTTTCAGAAAGCCCCGTCATGAACAGCACGGGAATGTGCGCCCATGCCGGGTTGGCCTTGATGCGCCTGCAGGTCTCGAAGCCCGAGAGGCCGGGCATCAGGCCGTCGAGCAAGATTGCGTCGGGCACCACCAGTTCGAGCCGCTGCAGCGCGGCCTCGCCGTCGGCCGCCACCAGCACGGTGTAGCCGCTGGCCTCCAGCGTGTCGCACAGCATGCCGAGGCTGCTGGGTGCGTCGTCCACCACCAGCACCACGGGGCGTTCGGATGATGATGGCGATTCAGGGGGTGAGGGTGTCTGCATCTTCGGCCAGTGCGTTGCGGAGGTTGTCGAGTTCGAAGCGCGTGACCATGCCGCGCAGCCAGGTGCAGGTCGATGCCGCTGCGGGCGAGGCGGCCGCCAGCCGGTCGAGCGCCGTGTGCAGGCCGCGCACATGGCCCATCTGCACGAGGCGCATGAGCTCGGCGCGGTCGTCTTCCGAAAGGGCAAGCTGGCGCGGGCGCTGCGGCGCGTCTTCTGCAGCGACGGGCGGCAATGCGTCGCTGCCCGACAGCCACTCAAGGCCGAGGTGCCGCTCCAGCGTGGCGATCAGCGCCGACTCGATCACCGGCTTGCCCACGAAGGCCTGGCAGTCGGCCGCGCGCAGCCGCTCGCTCTGGTTCTCGAACATGTTGGCCGAGACGATGATGATCGGGACGTCGCGAAAGCCCGAGGCGCGCACCGACGCGGCGGTCTGCCAGCCGTCCATGTCGTCCATCGTCAGGTCGAGCAGGATGGCCGAGGGCAGCTCCTCGCGCAGGCTGTCGAGGCATTCGGTGCCGCTCGCAGCCTCGCGCACCTCGAAGCCCAGCGGCGCGAGCATGCCGGCGAGCATCTGGCGCTGCACGGGCTGGTCGTCCACCACCAGCAGCGTGCGGCGCGCGCCGATGTAGCCCGACACGGGTTGCCGCAGCGCGCCGGCCTTGCTGGCCTGCGGGCCGGGGTCGGCCACCTCGCGCAGGTACACCCGCACGCTGAAGGTGCTGCCTTGCGAAGAGGTCGAGGCCAGCTTGAGCTCGCCGCCCATCAGCGAAGTGAGCAGCCCGGTGATCGTGAGGCCCAGCCCCGTGCCGGGCTCGCCGCGGCGGCGGCCCGCCGCACCGCGCTCGAAGGGCAGGAAGATGCGCTGGTGGTCCTGCGCCGCCACGCCGATGCCGGTGTCGACCACGTCGAAGCGCAGCACCTCGCGCCGCGCATCCACATGCAGCGTGACGGTGCCGCTGTCGGTGAAGCGCACCGCGTTCGTCAGCAGGTTGATGAGAATCTGCCGCAGCCACTTCGCGTCGGCATGCACCCATGGCGGCAACTGCCCGGCGTGCGTGAAGACGAAGGCCAGGCCCTTGTTCTCCGCCTGCGGCCGCACCATGTGCACGAGCTGGTCGAGAAAGGCCGGCAGCGCGAGCGGCGCGGGTTCGAGCTGCAGCCTGCCGGCCTCGATGCGCGCCAGGTCGAGCAGGCCGTCGATCAGGCCCAGCATGTGCTCGCCGCTGCGGTGAATGGTCTGCACCGCCTCGCGCGGCGGCGTCACGGCGTCGCCCTTGAGCAGGATCTGCGAGTAGCCCAGGATGCTGTTGAGCGGCGTGCGCAGCTCGTGCGTCATGCCGGCCACATAGCGCGTCTTGGCCTGGTTCGCGGCCTCGGCGGCTTCCTTGGCGGTCTGCAGCGCGGCATCGGTGCGGCGGTGCGCCTCGATTTCGAGGGCCAGCAGATTGTTGTGGCGGTTCGATTCTTCCTGCGCCATCTGCCGGCTCTCGCTGCCCAGCACCACCCACCACGCGGCCACAGCGGCCACGACCGAGAGCAGCGCGAACACTTTCAGGAAGGCCGTCGCCATGACCGAATCGCTGGTGCCCGCCAGCGCCTCCTGCGCGTAGACCACGCCGACCACGGTGGCCAGCAACGCGATGAGCGAGGCGGCTATCAGCAGGTAGTGCGCCACGCGGAAGTTCAGCCGCGCCGACAGCGCCGGCGGCAGCAGCGCCTGCAGCCAGCCGCTCATCTGCTCGGCCGCGCGCGAGTTGGTCTTGCAGCGGTCGTGGCAGCGCGATTCGAGCGTGCAGCACAGCGAGCAGATCGGCGCGCTGTACGCAGGGCAGTGCGCCATGTCTTCAGACTCGAAGCTGTTGTCGCACACCGAGCACTTCACGCTCTGGCCCGGCTTCCAGCGGTCGATGTCTGTGCGCGCGAGGTAGTAGCGCCCGCGCGTGCGCCAGGCCAGCAGCGGAGACACGGCCATGGCCGTCACCAGCGCGATGAAGGGCGAGAAGGCGCGGGCCCAATGCCCCAGCACGCCGGAGTAGGCCAGCATGGCCAGCGCGGCCGCCACCAGCATCGCCATCAGCCCCACCGGGTTGATGTCGTACAGGTGCGCGCGCTTGAACTCGATGGTCTTCGGGCTCCAGCCCAGCGGCTTGTTGATGACCAGGTCGGCCACCAGCGCGCCGACCCAGGCGATGGCGATGTTGCTGTAGAACCCCAGCACGTGCTCCAGCGCCGCGAACACGCCCAGCGCCATCAGCAATATCGCGATGACTACGTTGAACACCAGCCACACCACGCGCCCCGGGTGGCTGTGCGTGAGCCGCGCGAAGAAGTTAGACCACGCGAGCGAACCTGCGTAGGCGTTCGTCAGGTTGATCTTCATCTGCGAGATCACCACGAACAGCACCGTGATGCCCAGCACCCAGGCCGGGTCGCGCAGCACGTACGAGAAGCCCGTGAGGTACATCTGCGTGGGCTCGATCGCGTGGTTGGCCGGTATCTCGTGCTGCAGGGCCAGGAAGGCGAGGAACGCGCCACCCATCATCTTCAGCATGCCCGGCACGATCCAGCCCGGCCCGGCGATGAGCACCGCGGTCCACCAGCGGCCGCTGTTGGCGGCGGTCTTCTCGGGCAGGAAGCGCAGGTAGTCGACCTGCTCGCCGATCTGCACCACCAGCGAGAAGGCCACCGTGGCGGCGGCACCGAACATGAGCGGATCGAAGCCGCTGCTGTCCGAGGTGCGGCCGACCAGGCTGGTGAAGTCGGCGTACAGCTCGGGCTTTTTCACCAGCACCGCGATGAAGGGGCAGACGAACAGCACGATCCAGATCGGCTGCGTCCACAGCTGCAGCCCCGATATGAGCGTAATGCCCCGCGCCACCAGCGGAATGATGACGATCGACGACACCATGTACAGCAGCCATAGCGGCCAGTCGAGGTACATCTGCAGCGCCAACGCGAGGATGGCCGCCTCCAGCGCGAAGAAGATGAAGGTGAAGCTTGCGTAGATCAGCGATGTGAGCGTGGAGCCCAGGTAGCCGAAGCCCGCGCCGCGCGTGAGCAGGTCCATGTCTACGCCGTGCCGGGCCGCGTAGTACGAGATGGGCAAGCCGGTGAGGAAGGTGATGAGCCCCACCACCAGGATGGCCCACAGCGCATTCGAGAAGCCGTAGCTCAGCGCGATGGCGCCGCCGATGGCCTCCAGCGCCAGGAACGAGGTGGCGCCGAAGGCCGCGTTGGCCACGCGGAACTCCGACCACTTGCGAAAGCTGCGCGGCGTGTAGCGCAGTGCGTAGTCCTCCAGCGTTTCGTTCGCGACCCAGGCGTTGTAGTCGCGGCGGATGCGAAAGATCTTCTGTCCGGAGACGGATTGCATGGCTGGTTCTCGCGGCGGCGGTGGCATGGGGCAGGTACAGCAAGAAGCGCTCCCTGTGCTTCTTTCCCCTCGATGTTTTCCACCGATGTCTGGCTCGCGAGTCTGCGGGCAGGGCCGGCTCCCGCCGCTACGTTGAATGACGTATTCGCGCAAACCCGGGTGATTTCTAAAGTACCAGCCATGGTGCTCGAGGCACCGTCCGATGCACTGCGATGGTGCGCGGCTCTACTTTCCAACAACCTGCCTGGAGTTTCCTGATGTCGCGTGATTCAGATCTTTCTCTCGATGCCCTGGCATTGCGCCGCCGCCGTCTGCTGCAGGGCGCCGCCGCGCTGCCCGTGATGGGCCTGAGCGGCCTGAGCTTCGGCCAGGGGCAGTTCCCCACGGCCAAGGTCAACACCACCAAGCTCGCCGTGACCGACACCGAGGTGACGGTGGGCCAGCTGCATTCGTCCACCGGCACCATGGCGATTTCGGAGACCGGCTCCATCCAGGCCGAACAGCTCGCCATCGACCAGATCAACGCCATGGGTGGCGTGCTGGGCCGCAAGATCAAGGTCATCAAGGAAGACGGCGCCTCCGACTGGCCGACCTTTGCCGAGAAGTCGAAGAAGCTGCTGGTCAACGACCACTGCGCGGCCGTGTTCGGCTGCTGGACCAGCGCCTCGCGCAAGGCAGTGCTGCCTGTGTTCGAGAAAGAGAACGGCCTCTTGTACTACCCGACCTTCTACGAAGGCCTGGAGCAGAGCAAGAACGTGATCTACACCGGCCAGGAGGCCACGCAGCAGATCATCTGGGGCCTGGACTGGGGCGCGAAGGAGAAGAAGGCCAAGACCTTCTTCCTGGTGGGCTCCGACTACATCTGGCCGCGCACCTCGATGAAGATCGCGCGCAAGCACATCGAGAACTTCCAGAAGGGTTCGGTCAAGGGCGAGGAGTACTACCCGCTGGGCCACACCAACTTCAACTCGCTGATCAACAAGATCAAGGTGGCCAAACCCGACTGCATCTTTGCGGCCGTGGTGGGCGGCTCGAACGTGGCCTTCTACAAGCAGCTCAAGGCTGCGGGCATCACCGGCGACAAGCAATTCCTGCTGACGCTGGCCGTGACGGAAGACGAAATGACCGGCGTGGGCGGCGAGAACTTCGCGGGCTTCTACTCGTCGATGAAGTACTTCCAGACGCTGGACAACGCGAACAACAAGAAGTTCGTGGAGGCCTTCAAGGCGAAGTACGGCAAGGACGCGGTGATCGGCGACGTGACGCAGGCGGGCTACCTCGGTCCGTGGCTGTGGAAGGCGGCGGTGGAGAAGGCCGGCAGCTTCGACGTGGACAAGGTGGTGGCGGGCTCGCCGGGCATCGAGCTGAAGACGGCGCCAGAAGGCTACGTGAAGCTGGATGCGAACCATCACCTGTGGAGCAAGGCGCGCATCGGGCAGGGGCAACTCGACGGCACGTTCAAGGTGGTGGCGGAGTCGGCTGAGCTGATCAAGCCGGATCCGTTCCCGAAGGGCTACCAGTAAGCCAGCAAGCAGGCCGTCGGCCCTCACCCCAACCCTCTCCCGCTAGCGGGAGAGGGGGCAACTCCAACATTCCGGACTTCCCGCCATGACTCTGTCGGACATGATGAACATCGGCCTCATGCAGGGCTTCGCGGGGCTGAGCCTCTTCGCGGTGCTGCTGCTGATGGGGCTGGGCCTGGCGATCATCTTCGGCCAGATGGGCGTGATCAACATGGCGCATGGCGAGTTCATGACCATCGGCGCCTATTCGATCTACCTGGCCGCGCGCATCACCGAAAGCCTGGCGCCGGCGTTCATGCCGTACTACTTCCCGATCGCCATCGGGCTGGCCTTCGTCTTCGCCTTCATCACCGGATGGATCGTGGAGTGGGTGCTGATTCGCCACCTGTACAAGCGCCCGCTCGACACGCTGCTCGCCACCTGGGGCGTGAGCCTGGGCCTGCAGCAGATCTTTCGCACCTTCATCGGCCCGAAGGAAGTGAGCCCCACGCTGCCCGAGTGGCTCATGGGCTCGTGGACGCCGCATGAAGGCCTCGACATTCCGATCAACGGCCTGTTCGTGCTGGCGCTCACAGCGCTGGTCACGGGCGGCGTGCTCATCGCTCTGCACAAGAGCCGCTGGGGCCTGCGGGTGCGCGCCACAGTGGCCAACCGCACGATGGCCAACGCCACCGGCATCGACACGAAGAAGACCGACCGCCTGACCTTTGCCATCGGCTGCGGCATTGCCGGCATGGCGGGCGCGGCCTTCACCACCATCGGTTCGACCGGGCCGACCTCGGGTTCGCTCTACATCGTCGACGCCTTCCTGGTCGTCACCTTCGGCGGCGCGGCCAGCCTGTTCGGCACGGTGGTTTCGGCCTTTGGCATTGCGCAGACGCAGTCGATCTCCGAGTTCTTCATGACCGGCTCGATGGCCAAGGTGCTGACGCTGTCGCTGATCGTGCTGATCTTGATGATGCGCCCCCAAGGTCTGTTCGCCGTCAAGGTCCGCCGCTGATGAACCCGATTCCCTTGCAGGAGAACGTTCCGATGAATTTCATCAAGGCCTCGATCCAGCGCTACCAGCTCGGCAGCCTGCTGCTCCTGGTGCTGCTGCTCGCGGTGGTGCTGCCGCTGTCGCTCGACATCTTCCGCCTCAACCTCGTGGGCAAGTACCTCACCTACGCCTTCGTGGCCGTGGGGCTCGTCATGGTGTGGGGCTACGGCGGCGTGCTGAGCCTGGGGCAGGGCGTGTTCTTCGGCATCGGCGGGTATGCGATGGCGATGTTCCTCAAGCTCGAAGCCTCCGACCCCATCACGACCAAGATCCAGTCGACGCCTGGCATTCCGGACTTCATGGACTGGAACCAGATCACCGAGCTACCCACGCTGTGGCTGCCATTCAAGAGCCTGCCTCTGAGCCTTGCACTGGTAGTGCTGGCGCCGATGGCACTGGCCTGGCTCGTGAGCTTTGCGATGTTCAAGCGGCGCGTGGGCGGCGTGTACTTCGCGATCATCACGCAGGCGGTGGCGCTGATCTGCACCGTGCTCATCATCGGCCAGCAGGGCTACACGGGCGGCGTGAACGGCATGACCGACCTGAAGACGATGCTGGGCTGGGACACGCGCACCGACAGCGCCAAGTACGTGCTGTATTACGTCTGCGTCGGCTTGCTGGTGGCGAGCATCCTGCTGTGCCGCTGGGTGCAGACCAGCAAGCTGGGTACGCTGCTGCTTGCCATGCGGGACAAGGAAGACCGCGTGCGCTTCTCGGGCTACGACGTGTCGAATTTCAAGGTCTTCATCTTCTGCCTGGCGGCCGGGCTCTCGGGCATCGGTGGCGCGATGTTCGCGCTGCAGGTGGGCTTCATGTCGCCGAGCTTCGTGGGCATCGTGCCCTCGATCGAGATGGTGATCTTCTGCGCGGTAGGCGGGCGCATGAGCCTGGTGGGCGCGGTGTACGGCGCGCTGCTGGTGAATGCGGGCAAGACGCTGTTCTCCGAGAGCTTTCCGGACCTGTGGCTGTTCCTGATGGCCGGGCTCTTCATCGGCGTGACCATGGCCTTCCCGATGGGGCTTGCCGGAGTGTGGGAAGAAAAGATCCGGCCGTGGTGGAAGTCGCGTCGCCAGGCGCTGCGCGATGCAGCTGTCAAGCCGCCGGTCTCTGCTGTTGCACCTGCACCCGTGGCACCAGTCGCGGCACAACCCGAACCCACGCTGCCCGAAGGCGTCGGCAGCCAGCGCGCCTGACGACTGAACCCGGAGCCACACCCTCATGAGCAACACCGACTTCGCGCTCGCCGTGGAAGATCTCACCGTCTCCTTCGACGGCTTCAAGGCCATCGACGACCTCACGCTGTACATCGACCGCAACGAGTTGCGCGTGATCATCGGTCCCAACGGGGCAGGCAAGACCACGCTGCTCGACCTGATCTGCGGCAAGACGCGCGCAAGCGCCGGCAGCATCAAGTTCAAGAACACCGAGCTCACGAAGATGGCCGAGCACAAGCGCGTGCGGCTGGGCATCGGCCGCAAGTTCCAGACACCATCCATCTACGAGAACCTGAGCGTGTTCCAGAACCTGGAGGTGTCGTTCCCGAAGGGCCGCTCGGTGTTCGGCGCGCTGGCTTTCAAGTGCGACGACGAGGTCAAGGCCAAGGTGCAGGCGATTGCGGAAGAGATCGGCCTGGCCGACCGCCTCGACACAGAGGCCGGCCTGCTGAGCCACGGCCAGAAGCAGTGGCTTGAGATTGGCATGTTGCTGATGCAGGAGCCCGAGCTGCTGATGCTCGACGAACCCATTGCCGGCATGAGCGCGCGCGAACGAGAGCTCACGGCCGACCTGCTCAAGCGCATCTGCCAGAACCGCGCGGTGATCGTCATCGAGCACGACATGGCCTTCGTCAAGCAGATCGCGCACAAGGTCACCGTGATGCACCAGGGGAGGATCCTTGCCGAGGGGCCCATGGAGAAGGTGCAGGCGGATCCCAAGGTCATCGATGTCTATCTGGGGCACTAGATGAAGCGCTGTCGTTCAGGGCTCGCTCACGACGACGGGGTACCTTGCTCCGCGAATGTCCCCCGCCCTTCGGGCTCCTCCTTTATTTCGCTGCGCAAGGCACCCCGCCGTCGTGAGCGTTCAGAGCACTTGTTGATTGGCCGCGAACCGACGGCCTGTGCAAGCACCCCGAACACAACCCGAGAGAGTCCAAAGATATGAGCAACCTCATGCTGAAGGTAGAAGACCTGCACGTAGCCTACGGCCAGAGCGAGGCCCTGCACGGCATCTCCTTCGAGGGCCATGCCAACGAAACCATCGCCATCATGGGTCGCAACGGCATGGGCAAGACCACGCTGTTCAAGAGCCTCATGGGCGTGCTGCCATTGAAGAGTGGGCGCATCGAAGTGGCGGGCCAGGACGTGTCGCGCGACGAGAGCTTTCGCCGAGTGGCCAAGGGCATCGCTTACGTGCCGCAGGGCCGGATGATCTTTCCGACGCTGACGGTGGAGGAGAACATCCAGACCGGGCTCGAGAACTCGAAGACCCGCCGCATTCCCGAAGAAATTTACGCGCTGTTCCCCGTGCTGTGGGACATGAAGAGCCGCAAGGGCGGCAACCTCTCGGGCGGCCAACAACAGCAGCTTGCGATTGCACGTGCCCTCGTCACCGACCCCAAGGTGCTGCTGCTCGACGAGCCCACCGAGGGTATCCAGCCTTCGATCATCAAGGACATCGCCAAGGCGCTCAACGAGATCCGCAAGCTGCGCGGCATCACCATCGTCGTGTCCGAGCAGGTGCTCAGCTTTGCGATGGACGTGGCCGATCGGCTCTTCGTGATCGAAGGCGGCCGCCTCGTGCACGAGACCGCGCGCGACAAGACCGACGTGGACCACATCAAGGCCTACCTCTCCGTTTGATTTCCGTTCAACCACAACCCAACCAGGAGCCACTGCAAATGACGGACACGCTGATCAAGGTCGATCTGACCAAGTCGCCCACAGAGAACGAGTTGATTCACAACCGCTGGCACCCGGACATTCCGATGGCCTGCTGGGTCAACCCGGGCGACGACTTCATCCTCGAGACCTTCGACTGGACCGGCGGCTTCATCAAGAACAACGACAGCGCCGACGACGTGCGCGACATCGACCTGAGCACGGTGCACTACCTCTCGGGCCCCGTGGGTGTGAAGGGCGCCGAGCCTGGCGACCTGCTGGTGGTCGACCTGCTCGACATCGGCGCCAAGCAGGACAGCCTCTGGGGCTTCAACGGCTTCTTCTCGAAGAAGAACGGCGGCGGCTTTCTCACCGACCACTTTCCCGAGGCGCAGAAATCGATCTGGGACTTCAAGGGCATGTTCACCAGTTCGCGCCACATTCCGGGCGTGAACTTCGCGGGCCTCATCCACCCTGGCCTGATCGGCTGCCTGCCCGACAAGCCCATGCTCGACATGTGGAACGAGCGCGAGAAGGCGCTCATTGCCACCGACCCCGATCGCGTGCCCGGCCTTGCCAATCCGCCGTTCGCCGGCACCGCCCACATGGGCAAGATGACCGGCGAGGCGAGGGCGAAGGCCGCCGCCGAGGGTGCGCGCACCGTGCCACCGCGCGAGCATGGCGGCAACTGCGACATCAAGGACCTGTCGCGCGGCTCCAAAGTGTTCTTCCCCGTGTACGTCGACGGCGCAGGCCTCAGCGTGGGCGACCTGCACTTCAGCCAGGGCGACGGCGAAATCACCTTCTGCGGCGCCATCGAAATGGCCGGCTGGGTGCACATGAAGGTCACGCTCATCAAGGGCGGCATGGCCAAGTACGGCATCAAGAACCCGATCTTCAAGCCCAGCCCGATCACGCCGCAGTACAACGACTACCTGATCTTCGAAGGCATCTCGGTCGATGAGAGCGGCAAGCAGCACTACCTCGACGTGAACGTGGCCTACCGCCAGGCCTGCCTGAATGCCATCGAGTACCTGAAGAAGTTCGGCTACTCGGGTGCGCAGGCCTATTCGATTCTTGGCACGGCGCCGGTGCAGGGCCACATCAGCGGCGTGGTCGACGTACCCAACTCGTGCGCCACGCTGTGGCTGCCCACGGGCATCTTCGACTTCGACATCAACCCGAATGCCTCGGGCCCGGTGAAGATGATCGACGGCAGCATCAGCATGCCGCTGTCGCACGACCTGCGTTGAAAGACAGCCTGGCCATGCCCACTTACGACTACGCCTGCGGGCAATGCGGCGGCTTCGAGGCGCTACGGCCTTCGGGCCTGCGCGACGAGCCTGCCGCATGCCCCGATTGCGGATGCGCCGCGCCGCGTGTACTTTCAGCCGCACCGCGGCTCGCGCTGATGGCCTCGGGCACGCGCCGCGCCATGGAAACCAACGAGCGCGCACGGCATGAGCCCGGCAGTTCACGCGACTACGCGCGCTTCAAGCATCCGGCGGGCTGCGGCTGCTGCAGTTCGGGCAAGCGGGGTGCGACGGTGACGGCGCCCAACGGGGCCAAGTCCGCGCCTTCGAGGCGGCCGTGGATGATCAGCCACTGAGGCTGGCGTTTCATGGGGCAACCCCTATTGACCGGCTTCTTTTCAAGGCCCTGATTGTTTCAATCCTGTGAACGCCGTGGTTCATTTCGACGGCGTTTTTCAGGGCTCTTCAGGATCAAACTTCTCCTCACCAACCCATCACTTGAAGGAGATTGAAATGAATGCCTCGAAGATCCTCGCCGCTGCTGCCCTCTCGCTCCTGGCTGCTGCCGGAGCCCACGCAGAAACCTACGACGGCGTGCACGTCGTGAACTCTTCTGTGACCCGCGCTGAAGTCGCACCGCAAGCCGTTGCCGCCGCTCGTGCTGGCAATGAATACAGCGATGCCTCGGGCGCTGGCGCACAAGCCTTCACGTCGACCGCCAACCGCGCGACCGTGCAAGCCGAAGCCGTTGCCAAGGCACACGACCCGTTCGCCAGCCTCGACCGCCGCGCGTTCTACCGCGACGAAGTGCCGGCTGCGTACAAGAAGCCCAGCGTGTCGTTCACGCGCCAAGCTGGCCTGTAAGCAACCGACCACGACACCTTCGGGTGTTGCAAGAGCAAGAACGGGCCCTCGGGCCCGTTTTTTCATGGCCGATCGCTTTGTGGTTGTTGCCAAAATATACGCATTGAGTATATATTTGCGGCCCATGAACATGCCGCAACAGGTGCTCCTTCGCGACGCGATGCGTCAACTCAACATGACGCGTGATGCTTTCGCAGAGCGCATCGGCAGCCGCAGAAGGGCGCTCGACGCCTGGCTCCTGCCCGACGAATCCAATGAATTCAGGGCCATGCCCGAAGTCGCGCGGCGCTTCGTGAGCGAGATCCTGGCTTCAGATGGGCGGCGCAGTGAATATACGCAAAGCGCACATGAAGGTGCCTTGCGCCAGGCGCTGGCCACTGAAGGCTCGCACCACCTGCTGTCGGTCAGCCAGTTCAACCGCGACGCCATCGACGAACTGTTCCAGTTGGCCGACGTGATGCAGCCCATCGCGCGCCGACGCAAGGTCAGCCGCGTGCTCGAAGGGGCCGTGCTGGCCAATCTGTTCTTCGAAGCCAGCACGCGCACCCGCGTGAGCTTCGGCGCGGCGTTCTGCCGGCTGGGCGGCTCGGTGTGCGACACCACGGGCTTCACTTTCTCGTCGATGGCCAAGGGCGAATCGATCTACGACACCAGCCGCGTCATCAGCGGCTATGCCGATGCGATCGTGGTGCGGCATCCGGAGCAGGGCTCGGTCGCCGAATTCGCGCGCGCCACCAACGTGCCGGTCATCAACGGCGGCGACGGCCCGGGCGAGCACCCCAGCCAGGCGCTGCTCGACCTGTACACCATCCAGCGCGAGTTCTCGCGCCTGGGCAAGCTGGTAGACGGCGCGCACATCGCGATGGTCGGCGACCTGAAGTACGGGCGCACCGTGCACTCGCTCATCAAGCTGCTCGCGCTGTACCGGGGCCTGAAGTTCACGCTGATCTCGCCGCCGTCGCTCGCAATGCCCGCGGAAATCGTGGAGGCCGTGAGCCGCAACGGCCACGTGGTCGAAACTGCCGCCACGCCCGCGCAGGCGCTTGCTGGCGCGGACATCATCTACGCCACCCGCATCCAGAAAGAGCGCTTCGCGAACGACGAAGTGCTGGAAGGCTTTGACAACGCATTCGAGATCAACCGCGCGCTCATCGAATCGGCCTGCAAGCCCGAGGTGGTCGTGATGCACCCGCTGCCGCGCGATGGCCGCCCCGGCTCGCACGACCTGAGCGTCGACCTGAACAACGACCCGCGCCTGGCCATCTTCCGCCAGACCGACAACGGCATCCCGGTGCGCATGGCGATCTTCGCCACGCTGCTGGGCGTTGAAAAACTCGTCAGCCGCTCGATGCGCGATGCTGCCTGGACGCCACCCTCGCACATCGGGCCGGACGACAGTGTGTTTCACGGGCTCGATTGAGGCTCGCGAGAGCGCGTGGCCGTCAGGCGTGCGCGAGGATGTTGACCAGCTTGCCGAACGGATCGCGCACGTAGAAGCGGCGCACGCCCCAGGGTTCGTCCGTCGGGCCGTATTCGATGGCGAAGCCCGCGGCCTTCATGCGTTCGAAGGCCGTGTCGATGTCGTCGACCTCGATGGACAGATCGGGCACTGGCGTACCCGAGCCGCCTTCCGATGCGAAGCTGACCTGCAACGTCATCCCGGCCTGCGAGCCGTAGGTCTGGATCCAGCCGTGGTCCATGAGCAGATCGAGGCCGAGGATGTCCTTGTAGAAGACAGCCGCACGCGCGGGCTCGGGCGTTGCGAAGTTGGCGACCAGTCGTTTGACTTTCATGGGGCGGGTTTTCTGATCGTGAAGGTTTGGAGTTGGCCGTCGCGCTCGACGTGCAGCAGGCCGCCTTCGACGCGGATGCCGGTCCAGCGTTCGATGCGCCCGTCCGAATGGATGATCTCGATGCTGTCGTCGGATATCAAGCGGTAGTTGAACAGCGGCCCGGCCAGAGGGCCGTTCTTCTTGCCGATCGTCGCGGTCACTCGGCCCGTCGATCGAAAGCAGTAGCTGTTGACCAGCGTGTCGGACACGAGGTCGAGGAAGTGGTCGATGGGCAGGGCGTGGTTCGGCGTGATCGTCATGGTGTTCGGATGCCCGCATCGTCGCGCTGGAAGTCTCTGCGGTACTTGACGAAGCCTTTCTTCTTCGAGCCTGCAAAGCCGCAGTGCTCGAAGAACCGGTGTGCTTCGCCGCGCTCGACTGAACTGAGCAGCATGATCTTGGAGCAGTCGTGCACGATGCATTCGTCTTCGATGTGCCGCAGGAGTGCCGCTCCCGAGCCTTGGCCGCGAAACGCCTCGCCGACAACGATGTTCTCGACCACGGCGAAGGGCTGGGCCCTGTACATCACATCGGTGCAGAAGTTCAGCAAGGCCGTGGCGCGCAGCACGCCCTCATGCTCCAGAACAAGCAGCGCCGTTCGAGAGTCGTTCGCCAGTTCGGCGATGTGCTCCGGCAGGACGCACACGCGCGTGTCGCCGATCAGCTCGCAGTACAGCGCCTCGATGCCCTTGGCATCGTCCGGTCTGGCGCGTCGGATGTTCGTTGTCTCCACAAGGCAGCCTTCCGATTCAGAAGCGGCCGAATATAGAGCCTCAAGCAGCCGCACGCCGATACGTCAGCAACCGCCCCCTGTATGCCGCCCGGCTCACGGTTGCGATCTGGTCCAGCCGCTCCTCGCACATGCCGAAGCCTTCGTCCGCCATTTGCCTGTTGAATGCCGACCGGTTGCCCCTGTCCGGGTCGACGATCCACACCTCGGCGGCGGGGCTGGTGTGGCGGGCGATGAAGGCGGCGAGCAGGCCTTCCGCATCGCGTTCGTACAGCAGGTCGCTGCCGATCACGAGGTCGAACAGGCCGTGCACGTCGCCGTCGGCGCCGGTCTCCTCCATGCCCCAGTGGCCGCGCCTGTATTTCATGGGCGGCAAGGCGTTCAGCCGAAGGTTCTCCAGCAGGAAGCCGCCAGCGAGCGGGTGGCAGTCGCTCGCTGTCATGTCGTTGCCGCGCCGATGGCCGACCAGGCTTGCTAGCGCAAGGCCGCAGCCAATTTCGAGCACGCGCGCGCCCAGCACCACGGGGTGCAATGCCATGCGCGCGGCCAGTTGCGCGCCCGAGGGCCACAGCAGCCCGAACATTGGCCACGAGGCGGAAGAGATTCCCTGCGCGGCAGCCGTGCCCAAAGGGTCGGAGAACTGTTGCCGATCGAGCAACGATTGAATGACGAGGTCGTCGGCACCCGCGATGGCGATGCGCTCCAGCTTGAGTAGATAGCCCGGCATCGAAGGGAGCAGGGTCTCGCGTGCGAGGCCCCGGTGCAGCAAAGGTGGGCCAGTATGCGCCCTTGCCGGCTGCGCGCCTTCTCACGCTCATCTAAGCAAACTCTCACTGCTGTGTAAGCGGCCTCTCATGGCCTGGTAAGTACCGCGTCCTAGAGTGAATTCATCGTCATCACTCAAGGAGACAACCATGAGATTTCGTATCGCAACCCTCTGCATCGCCGCTGTGCCGGCACTGGTGTTGACATCGCTCGCGCACGCAGGCGGGCTGGCCGATCCCGACTATCCGCAGATCTCGCATTCGACCCAGTCGCGCGATGCGGTGGCCGAGGACGCCATGCGCGCCAATAACGGCATTCACGCAACAGAGGTTCTGGAATCGCAGGTGCAGGCGCCTGTGTCGGGCGCCGACCGTGCGCAGGTGCAGGCCGAGGCGATTCGCGCGAACACCGGCATCCATCCGACGGAAGTTCTGGAATCGCAGGTGCAGCCGCCGGTGGCTTCTGCGAACCAGCCGGATGCGTCGATGACACACGCCACCAACACAACTGGCGCGACCACCTACTGAGCCGCCGCGGCGCCTCGCGCGCCCGGCGTCAATCGCGCGTGAGCACGAAGCGCCTGCGGATGCCGCTTGCGGCCGAAGGCGCCACCCACAGGTCGAACTCGCCGGGCTCGACGGTCGACTTCATGTCGCGGCCGATGAAGGCGAGGTCGTCGGCCGTGAGCGTGAACTCGACGACCGCTGAAGCTCCCGGCGCGATGCCGATCTTGCGAAAGCTCTTCAGCTCGCGCACCGGCCGCGTCACGCTTGCCGCGCGCTGGCCGATGTAGAGCTGCACCACTTCTTCCGCGTCGCGCTGGCCGGTGTTGGTGACGGTGGCGCGCACGCGCAGCGTTTCCGACATCGGCAGCCGCTCTGTACTCAGTTCGACGTTGTCGTAGCGCACCGGTGAATAGCCGATGCCGAAGCCGAAGGGGTAGAGCGCTTCGTTCGTCGCGTCCAGGTAGCGCGTCTTGAATGACGTGCCTGGCGCGTTCTCGGGCGACGGCCTGCCGGTGCGCTTGTGGGCGTAGTAGTAGGGCACCTGGCCGGCCGTTTGCGGAAAGCTCACGGGCAGGCGGCCCGAGGGGTTGAAGTCGCCGAACACGACGTCGGCGATCGCGTTGCCGGTCTGCACGCCGAGGAACCACGTGACGAGGATGGCGCGCGCATTGCGCACCGCGCCCTTGAGCGCCATCGCTCGGCCGTTGCTCAACAGCACTATCACGGGCTTGCCAGTGGCGGCCACGGCCTCGGCCAGGTCTTGCTGCGCCTGCGGCAACCCGATGTCGCTGCGCGAGCGCGCCTCGCCCGACATCTTCTCGCTCTCGCCGATGGCGAGCACCACCACGTCGGCATCGCGCGCGGCCGCCACCGCGGCGTCGATGCCGCCGGGCAGCGTCGACTCGATGCCCGAGCCGCGCACCACGTTCACCGACGAGTTGGGCCCCAGCGCCCCGCGCAGGCCCTGGTCGATGCCCACCGGTGCCGACTGTCCGGGGAACAGGCTCCACGCGCCCATCAGGTCGACGGTGCCCTCGGCGAAGGGCCCGATCAGCGCGATCTTCGTGCCGGCCTTGGGCAGCGGCAGCAGCATGCGCTCGTTCTTCAGCATCACGATGGAGCGGCGCGCGCTCTCGCGGGCCAGTGAGATGAATTCGGGGTTCTCGGGGCGCTGCGAGGCGGGTGGGCCGTCGAGGCCGTGCATCGGGTCGTCGAACAGGCCCAGCTTCTGCTTGACGCGCAGCACGCGGCGCACGGCCTCGTCGAGCCGCTCCATGGGCACCTCGCCCGAGGCCACGAGGTCGGGCAGGTAGCGCATGTACAGGCCGCTCTGCATGCTCACGTCGGTGCCGGCCATGAAGGCCTGCTTGGCGGCCTCGCGCGGGTTGGCGGCGTAGCCGTGCTCCACCAGTTCTTCGTCGGCCGTGTAGTCGGAGACCACGAAGCCCTGAAACTTCCATTCGTCGCGCAGCACGCCCGTGAGCAGCGAGTGGTTGGCGGTGGAGGGCACGCCGCCGATTTCGTTGAAGGCGCTCATCACCGAGAGCGCGCCGGCATCCAGTGCCGCGCGGAACGGCGGCAGGTACACCTCGCGCAGCGTCTGCTGCGAGATGTCGCTCACGTTGTAGTCGAGCCCGCCTTCGCCCGCGCCGTAGGCCGCGAAGTGCTTGGGCGTGGCCAGCATCGAGTCGGGCCGCGAAAGGTCGGGGCCCTGGAAGCCGCGCACGCGCGCGGCGGCGAACTGCCGCGAGAGGTACACGTCTTCGCCCGCGCCTTCGAGGCCGCGGCCCCAGCGCGCATCGCGCGCGATGTCGACCATGGGCGCGAAGGTCCAGCGGAAGCCGTCGGCCGTGGCCTCGACCGCCGCGGCGCGCGCGGTGCGTTCGGCCAGGTCGGGTTCCCAGCTGGAGGCCTCGGCCAGCGGCATCGGGAACATGGTGCGAAAGCCGTGGATCACGTCCGCGCCGAAGATCAGCGGAATGCCCAGGCGCGACTCGTTCACCGCAATCTGCTGCAGCCGCCGCTTGCCTTCGAGGCCGGCATTGTTGAACAGGCCTGTGAGCCGGCCGGCGCGCACGTCGGCAGTCTCCTGCTGTGCATTGCGCCAGCCGGCCTGGGGGTTGTTGGGGGTGTCGATGTCGGCGGGGCCGTACAGGGTGAGCTGGCCGGCCTTCTCCTGCACTGTCATACGGGCGATGAGGGCCTCGATGCGGGCCTCGGGCGTCAGCGCTGCATCTGCCGCGGCGGGGGCGGCGGATGCAGGGGGAAGCAGGAGCGCGAGGGAGAGAAGGGCGGAGGCGGGAGCGAGAAAGGAAGCCGGGGTTCTGATGCGCATGGCCTCCTATTCTCCAGATAACGCCGCCATGCCCTCTCGGCGGGTTTCCGCGCTGGCCGTAGGTCTTCTCCGATAGCCGGGGCCGTGCTTACTCTGCGGTGGCGCCCGAATCCTTCGCCACCTTCACCCATTTCGTCGTCTCGCTGCCGATGAAGGTTGCGAGCTCGGCCGGCTTCATGCTGCCGGCCGTCACGCCCTGTTCCTCGAAGCGTTTCACTACGTCAGGCTGCTGCAGCACGCGCGACACCTCGGTGTTCAGGCGCTGCACCAGCTCGGGCGGCGTGCCGTGCGGCGCCATGAGCGCGAACCAGGTGGTCATGTCGTAGCCCTTGAGGCCGGCCTCGTCGAGCGTGGGTACGCCGGGGTAGGCGGGCGAGCGCGTCTTCGTGGTCACGGCCAGCGCCTGCACCTTGTCGGCGCGGATGTGCGGTGCGGCCGAGGGGCTGGTCTCGATGGCCATCTGGATCTGCCCGCCCATCAGGTCGGCCATCATCGGCGCGCCGCCCTTGTAGGGCACGTGCACGATGTCGGTCTTCGTCATCGAACGAAACAGCTCGCCCGAGATGTGCTCCGTGCTGCCGTTGCCCGCCGAGCCGTAGTTGACCTTGCCCGGGTTGGCCTTGATGTAGGCGACGAGTTCGGCCACCGATTTCACGGGCACCTTCTCGTTCACGATCAGCACGTTGGGCGTGGATGCGACCAGCGCCACCGGATCGAAGTCGCGCTGGAAGTCGTAGGGCAGGCGCTTGTAGAGGCCCGGCGCGATCGAATGCGCGATGGTGGCCATGAACAGCGTGTAGCCATCGGCCGGCGCCTTCGACGCGATGGCCGCGCCCACGGTGCCGCCCGCGCCACCGCGGTTGTCGATGATGACCGGCTGCTTGAGCGTTTCCGACAGCTTCTGGCCCACGGTGCGCGCGACGATGTCGGTGGTGCCGCCCGCCACGAAGGGCACGACGAGGGTGATGGGCTTGGCGGGCCAGTCGGCCGCGCTGGACGACGCCGCGGCGGTGGCCAGCAGCAGGGCGGCCATGCAGGTGCGCAGAAAAGTCGAGGGGCGTGGGAAGGAGGATTTCATGGTCTGGATGTCGTGGGGTCGTTGTTATTGGTTATTGAAAAAAGCGCGCGATTCACGCCACGCGGTTCAGCAGCGGCTGGTTGCGTACCCAGCGCTGCAGGTTGTCGAGAAAGATCGCGGCCACGCGGGCCTCATTGCCGTCCGAATGGCCGGCGCTGTGGGGCGTGACGATCACGTTCGGCAGGCTCCACAGCGGCGAGTCGGCCGGCAGGGGCTCGTGCGCGAACACGTCGAGATACGCACCGGCCAGCGCGCCGCTGCGCAATGCATCGATGAGCGCCGGCTCGTCGATCACTTCGCCGCGAGAGACGTTCACGAGCCGCGCACCGGCGGGCATGTGCGCCAGCGCCGCCGCATCGATGAGGCCGCGCGTGCGATCGCTCAGCGGGCAGGCCAGCAGCAGCCAGTCCGCCTTCGGCAGCACTGTGTGCAGCTGTTCGTAGCTCACGCTCTCGTGGGCCGGCACGGCGGCCGAGGCCTCGCTCCCGCGCACGGACACGACACGAAGCCCGAGTGCCGCGAGCAGCGCACCGAGGCCTTGCCCGATCGGCCCCCAGCCGACGACCACTGCCGTCTGCCCCGCGAGATCGCGCGGCAGGCCACTGCCCATGAGCGGCGACCAAGTGCGTGCGCGTTGCGCGGCCAGCAGCTGTGGAAACTGCCGTGCCAGCATCAGCACGCCTGCCAGCGCGGTCTGCACGACCACGCCGGCGTTGGCGCCCGACGAGGTCGTGACCTCCACGCCGCGCGCCCGCAGCTCGCCGTACACCGGCCGGTCGGCGCCCGCGGAATGCGCGTGCACCCAACGCAGCGAGGGCGCGTGGCGCATTGCGTCGTGAAAGGCCTGCGTGTGCGGCAGCACCTCGTGCTTGGTCGACAGGCCGGTGACGTCGCGCGAGACAAAAGCCACGTCGGCGTCGTCGCCCGGGTTCACCACCACGTGGGTGCGGTCGCCGAGCGCCGCGGGCAGGCCGGGCGCTGTCTGCGCCGCGGCTTGCGGCGTCATCAGGATGCGCAGCGGCGAGCTCATTCGGCCGTCGCACCCGATTCGCGCACGATCGCCTTCCACTTCTCGTACTCCTGGCGCGTGAACTTGCCGAACTGCTCGGGCGTGCCGCCCACCGGGTCGGCGCCCTCGCGGATCATCTGCGCCTCGAGCGAGGGCAGCGCCTCGTTCACCGACTTGTTGAGCAGCGCGATCACCGGGGCTGGCGTGCCCTTGGGCGCGAAGAAGCCGAACCACGAGCCGGCGGAGAAATCGGGGAAGCCCTTCTCGGCCACGGTCGGCACGTCGGGCAGCGAGCGCGAGCGCTTCTGGCTGCTCACCGCAATGGCCCTGAGCTTGCCCGCCTTGATGTGCGCGATGACCGATGGAATGGTGGCGAACATGAACTGCACGCGGCCCGCGAGCAGGTCGTTGAGCGCGTTAGCGCCCTTGTAGGGCACGTGCAGCGTCTCGGCCCCGATGCGCTTGCTGAGCATGTAGCTCGACAGGTGCGACGAGGTGCCGACGCCGGTGGAGCCGTAGTTCAGCTTGTTGGGGTTGGCCTTGGCGTAGGCGATGAATTCCTCCAGCGTCTTCGCGGGCACCTCGGGGTTGACCACCAGCACGTTGGGCACGTCGGCGATCTGCACCACCGGCACAAGGTCGGTGAGCGGGTCGTAGGGCAGGTTCTTGTAGAGCGTCTGATTGACGGCCATCGGGCCGACCGAATTGACGATCAGCGTGTAGCCGTCGGCCGGTGCGCGCACCACGAACTCGGTGCCGATGTTGCCGCCGCCACCGGGCTTGTTGTCGATGATGAAGGACTGCTTGAGCCTTTCCGACATGTGCTGCGTGACGGCGCGCGCGAGGATGTCGGTGGTGCCGCCGGCTGTGAAGGCGACGACCACGCGCACGGGCTTGCTCGGGTAGGTCGTCTGTGCAGTGGCGTTGAGGCCGGCGGCCAGCAGTGCCGTGGCGCAGAAGAGCTTTTGCAAGAAGCGGGAAGAAGGCTTGTCTCGTGTCATTGTTGTGTTCTCGTGGGTAGTCGGTCTGGTGTTCAGTCGCGAAAGCCCGGGTCCATCCGGTCGAGCTTGCGCAGCAGCGCAGGCCATTCCATGAGGCCGTAGGGTCGGCGCGTGCCGGGCTGGTAGTTGTTCCAGGTTTCTTCCAGCACCTGCTGCGGCACGGCCCGCAGCAGCGTGTTGCAAGACATCGCACCGATCTGCGCGCGGCAGGCCAGCTCGAGCCGGTGCATCCAGTTGAAGGCTTCGCCCACGCTGCGGCCCACCACCAGCGCGCCGTGGTTGCGGAAGATCACGGCCTCGCGGTCGCCCAGGTCGGCCAGCAGCGAGGCCTGCTCCTCGGTGTTCAGCACCACGCCTTGGTAGTCGTGGTAGCCGATCTTCAGGAATCGCATGGCGGTCTGAGTGAGCGGCAGCAGGCCGCATTCGAGCGACGAAACCGCCATCGACGCCCAGCTGTGCGTGTGGATCACGCAGGCCACGTCGGGCCGCGCGGCGTGCACGGCGCTGTGGATCACGTAGCCGGCCTTGTTGATGCCGTAGTCCAGCTCGCCGAAGTCGGGCTTCGAGAGGATGTTGCCGTCCTGGTCGACCTTGATGAGGCTGGAGGCGGTGATCTCCTCGTACATCATTCCGTAGGGGTTGATGAGGAAGGCGCCTTTCTCGCCCGGCACGTGCGACGAGATGTGGTTGGCCATCATGTCGGACATGCCATAGAGGTCCACCAGCCGGTAGCAGGCTGCGAGGTCGATGCGGGCCTGCCATTCGGCATCGGAGCATCGGCCCTTCATGGAGGGAATCTGGAGTACGCCGGGTTGTGTCATGGGGTTTCCTTCGGATGCATGGGGTTCATTCAGTCGGCGCCAAGCTGCAGGCGGTTGGGCAGGCGCTTCTCGATGGCGAACTTCAGCAAGGCGGCCGAGCGGAAGATGCCGTGCGCGAACTTGCCGTAGGGCAGGGTGAGAAAGAGCGCCATCACCACGCCCAGGTGCACCGCCAGCAGCAATGCCATGAAGGGCGTGTCGCGCCACGCCAGCAGCGCAAGGCCGGTGAGGCTGGTGAGCAGCAGCAGGGCGATGAAGCCGCGGTCCATGGGGCGCTGCGCCACGTCGCCGTGCGCCGGGTCGCGCCGCAAGTTGAGGCACAGCAGTCCGACCGGGCCCACCACCAGGCCGATGCCGCCCGCGGTGCCCAGCAGCACGGGCAGGCTGGTGAGCGCATAGGGCGCATGCAGGCCGAGCAGGTAGTGGTACAGCGTGGCCACGCAGGTCGACGCGAAGCACAGCATGAAGCCGTAGAAGGTGAAGTGGTGGAAGCGCCGGCGCCACAGGGTGAAGCGGTCGTCTTCGTTGTTGCAGCCTTCGCCGTGGCCGCCGCCCAGGTACTTCAGGCGCAGTGCGTCTTGCGCGGCCTCGGCGCTGGCTGCGTTGCGTACGCCGGTCACTTCGGCAGGCACGTTGTCGCGCGACGGCGATACCTCGCGCCAGAAGCGCCGCACGCCCATGGCCAGCGCGAACATCACGAAGAGAAACACCGCGCCGAACACCAGCGCGAGAAAGTTGTGCGGAAAGATCGCGTAGAAATTGCCCGCGAGCGGCTCATGCAGCAGCGAGCCCGACATCGCCACTGCCAGCACCAGGAAGAGCGCGAGCCCACCGGCCAGAGCGAGCGCAACCGTGAGGCCCGCGCGCTGGTAGAGCGCACCCATTGCAGGCGGCCAGGCGTAGTCGTGATACGTCTGCATGCGCACCTGCGCCATCGCCTGCGGCACGTTCACCGCGAACTCGTGCGGCGGCGCGTACTGGCAGGCGTGCAGGCAGGCGCCGCAGTTGTGGCACAGGTTGGCGAGGTAGTGCGTGTCGGCCTTGCCGAATTCGAGCCGGCGCGTCATGGCCGGGAACACGGCGCAGAAGCCTTCGCAGTAGCGGCAGGCGTTGCAGATCTGCAGGATGCGGGCGACTTCGCCTTCGCTCGCTGTCAACGGAAGGGCGGGCTGTATCGGGATCACGCGCGACGTGGCACCGCCACCGATGCCGTCGGCATCCGCACGGGCGCGTGCGAC
The DNA here is from genome assembly GCF_059416325.1 of Variovorax sp. GW821-FHT09D05. NCBI lineage: Bacteria > Pseudomonadati > Pseudomonadota > Betaproteobacteria > Burkholderiales > Comamonadaceae > Variovorax > Variovorax sp. GW821-FHT09D05. The sequence goes on along the minus strand of NZ_JBWKOZ010000003.1, from coordinate 497,303 downwards.
GAGATCAGTGAGCTGCTGCAAGGGCGGTCTCCGGGGATTTCTTCGAAAGGTTCTTTGCCGCGTTCGCGGCCTGCGTGCCGGCAATGCGCCCGAAGGCCGTGCCGATGCTCATGCCGACGCCCGCCGTGTAGCCTTTGCCGAGCACGTTGCCGGCCATCATTTCGCCGGCAACGAACAGGTTGGGGCTGGCCCGGCCGCCGAAGCGCACGGCTGCTGTTTCGTCAACCTTCAGGCCGAGGTAGGTGAAGGTGATGCCGGGGCGCACGGGGTAGGCGTAAAAGGGCGCTGTGTCGATGGGGCGCGCCCAGTGCGTCTTGGCTGGCGCGAGGCCCTCGGTGTGGCAGTCGTCGAGGGCAGTGTGGTCGAAGCGGCCGACGCGGCAGGCGGCGTTGTAGTCCTCCACCGTGCGCACGAAGGTGGCTTCGTCGAGGCCGATCTTGCGTGCCAGTTCGCCGAGCGTGTTCGCCTGCGTGCCGGGGAACACCGGCGGCATGAAGCGCCCGACCGCTTTCTGGTCGATGACCGACCAGGCAATCTGCCCCGGCTGCTGCGCGACGAGCCGGCCCCAGATGGCGTATCGCTTGGGCCAGAAATCTTCGCCCTCGTCGTAGAAGCGATTCGCCTCGCGGTTGACGACCACGCCGAGCGACACGCAGTCGATGCGTGTGCAGATGCCGCCGTCGTACAGCGGCGCGCGCGCGTCGATGGCCACCATGTGGCCCTGTGACGGATCGCCGATGCTGTCTGCGCCCGCCGCGATCATGTGCTTCAGCAGCACGCCCTGGTTGAAGCGCGTACCGCGGATCAGGAAGTTGTCGGCCGGCCATTCGCCGCGCTCGTTCTGGCCCCAGGCTTCGCGCAGCCATTCGCGGTTCGACTCGAAGCCGCCTGCGGCCAGCACGCAGCTTTTCGCTTCGATGCGCTCGCCGGCCTCGGTGCGCGCGGCCACGAAGCGGTCGCCGTCGAGCTCGACCGAGGCCACGGGCGTGTCGTAGCGGATCTGCACGCCCAGCCGTTCGGCGCTGCGGAAATAGGCGTTCACCAACGCCTTGCCGCCACCCATGAAGAAGGCGTTGGTGCGCGCCACGTGCAGCGCGCCCGACAGCGGCGGCTGAAAGTGCACGCCGTGGCTGCGCATCCAGTCGCGGCAATTCGACGAGGCGCGAATCACCAGGCGCGCCAGGTGTTCGTCGGTGAGGCCGCCGGTCACCTTCAGCAGGTCTTGCCAGTATTCTTCTTCAGGGTAGGCCTCGATCAGCACGTCCTGCGGGGCGTGGTGCATGCAGCGCAGGTTGCGTGTGTGCTGCGAATTGCCGCCGCGCCATGCCTTGGGCGAGGCTTCGAGCAGCAGCACCGAGGCGCCGGCCTCGCGTGCCATCAGGGCGGCGCACAGCGCGGCATTGCCGCCACCGACAACCAGAACATCGATCACTCGTGGGTCTCCTTGGAATACGGGAGACTCTAGGCACGCCGGCCTTCAGGCGAAAGGCCGATCCGGGCAACGGGTGTTCAGTTTTCGAGAAGACTTGCTCCTGTCCAACTGCCATCGCGCACCAGGGCGCGCGCCGTGTCGGCCATCACCACGCGGGTCGCCAGCGCGGCGGGAGAGAGCTCGTCGTCCGACAGGCTCACAAGCAGGTTGCGGCGGCCCACGTGCGCGTCGGCGATCTGCGTGAGCTGCAAGTCGTCGCGGTCGTGCCGTGCGGTAGCGGCGCCGGGTTGGATGGTGGCGCCGTGTCCCGCGCGCACCGCATCCATCAGCAGCGCGAGGCCGTCGACCTCGGCCACGATGCGCGGTGCAATGCGTGCCCGGGCGAAGGCCGCCATCAGCGTGGCGCGCAGGCCGTGGCTGCCGCTGGGCAGTATCAGCGGCAGTTCGGCCAGCTGCGACAGGCGCACGCGGGCGCCGGTGGGGCGCTGCGGCAGCGTGGGGGATGCAATGACGAAGAGCTTCTCGGCCAGCAGCGGGGTCACGCTCCAGCGGCGCGGCGTGTCGGTCTGGAACAGCACGGCCAGGTCGAGCTGCCGCGCCTGCAGCATGGTCGTGAGGTGGCCGGACAGCGCTTCGACCATGTGCAGCCGCACTTCGGGGTAGCGCTCGCGCATGGCGCGCATCAGCGGCACGCCGAGCACCGTGGCGGTGGTGGGTGCCAGGCCCACGCTCACGTGGCCCGAGAGCCGCGCCTGCTGCGCGGCGCGCACCGCGTCGTCGGCATGGCGCAGCGTGAGCTGGGCCTGGTGGAGAAAGGCCACGCCCGCATCGGTGGGCGCAACGCCGGTCGAGCTGCGCTGCAGCAGCCGGGTGGACAACTCGCTTTCGAGCCGGCTGATCTGCTGGCTCAGCGCCGAGGTAACGACGCCCAGCTCGACCGCCGCGCGGCCCATGCTGCGAAGCTCGCAGACCTTGACGAAGTAGCGCAGTTGCCGGAGTTCCATCGCCCGATCATCGCGCAGGCACGGCGGCCGGTGCGGGCCGGCGCAACAGCAGCCAGCCGAACAGCGGCGCGGTGATGTACATCACCACCGAGTAGATGGCCGCCGGCAGCGCGAGCTGGAAGCTGCCGAGCACGCTCACCGCGATGAAGATCGCGAGCGTGGAGTTGTGGATGCCGATCTCGTAGCTGATGGCGGTGGCCAGCGGCTTGTCGAGGCCCGCGGCGCGGCTCAGGTAGTAGCCCGCGAGCAGGCTCACGAGATTGAACAGCAGCACCGGCACGCCGATCTCGGCGAAGGTGGCGGCCATGGTCTTCCACTCGTTGGCGATGGCGAGCACCGTCACCACCGCGAGCACCACGCCGCTGAAGATCTTGGTCGGCTTTTCCATGCGCGCAGCGAAGCCGGGGCTGCGCGAGGCCACGAACATGCCGATGGCCACCGGCACCAGCACGATGGCGATCACCTCCACCAGCTTGCGTGTCTGCAGCGGCACCACCTGGCCGCCCTGCGCGAAATGGCCGATGGCCCAGTTCGCGATCAGCGGCAGCGTGACGATGGACAGCAGCGTGTTCACGGCCGTCAGCGAGATGTTCATCGCCACGTTGCCGCCGAACAGGTGCGAGAACAGGTTGGCCGAGATGCCGCCGGGCGAGGCCGCGAGCAGCATCAGCCCGACCGCGAACACGGGCGACAGCCCGAAGCCCACGATGATCGCGTAGCAAGCCAGCGGCAGGCCGATGACCTGCAGCACGAGCGCGATGGTCACGGCCTTCGGGTGCTTGAAGAGGCGCCTGAAGTCGGCGAGCGAAAGCGAAAGCCCGAGCCCGAACATCACGAGCGCGAGCGCGCCGAACAGGAAGCGGGTAACGATGACGGTGGCGTCCATGGATTTGTCTCCTCGATGGTTCTTGTAGTTTTGATGCGTAAAAAAATAGCCGCCAGCACCTGTCGTGCAGGCGCTGGCAGCCGTGGAAACCGGGGTCGACGCTGTCTTATTGTTTGTAGCTGTCGTCGATGCGGTCGAGCTTGCGGATCAGCGAAGGCCAGACGAACTGGCCGCCCAGCCCGCCTGTCTGCACCTTCATCGCCTGGCCTACGCCCTCGACGATCTTCGGGTTGACTTGCGTGAGTTCGCTGCCGCCCGATTGCGCCGCAATCTGGATCTGGCAGGTGTTCTCGAAGGTGTACATCGAAAGAAAGGCGTCGGCAATGGTCTTGCCGCAGGTCAGCAGGCCGTGGTTGCGCAGCATGAGGAAGTTGGCGCTGCCCATGTCGGCCTGCAGGCGCGGCTTTTCGTCGTCGCGGAAGGCTACGCCTTCGTAGTCGTGATAGGCCAGCGAGGCCAGCACGAAGGTCGATTGCTGGCTGATGGGCAGCACGCCGTTCTTCTGCGCGCTGACGGCGATGCCGGCCTTGGTGTGGGTGTGCAGCACGCACTGGATGTCTTCGCGCGCGGCATGCACCGCGCTGTGAATGACGAAGCCCGCCGGGTTCACGGGGTAGGGCGAGTCGATGATCTTGTTGCACTGCTGGTCGACCTTGACCAGGCTCGACGCGGTGATCTCGTCGAACATCAGGCCGTAGGGGTTGATCAGGAAGTGGTGCTCGGGGCCGGGAATGCGCGCGCTGATGTGCGTGAACACGAGGTCGCTCCAGCCGTAGAGCGCCACCAGGCGGTAGCAGGCGGCGAGGTCGACGCGAAGCTGCCACTCCTCGGCGGAGACGAGCTTCTGGATTTCGGGTTGGGAGAAGGCGTTCATGGTTTCCTCTTGTCGATGTCAGGCGGCCGCGGGTTCGGTCAGCGCGGCCTTGTAGATGCTCTGCTTCGGCTGCGCCATCACGCGGCGCAGCATGGGCTCGAACTCGCTGATGGGCAGCGTCTCGGCCTTGGGGTCGAAGGCGGGGTTGTCGTAGAGCGCGCAGAACTCGGCCGTGCGCTCGTAGTGCGGGTGGTCCTTGAAGTTGTCACGCATGTCGCGGTCCAGGCCGATGTGGTGAAAGAAGTAGTGGCCCTGGAAGATGCCGTGGTTCTGCACCATCCAGTGGTTGGCTTCGCTCACAAAGGGCTTGAGGATGGCGGCGGCGATGTCGGGGTGGTTGAAGCTGCCCAGCGTGTCGCCGATGTCGTGCAGCAGCGCGCACACGACGTACTCCTCGTCGCGGCCGTCGCGCAGGGCGCGGGTGGCGGTCTGCAGCGAGTGGGTGTAGCGGTCGACCGGAAAGCCGCCGTAGTCGCCTTCGAGAATCTGCAGGTGCTTGATCACGCGCGCCGGCAGGCCGGTCGTGAACTGCATGAATTCGCCGCCGATCAGTTGCCAGTCTTCGCGCGTGCTTTCCTGCATGCTCTTGAAACTTGCGCGTGCGTTCATCGCTGGGGTCTCCGTTCTTGTGGGGTGCCGGCCACTGTATGCCTGCGCTTGACCTTGAACTGTCAAGAATTTGACAATGTGGGGTTCTGGTAAACCCCCGCCTCGCAGCGGTTCATGCCCATGGCTGCCTCCCCTAGACCGCGTCTTTCCGCTGCGCACCGCGCCGCGCTGGAGGGCAATCCGTGGTTCATGAGCATGCCGCGCGCCCAGCGCGAGGCGCTGCTGGGCGCGGCCGAACTCCACCACGTGCGGCGCGGCGCAATGGTGTTCCGCCAGGGCGATCCCATTCACGCGGCGGGCGGCGGCTTCTACGGGCTGGTGGCGGGCACCATCAAGATTTCATCGTTGCGCCAGGACGGGCGCGAGGCCATCCTCGCGGTGCTGGAGCCCGGCAACTGGTTCGGCGAAATCACGCTGATCGACGGCTCGCCGCGCACGCACGACGCCACCGCGCTGGAGGCGCTCGACCTGCTGATGGTGCCGCCCGAGGCCTTCGTGCAGCTGATGCGCGACGTGGTCTTTTCCAACGCCATCGCCGCGATGCTCGCGGCGCGCGTGCGCATGCTCTACGGGCTGACCGAAGACGCCACGCTGCGCAGCCTGCGCGCCCGCGTGGCGCACCGGCTGCTGGTGCTGGCGCGCGGCGATGCCACGCAGTCGGTGCACCTGCGGCACGAACTGCAACTGCCGCAGGAAGCGCTGGCAATGATGCTCGGCGTGACGCGCCAGACGCTGTCGAAGGAACTCAATGCGCTGGCGGGCGAGGGCGTCGTCTCGCTGGGCTACGGGCGCATCGAGCTGTTGTCCCTCGACGCGCTGCAGAAGCTGGTGAGCACGGGCTAGGCCCGCCTGCTGCCGTCAGCGCAAGACCCGGCCGTCAGCGGAGATGCTGATCAGGTCGATGTTGCGCACGCTGTCGCGCAGGCCCGGGCGCAGGTTGATGCGGAAGCCGCCCACGTCGTAGTCGGTCATGCCTGACATCACGCGCTGCAGGCTCGCGGTGTTGAAGCCGCGGCCGGCGCGGCGCACTGCTTCGCCGGCTGCCTTGGCGGCGATGAAGCCCTCGAGGCCTTCGTATGACGCAGTCTGGTCGGAGTTATCCACGGCCGCGAGGTATTCCTTGACGATAGGAATGGCCGAGGGCCGCGGCGACGGCACCACCTGCGAGATCACGATGCCGCCGATGTCCTTGCCCAGCGTGGCGTAGAGCGGGTCGATGCCGACGATGGAAAAAGCCATGAAGCTGCCCGAGTAACCGCTCTTGCGCAGCGCGCGGATGGCGTTGGCCGTGGTGCCTGAGAGCGACACCAGCACGATGGCCTGGGGCGATTGCTGCTGCACCGTCTTCAGGGCTGCATCGAGCTTGTTGCCGGTGGGTGGCACCAGCGCGCTCGCGACCAGCGGCGTGAGCCTGAGCTCGGTGATGGCCTGCTCGACGGCCGCCAAGCCGGCGCGGCCCATGGCGTCGTCGTCGCCCACCAGCGCGATGCGGGTCTGCCCCACGGTGGCGCACTGCTTCACGATCTTCAGGGCCTCGTCGATCATGCCGGGCCGCACATGGAACACGTTGGGGTGTTCGGCGCCGCGCAGCGTGTCGGAGGCCGCGAAGGGCGCGAACAGCAGGCTGCCCTGCTGCGTGGCGACGTTCGCGCCGGCCTCGCTGCTGGCCGTGCCGACGAAGCCGAAGAGCATGTCGGCCTTGTTGGTGGTGAGCAGGGTGCGCGCGTTGGCGGCGGCGCGGGCCGCGTCGTAGCCGTCGTCGAGCTGAAGCAGCTTCAGCTGCAGGCCGGTGGCGGCGTTCTTGTCGTTGAAGTCGCTCACCGCGAGGCGGCTGCCGGCGGCGAAGGCGGTGCCTATTTCGTAGGCACTGCCGGTGAGAGGCACCGATTGCCCGAGCAGCACGACACGCGGTGTGCCGCCCGCCGCGCGCGTGGACTGGGCCATGACCGGTCGGGCGATGCCGCTTCCCAGCGCCAGTGCGCCCCACGCCGCCTTGCTCAACCATTCCCTGCGAGATGGGTTCATTGGACACCTTCTTTCACATTAGTAAAAAAGTGTAGCAATAACGGGGCCAGGGGGGAAGTCGGGTGCCGGGGCGGAATTCCCTGATGAGAGGGCCCGGGAAGGGCCGAGGCCGCTCAGGCCGCGCGTTCGAACACCAGGTCCCACACCCCATGCCCCAGCTTGATGCCGCGGTTCTCGAACTTGGTGAGGGGGCGGTATTCGGGCTTGGGCGCGTAGCCCTCGGCGGTGTTGCGCAGCAGCGGCTCGGCCGCAAGCACTTCGAGCATCTGCTCGGCGTAGGGCTGCCAGTCGGTGGCGCAGTGGATGTAACCGCCGGGGCGCAGGTGCTGCGCGAGCTTGGTCACGAACTCGGGCTGGATCAGGCGGCGCTTGTTGTGGCGCTTCTTGTGCCACGGGTCGGGAAAGAACACATGCACGCCGGCCAGCGTGCCGGGCTGCAGCATGTGGTCGAGCACGTCGACCGCGTCGTGCGCGCAGATGCGGATGTTCGACAGCGACTGCTCGCCGATGCGCTTGAGCAGCGCGCCCACGCCGGGTTCGTGCACTTCGCAGCAGAAGAAATTGGTTTCGGGCAGCACGGTCGCGATGTGCGCCGTGGCCTCGCCCATGCCGAAGCCGATTTCCAGCACGCTCGGGCCGGCGCGGCCGCCGAAGGCCGCAGTCAGGTCGAGCGGTTCGGGCTTGTAGGGCACGAGAAACAGCGGGCCCAGTTCGGAGAAGGCGCGTGCCTGGCCTTCGGTGGTGCGGCCGGCGCGCTTGACGAAGCTCTTGAGGCGGCGGTGCAGCGGGTGTGGCTTGGCCGCTTCTTCTTCGTCGCTGGCGTCTGGAGTGGGCGCATCTTCGCTGCGCGGGATGTCGTTGGGCACGGTGTCGGGAAAGTTCATGGAGGCCGCGAATTGTAGAGAGCGCGCCATTCGGGCACCCAACCGGCCAGGGCGTCCGCGCAGTTGGCGCCCGTGGTGCGCCGCAATCCGAGCACGCGCGCGGCGCTGTCGAGCGCGGCCAGCGCGGCGGCGGGGGAGCCTGTGTCTATGGATGTTGCGCCGTTCTGCTTCGACAGCTTGTCGCCGTCCGCGCCGCGCACCAGCGGTGTGTGCAGGTAGCTGGGCGTGGAAAAGCCCAGCGCACGCTGCAGCAGGATCTGGCGGGCGGTGTTGTCGGCGAGGTCTTCGCCGCGGACCACGTCGGTCACGCCCTGTTCGGCATCGTCGACCACCACGGCGAGCTGGTAGGCCCAGGGGCCGTCGGCGCGGCGCAGCACGAAATCGCCGACCTCACGGCTCACGTTCTGGCACTGGCGGCCGAGGCGGCGGTCGGTCCAGCAGAGTTCGCTGCCCGTGCCGGAATCGGCCGTTTCATCCCAGGGCACGCCCGGCGTGGGTGGCCGGTCGGCCTCGAATTTTTCGGTGGCGAAGCGCCAGGCTCGCGCGGACTTGCCGTGCAGCCCATCGCGGCAGGTGCCGGGGTAGACGCGCTCGCCGTGGCGCTCGTGCCGCTGGCCGAGTCGCGCGAGGGCTTCGTTGATGTCCTTGCGGGAGCAGCCGCAGGGGTAGGCGAGGCCGCGCGCCTGCAGCCGCGCCAGGGCGGCTTCGTAGCGCGCGGTGCGCTGCGTCTGCCACACCGGAGCTTCGTCGGGCAGCAGGCCGCAGTCGGCCAGTTGCTGGAGGATGTGCTCGCCCATGCCGGGCAGGCAGCGCTCGGTGTCGGCGTCTTCGATGCGGATCAGCCAGCGCGCCTGCGGACCGCGGGCGCGCACGTCGAGCCAGCTCGCGAGCGCGGCCACCAGCGAGCCCGCATGCAGCGGGCCGGTGGGTGAGGGCGCGAAGCGGCCGGTCTCCCTCATCTCCCGATCAGATGACGTCGAGCGCGAGCGACAGGCCCGAGAGGAAAGCGTCTTCGACGCGGTGGCCGGTGCACCAGTCGCCGGCCACGCCGATGCGGGCCTTGCTGTCCCAGAGGTGCGTCGTGCCCACGGGCACCTGCGTCTGCGCTTCGTTCCAGCACAGGGCCTGGGCGTGCGCGGGCGTGGCATGGATGCCGGTGATCTCGGCGAAGGCGCGCAGCAGCTTGGCTTCGACGCGCGCGGGCGTGTCGCGCAGGTGCTCTTGCGACCACGTGGCGCTGGCCTGCAGCGTCCAGCGCTCGATGGGCTCGCGGCCGGGCTTGGACGATTCGCGCGCCAGCCACGCCACGCGGTGGTGGGTGCTGCGCGCCGCATTCCATTGCGGGCCAAGGTGCGACATGGTGGGCTGGTTGGCCTGGGGGTAGGCGACCATCAGCGTCCAGCAGGGGGCGATGCGCACGGGTTCGATCTTGCGGCTGAGCGTGGCCGAGAGCTTGCCGTCGCCCAGCAGCGCGCGGGTGCGTGCGGGCGGCACGGCGAGCAGCACGGCGTCGAAGCCGGAATACACGTGTTGCGAATCGTCGGCGCCCGCGGTGCGCAGTTGCCAGCGCTTCGCATCGAGCGCATCGGGCTCGATCTGCGTGACCTGCGTGCCGGTAATGAGGCTGTCGCCCAGCGGCTTGGCCCAGTGGGCGGCCAGCGCGTCCATGCCGGGCTGCGCCACCCAGTGGGGCTCGAGCGAGGGCAAGGCCGCCTCGGCCACGCGGCCATGGGCGTCGAGCACGCGCACGAGGTTGGCGCTCCAGCGCTTGCACAGGCCGGGCGTGCTTTCGAGCGCCAGCGCAAAGCGCGGGTCGCGCACGGTGAAGTACTGCGCGCCGCTGTCGAAGCGGCCGAAGGCGGTGTCGATGCTCGCCATGCGCCCGCCGGCTGTGGCCTCGCGTTCGAACAGCGTGACCTTGTGGCCGGCCTGCACCAGCGTTCGTGCACAAGCCACCCCGGCGATGCCGGCGCCGATGACGGCGAAATTGCGCGGCGCGCGCGGGGTGGCTGGGGTTCGGTGACGGTCGGCGGCCTTGGCCGGCTTCTTTGCAGTTGCGCGAGTGCTCATGACGAACTCTTTTCTTCTGGATGGAATGCGGTTGGATGTGTCTGCACTCTACATCGGTCCGAGAGCCGCTTCGCCTGAGGACACACCCTTAGCGGCGCTGCGCGAATCCTCGGCAATACTCGTCAACCCCTCATCGACCCCGATGCCGCTCGAGCAGCGCACGCCGCGTGCCTTCATGCTCGAACTGCGCCAGCCACCATTCGAGCGCCCGTCCCGGCTTGCCCGCGCTGCGCACGCGCCATGCGCAATGCATCGTTCCCATTGGCGGCATGCGCTCGGTCTTCAGCTCGACCAGATGCCCGGCCTCGATGTACGGCCGCGCCATCGGCTCAGGCAGGAAGCCGCCACCCAGTCCGTGCAATTGCGCCGCGATCTTGGCCTGCATGCTCGGCACGGTGAGCACGTCCTGCCCGCCCATGAGGTTCACCGTCATGCTCGGTCCGTGCCGCGCCGAATCGGCCGCGGCCACCGCGCGGTGTTGCCGCATCACCGCGTCGCTCAGCGGCTGGGCCAGGCGCGCCAGCGGATGGTGCGGCGCCACCACATAGACGAAGCGCAACTCGCCGATCGGCCGGGTACGGATGCCCGTGGCGGTGAGTGCCAGGCTCGCGGCATCGAGCACCGCGCCGATGGCCAGGTCGGCCTCGCCGCTGGTCAGCGCCTCGATGGTGCCCAGCAGCGTCTCGTCGCGCAGCTTGAGCCGCGTGGGCGGCTCCAGCGCGAAGAAGGCAGTGGCGAGGTCGAGCAGCGGGTCGCGCGCGATCACGCTGTCGACCGCGATGGTCAGCATCGGCTCCCAGCCGGTGGCCACACGCTTTACGCGGTTGGCCACTGCGTCGATCTCGTTGAGCAGCCGGTCGGCCTCGCGCAGCAGCTCGGCACCGGCCTCGGTCAGCCGCGCCTGGCGGGCGCTGCGGTCGAACAGCAGCACGTCGAGCGCGTCCTCGATCTGGCGCACCCGGTAGCTCAGCGCGCTGGGCACCAGGTCGAGGGCGCGGGCGGCGGCGGCAAAGCTGCCGGTGCTGGCCACGGTCTGGAGCATGGAGAGGGCGTCGGGGGTCAGCACGTCACGGGGGCTGGGCATGGCGGCTCCATTGATCAAATTATTTGAATGGTGCCATCAAACTGCGGCGTCTTTCCGAATGGGGTGCGGACCTAAAGTTCTTTACATCCGCTGCGCATCCGGCGCGGCATACGAAAAAGGCCCGCACACCCCCACAGGGCAGGGCCGAAGGAGTTCGACGATGTTGCAAGTCCGTAAATCACAGGAACGCGGTTATGCCGACCATGGCTGGCTGCGCTCGTTCCACAGCTTTTCTTTCGCCAACTATTACGACCCGGAGCACATGGGCTTCGGCAACCTGCGGGTGATCAACGAAGACCGCGTGGCGGCGGGCGCCGGTTTCGGCACCCACGGCCACAAGGACATGGAGATCATCAGCTACGTGCTTTCGGGCGAGCTGGCGCACAAGGACAGCATGGGCAACGTGGAAAGCATTCCGCCCGGCGACGTGCAGCGCATGAGCGCGGGCCGCGGCGTGATGCACAGCGAGTTCAACCACAAGGCCGACGAGACCACGCACTTCCTGCAGATCTGGATCCAGCCGAACGTGCGCGGCATCGAGCCCGGCTACGAGCAGAAGAAGTTCAGCGACGCCGAGAAGCGCGGCAAGCTGCGCCTCGTGGCCTCGCCCGACGGCACCGATGGCTCGGTGACGGTGCATGCCGATGCGCGCCTGTTTGCCGGCCTGCTCGATGGCGAAGAAAAAGCCAGCCTGGCTCTCGACCCGAAGCGCAAGAGCTACGTGCACCTGGTGCGCGGTGAGCTCGAAGTGAACGGCCAGAAGCTCGTGGGCGGTGACGCCGCGATGCTGGAAGGCGAATCGCAACTGACGCTGGGCGCCGGCAAGGACGCCGAAGTGCTGGTGTTCGACCTGGCCGCCTGATCTCCCTTGCCGGGCGCTTGCCGCCCGGCTTTTCTTGTCCCTTTTCCCTTTTCAATTTCAACAACCGAGGAGTTTTTCAATCATGGCAACTACAACCACTGCACCCAATTCGGCACAAGACACGCTGGCCCTGATCGGCCGCATCCTGATCGCCTACCTGTTCATTCCCGCCGGCATCGGCAAGCTCATGGGCTTCGGCGGCACCGTTGGCTACATCACGTCCGTCGGCCTGCCGCTGCCCGAAGTGGGTGCGGCCATTGCGATCATCGTCGAGCTGGGTCTCGGCATCGCGCTGCTGCTGGGTTTCAAGACGCGCTGGACCGCGATCGTGATGGCAATCTTCACCGTGGCGACCGCGCTGTTCTTCCACAAGTACTGGTCCGCACCCGACGCCATGAAAATGATGCAGCAGATCAACTTCAACAAGAACATCGCCATTGCAGGCGGCCTGCTTGCCCTCGCAGGCTTCGGTGCCGGCCGCTTCAGCATCGACAAGCGCTGATCGCAACACCTCACCCACTCAGGAGCACCCAAACATGGCAAACATCGTCGTCGTCTTCCATTCCGGCTACGGCCACACCCAGCGCGTGGCGCAAACCGTGGCGGACGGCGCGGGCGCCCAACTGCTCGCCATCGACGCGGACGGCAACCTGCCCGAAGGCGGCTGGGAGCTGCTGGCCGCGGCCGACGCCATCGTCTTCGGCTCGCCGACCTACATGGGCGGCGTGAGCTGGCAGTTCAAGAAGTTCGCCGATGCGTCGTCGAAGGTCTGGTACACGCAGGGCTGGAAGGACAAGCTCTTCGCCGGCTTCACCAACAGCGCCACCATGAACGGCGACAAGGTCACGACCATGACCTATCTGTGGACGCTCGCGATGCAGCACAGCGGCATCTGGGTCAGCATGGGCATCCTGCCGAGCAACAGCAAGGCCGCCACGCGCGACTCGATGAACTACGTGGGCGGCTACGGCGGCCTGCTGACGCAATCGCCGTCCGATGCGAGCCCGGCTGAAATGCTGAAAGGCGACTTCGACACGGCCCGCGCATTCGGCGAACGCATTGCCACAGTGGCAAGATCGCGCGAATAACCGGCACCCGCCACCCACGGAGAAACACGATGACCGACACCGCCCCCGAGACCCAACTGCTCAAACCGCACGACAAGGACCTCGGCGGTGGCTTCAAGGTGCGGCGCCTGCTGCCCGCGGCGCAGCGCCGCTCGGTCGGCCCCTTCGTGTTCTTCGACCATTTCGGCCCGGCCACCGAGCAGCCGGGCAGCGAGCACGACGTGCGGCCGCATCCGCACATCGGCCTCTCGACGGTCACGTATCTTTTCAAGGGCGCGATGATGCATCGCGACAGCCTGGGCAGCGTGCAGGAGATTCTTCCCGGCGCCATCAACTGGATGACCGCCGGCAAGGGCATCGTGCACTCCGAGCGCAAGCCCGATCGCCTCAAGGCCGACACCTACGTGAACCACGGCCTGCAGCTGTGGGCCGCGCTGCCGCAGGCGCATGAAGAAACCGAACCCAGCTTCGAGCACACGCCGGCCGATGCGATTCCCGAGCTGGTGGAGCAGGGCGTGGCGGTGCGCGTGCTGGTGGGCGAAGCCTTCGGTGCCCGCTCGCCGGTCAAGACGCTTTCGCAGACCGTGTACCTCGACATCGCCTTGCCTGCAGGCGGGCGCTTCGAATTGCCTGCGCTCGCATCCGAGCTGGCCATCTACGCAGTCGATGCCGATGTCAGCGTGAATGGCGAGCCGGTCGAAGCGCACACCATGGCCGTGCTGCCCGACGGGCAAGGCGCGGTGCTCACGGCGAGCGCCGCCGCACGCCTGATGGTGATCGGCGGCGAGCCGCTCGACGGCCCGCGCTACATCACCTGGAACTTCGTATCGAGCCGGCGCGAGCGCATCCTCGAGGCCGGCTCCGATTGGGCCGCCCAGCGCATGGGCCACGTGCCCGGCGAGACCGAATTCATTCCGCTACCCGGCAAGCCCTTTGGCGTGCGCGAGCCCGATACGGGCACCACGCCGGTCTGAAGCTGAAACTCGAGCGCCAATGAAAAAGGGCCCGACGTATCGGGCCCTTTTTGTTTCTGCGGTTACTCGTTGCCGATCGCCACAGTTTCCGACGGCGATGCACCCGGCGGTGCCTTCGGAAGCTCGACCATGCCCTTGCGACCGCCACGACCGCGCCAGGCCGAGTAGCCCACGCCCAGCAGCAGCAGCACGCACAGCCCGATGAAGGTGCCGCTGATCGGCCGTGTCACGAACACCGACATGTCGCCGCGCGAGAGCAGCAGCGCGCGGCGGAAGTTTTCTTCCACCATCGGCCCGAGCACGAAGCCCAGCAAGATCGGTGCGACCGAGAATTCCAGCGACATCAGCAGGGCGCCGACGATGCCGAACACCAGCACTTCCCAGATCTGGAACAGGCTGTTCTGCGTGCTGTACACACCCGTCGCAATGAAGAACATCGCGGCCGGGAACAGGTACTTGTAGGGAACCTTCAGCAGCTTCACCCACACGCCGATCAGCGGCACGTTCAGGATCACGAGGATCACGTTGCCGATCCAGAACGAAGCGATCAGGCCCCAGAAGATGTCCGGGTGCTCGGTAATGAGTTGCGGGCCGGGCTGGATGCCCTGGATCAGCAGCGCACCCAGGATCAGCGCCATCACCGCGTCGCCCGGAATGCCCAGGCTCATCGTCGGGATGAAGTCGACCTGCGTCTTCGAGTGGGCCGAGGCCTCGGGGCCGGCCACGCCTTCGATCATGCCGGTGCCGAACTTGTTCGGCGTCTTCGACACCTTGCGCTCCAGCGCGTAGGCAATGAAGGTGGTGATGGTCGGGCCCGTGCCGGGCATTGCGCCGAACACCGTGCCGACGATGGTGCCGCGGATCATCGCGGGGAAGGCGCGCTTGAGCTCTTCCTTGCTCGGGCGCATGTCGCTGAGCTTGAGCGTGCCGGTGTCGCCGATGGTCTTCATGCGGTTCACGTTGAGCAGGAAGTCGGCCACGCCGAACAGGCCCATCGAGATTGCCACCAGTTCGAGGCCGTCGCTCAGCTCGGGCAGGCCGAACGCGAAGCGGAAGCTGCCGCTGTTCACGTCGGTGCCGACCACGCCGCACAGCAGGCCGAACAGCGTCATGGCCACGCCCTTGAGCGGCGAGCCGCGCGACATGGTGGAGCCGGCGAGCAGGCCCAGCAGCATGATCGAGAAGATCTCGGTCGGGCCGAACTTGAACGCGATCTGCACCAGCAGGGGCGAGGCGAAGATCATCACGATGATGCCGACCGACGCCGCGAAGAACGAGGCGATCATCGTCACCCCTAACGCGACGCCCCCTTTGCCCTGCTTGGTCATCGGGTACCCGTCCAGACAGGTCACCGCATGCGGCGGGTGCGACGGCATGTTCATCAGGATGGCGCCGATGGCGCCGCCGTACTGCGAGCCGTAGAAGATACCGGCCAGCATCAGGATGGCGGGCACCGGATGCATCACGTAGGTGAGCGGCAGCAGGATCGAGATGGCCTGCAGTGCGCCCATGCCCGGCAGCACGCCGATCAGGTTGCCCACCAGCACGCCGAAGAAGGACCACATCAGGTTCGAGCCCTGGAAGGCCACGCCGAAGCCGAACCAGAGGTCGTGGAGCGATTGACCGATCATGGTGTCAGCCTCCCCACTGGAACAGGGGCAGCTGCAGTTTGAGCGCCCACCAGAAGATCACCACCGCGATGAAGCACATCGCCAGCGACAGCAGCAGCGCCTCGGTCAGCGTGTTGTCTCGGTCGCCGAGCGCCGAGATGAACACGATGGCGAAGGTGGCCGGCAGCAGGCCGCCGTACTCGCCGAACAGCAGGAACGCGAGGATGCCCAGGATGATGCAGATGCCGCCGCGAATGTCGGGCATGCCGCCCGGATGGCCGTGCGACGCGGCTTCTTCGCTCGCGCCTTCAGCTTGCTTGTCACCGCGCGCGGAGACAGCGATCAGCAGCCCCGTGAGTGCCAGCAGCGCACCGAGCGCGACCGGGAAGAAGCCCGGCCCCATGTGCGCAAGCTCGCCGACGCGGTAGCCGATGCCGGCATAGACGGCGGCCAGTCCGATGACGATCAGCAGGGCGCCGCCGTAGTAATCTTTTTTGAATTTTGAAGCGGGCCGAAGCGCGTGCGAGGCCGGATCTTCACCGAGCTGGTGCTGCATTGAGTCTCCTTCGATTGGAAGGAGCGCAGTCTAGGAATCGAGGCTTTCAATCGCCTTTCGGAGCAGGCGCAAACGGCCCGGCGACCCGCAAAATACGTGTAATCACGTACCGGTGTATCGGGTGAAACCCTTGCAAAAAGGGCCTCAGAAGGCGCGCAGCGGCAGCCTGAGGATCGCACGCAGCCCGCCGCCGTTGGGGCTCTCGGGCATGTCGGCGTTGCCCAGTTCGATCTCGCCGCCGTTGCGCCGCGCATAGCTGCGCGCAATGGTGAGGCCGAGGCCCGCGCCCTGTGTTGCAACGGCAGCCACGGATGGGTCGCGATGGAAGCGCTCGAACACGCTGTCGCGCCTTTCGGGTGCGATGCCCGGTCCGCTGTCGCACACCTCGGCCAGCGCATATGAGGCCTCGCGCCGCACGGTCACGGTGATGTTGCCGCCGCGCGGCGTGTACTTGATGGCGTTGTGCACAAGGTTGGCAAGCACCTCGTGCAGTTCGGCGGCATTGGCCGCCACGGGCAGCACGGGTGAGTCGTCTTCATCGCCGGCTTCGTCGGTGCCGTCCGTGTCTTCTCCGTCGTCGCCTGCGGTGGCGATGTGTTCGGCGGCGCTGTCGCCGCGCGCATCGACCCAGCCCAGGTCCTGGTCGTTCTCGCGCGCCAGCGGCAGGTATTGCAGCACCACCTCGCGCGCGATGGCGTTGAGGTCGACCACCGTGGGCTCGGCAGGGGCGACTTCGTCTTCGGTGGTGGCATGGGCCAGCGCCAGCAGTTGTTCGCTGAGGCGGCGCGTTCGCGCGAGCTGCCCGACGATGGCATGCAGCGACTCGCGCATGCGCGCCGGATCGGTCTCGCGCACCGCGTAGCCGGCCTGTATCGACAGGATGCTCAGCGGCGTGCGCAGCTGATGCGAGGCATCGGCCAGGAACTGCGATTGCTCGGCCACCATGCGCCGATGGCCCGCGATGTGGTGGTTCACCGCGTCCACCAGCGGCGCGACCTCCTGCGGCACGCCGCTGGCGTCGAGCGGCGTCAGGTCGTCGCGCGATCGCTCGCGCAGCGAGCTGCGCAGGCGCTCCAGCGGGCGCAGCGTCCACGCCACGCCGAGCCACACCAGCAGCGCCATCACCAGCACCATGCGCGTGTCGCGCAGCAGCTCCTGGCGCAGCGACTCGGCCTGGGCCTCGGTGCGCGGGCCGGTGCCCTCGGCCGCCTGGATCAGCACGCTGTAGGCCACGCCGGGGTGGACGTTGTCGTACACCGTCTGCCGCAGCGCGGCCACGCGCACCGGGTGCTGCTCGTGCACCGCGTCGTAGAACACCGGCGTGCCGTCGGGTGGTTGCTGTGCCGGGCGGGGCAGGCCGGGCACGCCCATGAGCGTGGTCTCGGGCGAATTCACGTCGAGCGTTTCGCCCTTGGGAATGCGCTGCACGCCGACGTGCAGGTACTTGTAGCGCAGGTGCGTGGACTCGAACATTGCCTGGATCGAGAACGGCTCCTGCACGCGCACGCTGCCGTCGCTCGCCACCACGATGCCGTTGGCCAGCGCCTGCACGGGTTCGAGCAGGCTCTGGTCGTAGGCGACCACGAGCGAATCGGTCAGGGCCTTGTAGTCGTTCCAGCTGTCGAGCGCCAGCAGCGCGACGATGCCAGGCAGCAGCAGCGCGAGCAGCCGCGCGCGGATGCCGAAGCGCTGGGGCTGCGGCTCAGTCGTCTTCGCCGGGGAGTTCGGGTTGGGCTGGGGCTGAGGATCCATCGGCAATGCTCTCCAGCATGTAGCCCAGGCCGCGCACGGTGACGATGCGCACGTCGCTGTCCGCGAGCTTGCGCCGCAGCCGGTGCAGCACCACCTCGATGGCGTCGGGGCCGGCGGTGCTGTCGTTGGTGAACACCTTGGCGAAAAGTTGCGACTTGCCGACCGGCGCGCCGCTGCGCATCAGCAAGGCGGTGAGCGCGGCCTGCTCGCGCGGTGTGAGCGACAGCAGCGTGCCGCGTAGCGTGAAGGCGTGGCTCTGGCTGTCGTACGAGAGCGAGGCGCACTGCAGGCGCGGGTGCTGTTTGCCGCGGCTGCGGCGCACCAGGGCCGACAGGCGGGCTTCGAGCTCGACCAGCTCGAAAGGCTTGGTGAGGAAATCGTCGGCGCCCAGGTTAAGGCCGCGTACGCGGTCTTGCAGGGCGCCTTGCGCCGTGAGGATCAGCACTGGCGTGCGGTCGTCGGCATTGCGCATGTCGGCCAGCACGCTCAGGCCGTGCTTGTCGGGCAGGCGCAGGTCGAGCACGATGGCGTCGTATTCGGTGCCGGCCATGAAGGCTTCGGCGGTGCGCGCGTCGGGCGCGTGGTCGGCCACGAAGCCGCTTTGCGTGAGCGCGCGGATCAGCCACGAGGCCATGTCCAGTTCGTCTTCCACCAGGAGGATACGCATGGGAGGCCTGTCGTGCGTGGGGCTTGTTGCCGTTACTGCTTGATGGCGAGGTCGGGGTCTTCCGAGGCGCGGGCGCTGGCGCGTGCCGAGCGCGCGCTCAGGTTGGGTGCCAGGGCCTCGCGGCCATCGAACACGAAGCAGTCGCCCTTGTAGTGCGCGCCGCCGACCTGCTCGAAATACTTGAGGATGCCGCCTTCGAGCTGGAGCACGTGCTCCACGCCTTCTTCGCGCATCAGGATCGCCGCCTTCTCGCAGCGGATGCCGCCGGTGCAGAAGCTCACGACCGTCTTGCCCTTGAACTCGTCGCGGTGCGTTTTCAGGGCGGGTGGGAATTCGGTGAACTTGCCGATGCGCCAGTCGATCGCGCCTTCGAAACTGCCGTGATCGACCTCGAAGGCATTGCGTGTGTCGAGCAGGGCGATTTCGCGGCCCTCGTCGTCATGGCCCTGGTCGAGCCAGCGCTTGAGCGTGGGGGCGTCCACGCCGGGCGCCCGGCCCGCGGCGGGCTGGATGGCCGGGTGGTCCATGCGGATGATCTCGCGCTTGAGCTTCACCAGCATGCGGCGGAAGGGCTGAGCGGCGGACCAGCTTTCCTTGGCCTCGAGGTCGGCAAAGCGCGCGTCGGCACGCAAATGGGCCAGAAAGGCCCGCACCCCGTCGGCGCTACCGGCCAGGAACAGGTTGATGCCCTCGGGCGCCAGCAGGATGGTGCCCATGAGGCCCAGGGCCTGCGTGCGGGCGCGCAGGTCTTCGCGCAGCACGGGGCTGTCGTCTATGGCCACGAACTTGTAGGCCGCGATATTCAGAATCTCTTGCACGGGGCGCGATTGTAGGGACTGGCAAAGAGTGA
This sequence comes from Variovorax sp. GW821-FHT09D05, assembly GCF_059416325.1. NCBI lineage: Bacteria > Pseudomonadati > Pseudomonadota > Betaproteobacteria > Burkholderiales > Comamonadaceae > Variovorax > Variovorax sp. GW821-FHT09D05. The sequence goes on along the minus strand of NZ_JBWKOZ010000003.1, from coordinate 478,097 downwards.
GCGCGCGAGGAGGATGCTTTCGTCTTATCGCGGTCATGACTGTAAAGTCCGCGCACAAATTATTACGAGGAGAAGTATGCGAAGAATCTCAGTGATTCTCGTCGCCGTCGTCTTGGCAGCCCCGGCTTGGTCTGCGTCTGGTGCGATAGAGGAGTCTTTCGATCTGTGCAATACGGGGCGTGGATTCACGACGGACAGACTTGCCGCCTGCGATAGCGTGATTGCGGCCAAAGGTCTCGCGAAGCGGCAGTACGCTGTGGCGCACACGGTCCAAGGTAACGCGCTGAAAGAGGCTGGAGACCTTGCGAGCGCCTTGGTCAAGTATGAGGAAGCTTCGCGCATCGACCCTCTGTATCCCTTCGGCTACAACAATCGTGGGGCGGTGTGGAACATGGCGGGTGAGTCACGAAAGGCGCTGCCTTTTTTGGACAAGGCAGTCGAAGTGCACAAGCAGCTTGCCAAAGAGGAGAGAAGTGCTCCCAAGTATTCGTCGATATATTCCAACCGCGGTGCGGCGTGGTCCAACCTAGGCAATGTGGAGAAGGCACTTGCCGATTTCGCCGAGGCGATTCGCCTAGACCCCAATAATTCAGATGCCTATCAAGGCCGGGCGATTCTCTGGAGCAATAACGGCGATCAAGATCGCGCGGTTGCGGATAACACGGAGGCCGTCCGTGTTGATCCTCGGAATGTGCAAGCCCTGAACAATCGCGGGTCTGTATGGCTGAAGAAAAACGAGCTGGACAAGGCCATGGCGGACTTCAACGAAGCTATTCGCCTCGCCCCCAATTTTCCGATGGCGCTTATGAATCGGGGGTACCTGTGGAGTCGCAAAGGTGACCATGATCGGGCGATCGCGGATTTCGATCGCGCGATTCAGCGTGTGCCGAGCTTCGCCATGGCTTATGTGGGGCGCGGTCTTGCGTGGCACGACAAAGGCGAGCATGACAAAGCGATGGCTGACTATAACGAGGCGATCCGCGTCGAGCCGCGGCAGACAAATGCGTATGTTTACCGTGGCAACGAATGGATGAGAAGGCGCGATTTCGATCGGGCATTTGCCGACTTCGATCAAGTCACCCGTGTGCAGCCGAACTATGTCGACGGCTATTTCGGCCGAGCAGATGCGCGCAAGGCCAAGGGCGACCTCGACGGTGCGCTGGTGGATCTCGACAAGGTCATCAGTTTCAAGACTTGGCGCGCCGTCGATGCTCATTTTTCGCGAGCTGAAATCTGGCGGAGCAAGGGTGATCTGAAGCGTGCCACGGAGGAGGAGGAGGCCGCCTACCGCCTCGATCCCGGACTTAAGGCCCGTCTCGCAAAACCGGCGAAATAGTCTGAGCGAGGGTCTTCCTGGCGGTGCCCAGTGCCCTTGAAAACTACAATGGCCGGATGTTTGTTCACCTGCGCCTGCACACCGAATTTTCCGTCGTCGACGGCACCAACCGGATCGACGAAGTCATCAAGGCCGCCGCTGCCGACAAGCAGCCCGCGCTGGCCATCACCGACCTGAACAACCTGTTCGGGGCGGTCAAGTTCTACAAGCAGGGCCGCGGCAAGGGCGTCAAGCCCATCATCGGTGCGGAAGTCTTCGTGGAAGGGCTGGGCAAGGAGCCCGGCGTGCTCACCCGCATCGTGTTGCTGGTGCAGAACATGGAAGGTTATCTGCACCTGTCCGAGCTGCTGGCGCGGGCGTGGACGCAGAACGTGGGCCGAGGGCAGTCGCAGGCTGCCTGCAAGCTGGAATGGGTTGAGGAGCTCGCGGGCGGGCTGATCGCGCTCTCGGGCGCGCAGGCCGGGCCGCTGGGTCAGCCGTTGCTGCAGGGGCAGGGCGAGCGCGCTGCCGAGCTGGCATTGCGGCTGGCGGGGATTTTTCCGCACCGCTTCTACATCGAGCTGCAGCGCGCAGGCCGGCCCGAGGATGAGCCGCATGTCATTGCCGCGGTGCAGCTGGCGGCCCGGCTGCATCTGCCGGTGGTTGCCACTCACCCTGTGCAGTTCGCCGCCCGCGAAGACTACGAAGCGCACGAGGCGCGCGTGTGCATTTCCGAAGGCGAAATCCTCGGCAACCCGCGCCGGGTGCGGCGGTTTACCGAAGAGCAGTACTTCAAGTCGACCGCCGAGATGCAGGCGCTGTTCGCCGACGTACCGAGCGCACTGGCCAACACGGTCGAGATCGCCAAGCGCTGCAACCTGACGCTGGTGCTGGGCAAGCCGCAACTGCCCGACTTTCCGACGCCCTTCATCAGCGAAGGCGTGCGCATGCCGATCGACGACTTCTTCCGCAAGGAGTCGTTCGAGGGCCTGGAGGTGCGCCTGAAGCACCTCTACCCCGACGAGGCCAAGCGCGAGGCCGAGCGCGCGCGCTACGTGGAGCGGCTGGAGTTCGAGATCAACACGATCCTGAACATGGGGTTCCCCGGCTACTTCCTGATCGTGGGCGACTTCATCCAGTGGGCCAAGGCCAACGGCTGCCCGGTGGGCCCGGGCCGGGGCTCGGGCGCGGGCTCGCTGGTGGCCTATGCGCTGAAGATCACCGACCTGGACCCGCTCGAATACAAGCTGCTGTTCGAACGTTTCCTGAACCCCGAGCGCGTCTCGATGCCCGACTTCGACATCGACTTCTGCCAGGGCAACCGCGACCGCGTGATCGACTACGTGAAGGACAAGTACGGCCGCAACGCCGTGAGCCAGATCGCCACCTTCGGAACCATGGCCGCGCGCGCGGCCATCCGCGACGTGGGCCGCGTGCTGGACATGAGCTACATGTTCTGCGACGGCATCAGCAAGCTGATTCCGAACAAGCCCGGCATGTCGGTCACGCTGCAGTACCCGCCCGAGAAGAAGATCGAGGGCGACAAGAACAACTACGCCATCGAGATGGAGCCGCAACTGGCGGAGCGCATCGAGAAGGAAGAAGAAGTCCGCATGCTGGTCGAGCTCGCGCAAAAGCTCGAAGGCATGACCCGAAACATCGGCATGCACGCCGGTGGTGTGCTCATCGCGCCGGGCAAGCTCACCGACTTCTGCCCGCTCTACCAGCAGCCCGGCAGCGAATCGGCCGTGAGCCAGTACGACAAGGACGACGTCGAAGCCATCGGCCTCGTGAAGTTCGACTTCTTGGGCCTCGCCACGCTCACCATCCTGGAGATTGCGCGCGAGTTCATCATGAAGCGCCACAAGGGCCAGGAGAACTTCGCGTTCGAGAACATCCCGCTGAACGACGCGGCCACCTACCGGCTGTTCTCCGACGGCAAGACGGAAGCGGTGTTCCAGTTTGAATCGCGCGGCATGCAGGGCATGCTGAAAGATGCGCGCCCGACGCGCCTGGAAGACCTGATTGCGCTGAACGCGCTGTATCGCCCGGGCCCGATGGACCTGATTCCCAGCTTCGTGGCGCGCAAGCACGGCCGCGAGACGGTGGAGTACCCACACCCGGCCGTGGCCGAGATGCTCTCCGAGACCTACGGGATCATGGTCTACCAGGAGCAGGTGATGCAGACCGCGCAGATCCTGGGCGGCTACTCGCTCGGCGGCGCCGACTTGCTGCGCCGCGCAATGGGCAAGAAGAAGCTCGAGGAGATGGCCGAGCACCGCGAGAAATTCCGCGCGGGCGCCCTTGCAACGCACGGCATCGTCCAGGACAAGGCCGATGAAATCTTCGACTTGATGGAGAAGTTCGCGGGCTACGGCTTCAACAAGTCGCACGCTGCTGCCTACTCGCTGCTGGCGTACCACACGGGCTGGCTCAAGGTTCACTACACGGCCGAGTTCTTCTGCGCCAATATGACCGTGGAAATGGACGACACGGACAAGCTCAAGCTGCTGTTCGAAGACGCCCAGAAAAACTTCGGCATCACCTTCGAGCCGCCGGACGTGAACCGCGGCAACTACCGCTTCGAGCCGGTCACCAACAAGATCATTCGCTACGGCCTGGGGGCAGTGAAGGGCACGGGCCAGCTCGCGGTCGAGGCCGTGGTGCGGGCGCGCGAAGAGGGCGGGCCGTTCAAGAGCCTGTTCGACTTCTGCGTGCGCATCGACCGCCAGCGCATCAACAAGCGCACGGTCGAAGCGCTGATCAAGGCCGGCGCCTTTGACGCCATTCAGCAGAACCGCGCGTCGCTGATCGCCTCGCTCGACCGCGCCTTCGAATTTGCGAATGCCACCGCGGCCAATGCATCGCAGGTCGACATCTTCGGCGACGCCGAGCACGGTTCGGCCACCGCCGAGCCCGACCTCGTCGACGCCACGCCCTGGGGCGTGAAGGAGCGGCTGACGCTCGAGAAAACAGCCGTCGGCTTCTACCTCTCGGGCCACCTGTTCGACGAGGTTTCGCACGAAGTGCGGCGCTTCTGCAAGCGCGAGATCGGCGACCTGCTCGACAGCCGCGACCAGCAGGTCATTGCCGGCATCGTGAGCGACTTCCGCGTGATCAACGGCCAGCGCGGCCGGCTGGCGATCTTCAAGCTCGACGACAAGTCGGACTCGATCGACGCCACCGCCGACGAGGCGACCATCAACGCCAACCGCAACACGCTGAAAGACGACGAGCTGGTCATCGTCAGCGGCCGGCTACAGCCCGCGCGCGGCGGCTTCGAGGCGCGCTTCCAGGTGCAGCAGGTGTGGGACCTTGCCACGGCGCGCTGCCGCTTCGGCAAGTTCCTGCGCGTGGCGGTGAACGGCAAGGCGCCCGACATCGCACGCCTGCTGAAAGACTTTCCGCCGCGCACCGAGCAGACCGAGGTCGGCGACCTGATCCAGGGGCTGCCGGTGCGTCTGTCGATGGCGCGTGGCGGCGCGCAGGTCGAGCTGCAACTGGGCGAGCGCGCCAAGTTCTTCCCGACCGATGCGGCGCTGGCCAGCTGGACCGCGCAGGCGGAAGCGGGCAAGGCGCTGATCGTCTACGACTGATCTGATCGTGCGCTGCAAGAGCGCGACAAGTGCTTGGGTGGCGTGGGCCCTTTGACGGGCCCGCTACGATCCTTTCTGCTTTTTCCAATCAGCAGTTCAAGGAGGAACTCGCCATGAAGAAATCATCCCTCGTCCTCGCATTGGCCCTGGCGTTGCCCTTTGCCGCATCCGCCCAGTACGCCGGCCCCAGCACCGTGCCGACGATGAGCGTCAAGCAACTGCTCGACACCGGCAAGGATGATCAGCACGCCACGCTGCGCGGCTTCATCGTGTCGCATGACGGCGGCGAGCACTACACCTTTGCCGACGACACCGGCCGCATGAAAGTGGAGATCGACGCCAAGCATTTCCCGGCCGGCGTGAAGATCGACGACAAGGTGCGCGTCGAGATCTCCGGCGAGTTCGACAAGGACCTGGTCGGCAACAAGGCCGAGCTCGACGTGAAGCGGCTCAGCGTAGTGCGCTGAACCGGGTTCGCGGGCTCAGTGCGCCATTGGCGCCACGGCGAGGTCGGGCACCACGTTCATGATGCGCAGCGTCTGCTGCACAACCTGGCTGAACACAGGTGCCGCCACCAGCCCGCCGAAGTACTTGCCGGCGCTGGGTTCGTCGACCATCACCGCAACGATGATGCGCGGCTTGTCGATGGGCGACATGCCGGTGTACCAGGCGCGGTACTTGTTGCTGGCGTAGCCCTTGCCGACCTGCTTGTGCGCGGTGCCGGTCTTGCCGCCCACCGAATAGCCTACGGTCTGCGCCAGCGGCGCGGTGCCGTCGGGCGCGGCAGCCATGTGCATCATCTGGCGCACCTCGCTTGCGACCAGCGGCGAGAACACCTGCACGCCGGCCGGCTCCTCGCCCATGTTCTTCAGCAGACTCACCGGGATCACCTCGCCGTTGTGCGCGAAGGCGGTGTACGCATGCGCGATCTGGAACAGCGAGGCCGAGAGGCCGTAGCCGTACGACATGGTGGCCTGCTCGATGGGGCGCCATGACTTCCACGGCCGCAGCCGGCCCGTTACCGCGCCGGGGAAGGGTGTCTGCGGCTTCTGCCCGAGGCCCACGGCCGTGAGCGAGTTCCACATCTCCTGCGCCGTCATGCGCTGCGAGATCTTGGTGGCGCCCACGTTGCTCGACTTCTGGATCACGCCCTCGACCGTCAGCACGCCGAAGTTCTCGTCGTCGTGGATGGTCGCGCCCGACACGGTGATGCGTCCGGGGTTGGTGTCGATGATGGTCTTGGGGGTGACTCGGCCCAGCTGCAGCGCGGTGGCGATGGTGATCGGCTTCATCGTCGAGCCCGGCTCGAACACGTCGGTCATTGCGCGGTTGCGCAGCTGCTCGCCGGTGAGGTTGCGGCGGTCGTTGGGGTCGTAGCTCGGGTAGTTGGCCATGGCCAGCAGTTCGCCCGTCTGCGCATCGACCACCACCACGCTGCCGGCACGCGCCTTGTTGGCGACGACGGCATCGCGGATCTTCTCGTAGGCCACGAACTGCACGCGGTCGTCGATGCTCAGCTGGATGTCGTGGCCCTCGGTCGGCGGCACCTGGTCCTCGGTGTCCTCGACGATGTGGCCCAGCCGGTCCTTGAGGACGTGGCGCGAGCCTGACTTGCCGGCCAGCTCCTGGTTGAAGGCCAGCTCCACGCCTTCCTGCCCGATGTCTTCCACGTTGGTGAAGCCGGCCAGGTGCGCCGCCGCCTCGCCCTCGGGATACTGGCGACGGTAGTCGCGGCGCAGGTAGATGCCCTTGATGTTGAGCGCCGCAACCTCCTTGGCAACCGGCTGGTCGACCTGGCGCTTGATCCAGACGAAGGTCTTGTCCTCATCCTCCAGCTTCTTGTCGAAGTCCTTCTGCGGCATGCCGAGCAGCTTGGCGGCCTGCTTGAGCTTGGCCTGCACCTCGGGGTCGTCGCGCTCGATGTCCTCGGGAATGGCCCAGATGCTGGGCGCCGGAATGTCGGAGGCCAGGATCAGCCCGTTGCGGTCGAGAATGCGGCCCCGGTTGGCCGGCAGCTCCAGTGTGCGCTGGTAGCGCACCTCGCCCTGATGCTGGAAGAAGTCGTTGTTGAAGATCTGGACATAGGCGGCCCGGCCTGCCAGCAGCACGAAGCCGAAGGCGATGCTGGCCACGATGAATTTGCTGCGCCACACGGGGGTGGGGCTGGCGAGCAGCGGACTGCTGCCGTAGCGGATGCGGCCGTTGGGATTCATCTTGTGCGGGCGTGGCGCCCGGCTGTTGTTGTCCGCGTGTAGACAGCGCGGCATCGAACGAGTTCCGGGCGGTTGTTCATTGCCGCCCGGAATCGATGCACGAATCGACGTTGTGCCGTCAGCGCTTGGGCCGCAGCGACACGATCAGCGAGGGGAAGATGCGCCCGTCGGTGTCGCGCGGCAGCTTCTCGGTCTTGCGCAGGCCGCGTTCGGCGGCCTCGTCCCAGCCCTGCAGGCCGCTCGACTTGCTGAGCTTGACGCCGACGATGGTGCCGTCGGGCGCCAGGTTGACTTCGAATTCCGCGGCCGGGTTGCCGTTGACCATGTCGGCATCGGGGAAGGTGATGTTCGGGCGCACGGCCGCGGCGATGCGGCCGGCGTAGCCGCTCGAAGGGCCCGACGAACGCTGGGCTGTGCCCTTCGAATCGTCGGCACCGCTGGCACCCGCAAGACCCTGCATGCGCTTGAGCGCGGCGGCACGATCGGCGGCTGCCTGCTTCGCCGCAGCCTCGGCCTTCTTGGCTTCAGCCTGCTTGGCCTCGGCTTCCTGCTGCTTTTTCTGGTCGGCGAGCTTCTGCTGCTGCTCTTTCTTGCGCTGGGCCTCGTCTTCGGCGCGCTGCTTGGCTTCGAGCTCTTTCTTCTTCTGCTGCTGTTGCTGCTCGAGTTCGCGCTCTTTCTGTTCCTTCTGCTCCTTGAGCTTCTTCTCGCGCTCCAGGGCAATGTCGGGCGCCTTCGGCGCGGGTGCGGGCTCGGGCGCCTTCGCCACCGGTGGGGGCGGCGGTGCGGGTGCGGGCGGCGGCGGCGCGGGGGCAGGCGTGGGGGCTTGCGGTGCTTGAAGACGGGGTGCCGCCTGCTGCACCGTGGACGACCACAGCTCCGCGTCGACCGCGCCTTCGTCGGGGTCGCTGCGCCAGCGCACGCCCCAGGTCAGCGCGGCAATCAGCAACGCATGCGCAATGAGGGCCAGCACGACGGCACGCGGCGTGCCGCGCTGTGGCGGCGGCGCGAACTCGGGGCGATCCAGTGCGAGCGACATGCCTTATTTGCCGCCCGTGGTCGTGACCGACAGGCCCACGCGCTCGATGCCGCTGCGCTTGAGCTGGTTCATCGCCTTCACGACGGTTTCGTACTTCACCGACTTGTCGGCGCTGATGACCACCGGGCGCTGGTCGTCGCCGCCCTGGGCCTGCTTGGCCGCGGAGCCGATCTGGGTCATGGGGATCGAGGTGCCGCCCGAGCCGGTGGACGGGTCTTTCTTGATCTGCACTTCGTCTTCGCTCTTGATGACGATCTCGATGGGCTTGTCGGGCTGCTTGTTGGCGCGGTCGACCGAAGGCAGGTTGATCACGCTCGGCGTGATGAGCGGTGCCGTGACCATGAAGATGATCAGCAGCACCAGCATCACGTCGATGAACGGGACCATGTTGATCTCGTTGATCGTCCGGCGGCCGCGGCCCCGGGATGAAACGGCGGGCATGCGCTGCGCCTCCGTTCAGCGGTTGGCCGGAGCCACCGACGATGCGGCGCCGCCGGCCGTCGGATTGGCCGACAGGTTGCGCTGCAGGATGTTGGAGAACTCCTCGATGTAGGTTTCGAGGGCAATGGCGATCTTGTCGATCTCGCGGGCGAAGCGGTTGTAGCCGACAACGGCAGGAATGGCAGCGAACAGGCCGATGGCCGTGGCCACCAGCGCCTCGGCGATGCCGGGCGCCACAGTGGCCAGCGTCACCTGCGCCAGCGCAGCCAGGCCGGTGAAGGCGTGCATGATGCCCCAGACCGTGCCGAACAGGCCGACGTAAGGCGAGACCGAGCCCACGGTGGCCAGGAACGAGAGGTTCTGCTCGGCCGCGTCCAGCTCGCGCTGGAAGCTGGCGCGCATGGCGCGGCGGGCACCGTCGAGCAGCGTGGGAGCGTCGGTCACGTGACGTTCGCGCAGCTTTTGATACTCGCGCATGCCCGAAGCGAAGATGCGCTCCATGGGGCCGGCGAACTTGGCGTTCTGCGCGGCCGAGGCGAACAGTTCATTGAGGCTGGTGCCAGACCAGAACTCGCGTTCGAAGTCGTCGTTGAGGGCACGCATGCGCCGCAGCGCGAAGTACTTGCGGATGATCGCGGCCCAACTGGCGATCGAGACGATCACCAGCAGCAGCACGACCAGTTGAACCACGAAGCTCGCATGGAGCAGGAGATTGATGATGGAGAGGTCTTGGTTCATGGCTTGAAAGGTTGTGTCATGGAGCCGCTGTAGCGCTCGAGGGTTCCCGTCACTTGCTTCGGAATGCGTGCGGGACGCAATGTGGCGGCGTCCACCCAGCCGATGCGGATCGTGCCTTCGCACAGCAAGACGGGTGCCGAGGCCCCCGTTCGCTCTTGCTCTGTTTTTGATAGCACTCGCTGACCGATTATCAACGACGCAGTGCCCAATTGTTGAAGATCGGCTGTAACGAGCAGTTCGTCGTCCAGCCGCGAGGGCCGATGGTATTTGAGCTGCGTTTCGCTCACCACGAACTGGCCGCCCGTTTCCTCGCGCAGCTTGCGCTGTTCGACACCCAGGGAGCGCAGCCATTCGGTGCGACCGCGCTCCATGAACTTCAGGTAGTTGGCGTAGAACACGATGCCGCCGGCGTCGGTGTCTTCCCAGTAGACGCGGATCGGAAACGCGTAGCTCATTGCGCCTGGTTCTCTGCCATGGCCCGCAGGCGTTCGATGGATTCCTGCAGGTGCGCCATCGAACTGGCAGTGGAGAAGCGCACGAACTTGGCCGTCTCGGCTGTGCCGAAATCGCGACCGGGCGTGACGGCGACGTGGGCGCGCTTCATGGTCTCGAAGGCGAAGTCCCAGCTGCCCGAGATGCCGAGCTTTTCGGCGAAGCTCGTGCAGTCGGCCCAGGCGTAGAAGGCGCCGTCGGGCACCACGGGCACGTTCAGGCCCAACGCGTTGAGCTGCGGAATGAACCAGTCGCGGCGCGCCTTGAATTCGGCGCGGCGGCGTTCGTACTCGGCAATGCTCTCGTCCTCGAAGCAGGCGAGCGCCGCGTACTGCGACACCGTGCTCGCGCAGATGAAGAGGTTTTGCGCGAGGCGCTCGACCACCGGCACCAGCACTTCGGGCACCACCAGCCAGCCAAGGCGCCAGCCGGTCATGTTGAAGTACTTGCTAAAGCTGTTGATGCTGATGACGTTGTCGTCGATGGCCAGTGCCGTCTGTCCGAAGGCATCGTCGTACGAGAGGCCAAGGTAGATCTCGTCGATCAGCGTGATGCCGCCGCGCTGCGACACCACCTCGTGGATGCGGCGCAGTTCGTCGGGCGCGATCGAAGTGCCGGTCGGATTCGACGGCGAGGCGAGCAGCACGCCACGCGTCTTGTTGGTCCACGCGGCCTCGACCTTGGCCGCCGTGAGCTGGAAGCGCTCTTCGGCGGTGGTCGGCACCAGCACGGCCTTGCCGTCCGCCGCGCTCACGAAGTGGCGGTTGCACGGATAGCTCGGGTCGGGCATCAGGATCTCGTCGCCGGATTCGATCAGCGCGAGGCAGGCCAGCTGCAGGGCGGCCGAAGCTCCGGCAGTGACGACGATGCGGCGGGCCGGCACGTCGACGTTGAAGCGCTGGCGGTACCAGGCGCTGATGCGTTCGCGCAGGTGGTCGAGGCCGGTTGCCTGCGTGTACTGCGTGGCGCCGGCGCGCACGGCGCGGGCAGCGGCTTCCTGCACCAGAGGCGGAGCGGTGAAGTCGGGCTCGCCGATGTTCAGGAAGATCATCGGCCGGTCGGTGTGGGCGACCTGGCGCGCCAATGCACTGGCGGCCTTCGCCACTTCCATCACATAGAAGGGCTCGATGCGCTGCGCGCGCGTCGAAATCCTCATGCCTTTGCTTTCCCCGAAGCGCGGTCTGCTTCCACTTCAAGTGGACGCAACTGCGGCGCCAGTCCGTTGAGCACGGCGTTCACGTACTTGTGTCCGTCGGTGCCGCCGAATTCCTTGGCGAGTTCGATGCACTCGTTGAGCACCACGCGCCACGGCACGTCGGGGCAGTTCTGGAACTCGTACACGCCGATCCACATCACGGCGTGCTCGATGGGCGAAATCTCTTCGAACTTGCGGTCGAGCAGGGGGCGGATCAGTGCGTCGAGCTGCTCGGCGCCTTCGATCGAACCGTGCAGCAGCGCGTCGTAGTGCAGCGCATCGGCCTTGTGGAAGCCTGCGAGGTCGCGCGTGAAATGGTCGATGTCGGTCGGGTCGTTGCGGCCCACCAGGTGCTGGTAGAGCGCCTGCAGCGCGAACTCGCGCGCGCGGCTGCGGTTCGACTTGGCCGAAGCCTTGCGCGCGCCCGTGCTGGTGAGGCCGACGCGCGACTGGCGCGGCTTGGCGCCAGCGGGCTTGAGGGGCTTGGAGGTGTCTTCGGTCATGAAAGGGTGGCCAGCAGTTGCGCCATCTCGACCGCCACGCGGGCTGCATCGCGGCCCTTGTCGGTCTGGCGGGCGATGGCCTGCTCGAGGTTTTCGGTGGTGAGGATCGCGTTGGCGATGGGCAGGCGGTAGTCGAGCGCAATGCGGCTCACGCTCGCGCCCGATTCGTTGGCCACGAGTTCGAAGTGATAGGTTTCGCCGCGGATGATGCAGCCCAGCGCCACCAGCGCGTGGTAGCCGCCGCGTTCGGCGAGCGCCTGCAGCGCCACGGGCACTTCGAGCGCGCCGGGAACCTGCAGGTGATGGATGTCGCTGGCAGCCACGCCCAGCGCCTCGAGCTCCGAGAGGCAGGCCGAAGCCAGCGCATCGGTGATGTCGGCGTTGAAGCGCGCCTGCACGATGCCGATGCGCAGGCCTTTGCCGTTGAGCGTTGTCTGGCCCTTGTTTGAACCTTGCATGGTCGTTCAGTCTTTCGTGAGGTAGCCGGCGATTTCGAGCCCGTAGCCCGCCGCCATGCTTGGCATGCGACGCGGCGTGCCCAGCAGATTCATCTTGTGCACGCCGCATTCGCGCAGGATCTGCGCGCCGATGCCGTAGCTGCGCAGGTCCATGCGGCCGCGCTCGGGCGCTTGGGCGGGGCGCGCGGTGCCGTCGAACTGGGCGAGCAGCTCACCGGCGGTTTCGCCGCAGTTCAGCAGCACGGCCACGCCTTTGCCTTCGTTCGCGATGTGCGAAAGGCTTGCGTCGAGGCTCCACGAGTGCAGCGAGCGGTTGATTTCGAGCGCGTCGAGCACCGACAGCGGCTCGTGCACGCGCACCGACACCGTGTCTTCGGGGGCCCACTTGCCGCGTACCAGCGCAAGGTGCACGCCGTGGCTGGGCTTGTCGCGGAAAGCGTGGGCGGTGAAGGCGCCCCAGTTGGTTTGGATCTCGCGGCAGCCGACTTTTTCGACCAGCGACTCGACGCGGCTGCGGTGCTCGATGAGCGCGGCGATGGTGCCGATCTTGAGGCCGTGCTCGGCCGCGAAGATCTGCAGGTCGGGCAGGCGGGCCATGGTGCCGTCTTCGTTCATCACCTCGCAGATCACCGAGGCCGGCGAGCAGCCGGCCATGGCGGCGAGGTCGCAGCCGGCTTCGGTATGGCCGGCGCGCATCAGCACGCCGCCGTCCACCGCCTGCAGCGGGAAGATGTGGCCGGGCTGCACCAGGTCGGCAGCTACGGCGTTGGGTGCCACGGCGGCCTGCACGGTGCGGGCGCGGTCGGCGGCGGAGATGCCGGTGGTCACGCCTTCTGCCGCTTCGATGGAAACGGTGAACGCGGTCGAATGCTTGGCGCCGTTGCGCTGCACCATCGGCGGCAGCTGTAGCCGCTCGCACATCTCGCGCGAGAGCGTGAGGCAGATCAGGCCGCGGGCATGGCGCGCCATGAAGTTGATGGCCTCGGGCGTGATGTGGTCTGCCGCGACGACGATGTCGCCTTCGTTCTCTCGGTCTTCCTCGTCGACCAGGATCACCATGCGGCCGGCGGCAAGCTCGGCCACGATTTCCTCGACCGACGAGATCGGGGCTGGGGCGCGCGCGGCGCGGGGAGCGCCGATCGGCGTGACGGAGGCGTTCATTCGGCTGTGTCCTTGGAATACGTGGAAGAGGGGGGCACCAGCACGCCCGCCTGAAGCATGCGCTCCACGTAGCGCGCCACGGTATCGATTTCGAGGTTGACCTTCGAGCCGGCCTTCAGGCCGCCGAGGGAAGTGTTTTCGACGGTGTGCGGGATCAGGTTGATGCTGATCTCGGCGCCGCCTTCGATGTCGTTCACCTTGTTGACGGTGAGGCTCACGCCGTTGACGGTGATCGAGCCCTTGTAGGCGAGGAAGCGGGCCAGCGCGGGCGGTGCCACCACCCGCAGTTCCCAGCTTTCGCCGATGGGCTCGAAGAAGCTCACGGTGCCGATGCCGTCCACATGGCCCGACACGATGTGGCCGCCGAGACGGTCGCTGGCGCGCAGGGCCTTTTCGAGGTTGATGCGGCTGCCCTCGTCGGTCAGGCCCGCGGTCTTGTCGAGGGACTCGGCGGAAATGTCGATGGTGAACTGCTGTCGCTCGGGAGCGAGCGTGGTGACGGTCATGCAGGCGCCGTTGAGCGCGATGCTGTCGCCAAGGCCCACGTCATCGAGATACCCGTCGGGCACCGCAATGCTGAGTCTTTTGCCAAAGGAGGAGGAGGTGCCGAGGTCGTGGATGGCGGCGATGCGCCCCACGCCGGTGATGATTCCGGTGAACATCTCGGCATTTTCGCAGAGAACGAGAGGGGCTTCGGGCTAAACGTCAGAAGGTGTCCCTTCCGGCGACTCGGGCCACGATGCGCAGGTCGGGCCCGATCTGCTCGAAGCCGCGGAATTCGAGGGGAAGAGCGCCCGTCAATTCGGTCAATGCGCCGCCGACGTGGATGCCCGAGGCGATATCCAGCCCGTCGCCGATCAGCTTGGGTGCCAGGTAAATCAACAACTCGTCGACCAGCCCTTCGCGCAGCAGCGAGCCATTGAGCTTGTGCCCGGCCTCGACATGCAATTCGTTGACTTCGCGGCGGGCGAGATCCTTCAGCATCGCAGCGAGGTCGACCTTGCCCTGCGCATTCGGCAAGTAGGTGACGGTTGCACCGCGCGCCGCCAGTGCAGCCGCCTTCTGTTCGTCCTGCCTGGCGGCGTAGATCCAGACCGCGCGGCCGGGCACGAAGAGCTTTGCATCCGGGGGCGTCTGCAATTGGCTGTCGATCACCACGACGCGCGGCTGGCGCGTGGTCTGCACCAGCCGCACGTCGAGGCGCGGATCGTCTTCCAGCACCGTGCCCACGCCGGTCAGCACTGCGCTGGCGCGAGCCCGCCAGGCATGGCCGTCGGCGCGTGCCGGCTCGGAGGTGATCCACTGGCTCACGCCGTTGCGCAGGCCGGTCTTGCCGTCCAGCGAGGCCGCCGCCTTGAGTCGCACCCACGGCGTCTTGCGCACCATCCGGCTGAAGAAGCCGAGGTTGAGCTCCCGAGCCTCATCGGCTCCAGGTCCGACTTCGACCGCCACGCCCGCGGCACGCAGCCGCTCGAAGCCCTGGCCCGAAACCAGCGGGTTGGGATCGGCCATCGCCGCCACGACCCGGCCGATGCCGGCCGCGACCAGGGCATCGCAGCACGGGCCTGTACGGCCGTGATGCGAACAGGGCTCCAGCGTGACCCAGGCCGTCGCGCCGGCGACCGAATTGCCGCGCGCCGCCGCATCGCGCAGCGCCATCACCTCCGCATGCGGACCGCCGACCTGCTGGGTGTGGCCCCTGCCGATCACCGTGCCGTCGGGCGCCACCAGCACGCAGCCGACGCGGGGGTTCGGATCGGTTTCCGGGCCGGCCTGGCGCGCGAGATCCAGGGCCTGAATCATGAAGTTCGGATTTTCTTTTGTCATTCTTTTGTTAAATCAATTGCCTTGCAAATGTCAATTTTGAAATCCATTGAAAACAATTCGCCGCCAATCCATTTGTTTTGACCGTCTGTCGCGCAATTGACGTTATTGGCCGGCCAACGGGAAATCGGAAAAATAGAATTCGCACCCATCGAAATCAGGGAGGAGCGCCCGTCCGGCACACAGGTGCAAGGCGGCGGGCGGCACGACATGGACAACAACGGATTCTGCGCGTCCGAACGAGGCTTCACGCTCATCGAGATGATGGTCGTGATCGTACTGATGGCCGTGATGCTGGGATTGGCGCTGCCGAGTTTCAGCAGTCTCGTCGAACGGTATCGGGTCGAAGCCATGGCCAAGGCGCTGATGGCGAGCGTGAGCGATGCCCGCGCCGAGGCGGCTCGCCGAGGGGTGAAGGTGACCATGCAGCAGCGACCGGAGTGCCAGGGCCGGGATTGGAGCTGCGGCTGGGAGACGCTGGTCGGAAGCGGCGACGCCGTCCAAATCCTCAAGCGCCAGGATCCCGACGGCCGTGTCTCCATCGAGAAGAGTCCGGCTGGCACCATGTCGTTCGACCCCATGGGCCACTCGACCGGCGCGGGCCGTTTTCGCCTTCGTCCGGCCGACAGCGCCGATTCACCCAACATCGTTGCGGTATGCCTCGCGCTCGGCGGGCGCGTACGGCTGGGGAAGGGAGACGGCTCGTGCTGATGCAGCGTCTTTGCGTTCGCCGGCTGCATCGGGTGCAGTCGGGCTTCTCGATGATCGAAGCGCTGGTCGCGCTGCTCGTGCTCTCGCTGGGCCTGCTGGCGCTGGCCGGTTTCCAGGTTCGCGTGCTGGTCGACAGCGTCGGCGCAAGCAACCAGAACCTCGCGATGCAGCTGGCCGGCGACATGGCCGATCGCATCCGTGCCAATCCCGCAGCAGCGGCGGCGAAGCCCAGCCGGTACGTGTCAGACTGGTCGGCTGCAGCAGCCGACCGGCCCAGGCCTTCTTGCGAGGGGGCCAGGGCCGCCTGCAATGCCGCCGAACTTGCGGCGCACGATCTGTGGAGCTGGAAGCGTGCGATAGCTGCCGCCTTGCCCGGCGGGATGGCCGACGTGAAGGCCAGCGCGACGGCGGGCGGCATGCTGTTCATACACGTTGCCTGGGACGAGCCGGCGGTGATCGACCCGATCGCGCCCGACCCGAACTGGCAGTGCCCCACGGGAAAGGCCTGTCTCGAAGTCGCCGTCGCGGTGCCGCAGCCATGAAGCGCCGAACGCCATCCGGCTTCACGCTGGTCGAGTTCCTCGTCGCGCTGGTCGTCGGCATGCTGATCGTGCTGGCCGCGATCGCGGCCATGCTCGGCACGCGCAGCGCTGCCATGACCGGCGACGACGTCAACACGCTCAACCAGTCCTCGGCGCTGGCCTTCAGGATGCTGGGCCAGCAGATACGGCAGGCCGGCTACATCCCCATCGATCCCACCGAGCCGCTCTACTACTTCGACACCAGCGCCGACCGGGGCACCAACCTGAACGACGAGCGGGCTTTCTTCGCGATCAAGGGCGTGGAGTCTGCGGGAGGCTCCGCCAATGACAAGCTGAAGCTGGGCTATGCGCCGAACCCCGACTATTTCAAGGACTGCCTGGGTCAGGAGCCAGGGCGGTCTTCGGGCGGCGAATACGACAGGGCCGCCCCCGAAGCGCAGGGCAATGCGCGGCTCATCACAAGCGAGTTCTCCGTGTCGGACGGCGTGCTCAGGTGCCGGGGCAGCGGCAATACGACCCTGCAGCCGGTCATCGACGGTGTGGAGCGTTTCGACATCATGTATGGGGTCAGCGCCACATCCGGAAGCCGGCAGGTGGTGCGCTACGTGACGGCCGACGACGTCGATGAGGGCTTCCGCGACGTCCGCACGGTTCGCATCTGCATGCAACTCGCAGGCATCTCCAGGAGCAACCCTGCAGGCAGCCATGTCGACTGCGACGGGGTCTCGAAGACGAGCGGCGACGGCAAGCTGCGGCGCGTCTACACGGCAGTGTTCTCGCTGCGAAACGACCTGGGGGCGTTGTGAGCACGGCGAAGGCGACAGGTCCCGCCCGCAGGCTGGCCGGCGAACTGCCGGCACAGCATGGCTTCACGCTGTTCATCGTGATGATCATGCTGCTGCTTTCGGCCCTGCTGCTGATCGGCGGGGCGCGCACCGCGGTGCTTCTCGAGTCGATGGCGGGCAACCAGCGCGAATACCAGCGCGCCTTCGAGGCCGCCGAGGCAGCGCTGCTGGATGCGGAGCGCGACATCCGGCAGCTGGCCTTCGATTCCGCGAGCAAGACCTACGTGGCGTGTTCGGCACTTGCCGCGGCGCGCTGCCGCAAGGCGGAAGACGTCCGCGTCTTTCCCGACCGGGATACGGGCTGGGTCACCGCCTACATGAACGCCGGCGCTAACAGCTGCGAGCGGGGCATCTGCTATTTCTCCGAACCCGATTCGGTCGCCGCCGCCGCCGGCAGCGAGGCCTACCGCTTCTGGCGCGGCGATGCCTACAAGGCCGAGTACGCCAGGTACGGCGAGTTCACCGGAGCGCCCAGTGCCGGCAGTCCGGCGCTGCGCGGCGCCAGGTACTGGATCGAGGTGATCGATCGAAGGAACAGCAAATACCCGCTGTATCGCATCACGGCGACTGCCACGGGAGCGCGCAGCGGCACCGGCAAAGGGGATGCGACGAAGGTCGAGCTGCAGGTGTCCTTCGATCCGGACCCGGTCTCCGGGGTGAACTGAATATAGGGAGAGAAAGAGATGAGGATCAGGAAGCTGCCGGGACGCGCCGTCGTGTCCGGCCTGGTGCTGGCACAGACCGTCGTGCACGCCGCGCAGTATCCGCTGGCGCAGGTGCCGCGAAATGCCGCGGTCGCGGAGCCGGCGCCGAACGTGATCGTTTCCGTCGACAACTCCGGAAGCATGTACGGCAGCGGCATGGCTGCCCTGCAGGCTGCTCTCAGGGAGAACTTCTCCGAGGCCAACATTCCCGATCACCGCATCCGCCTCGCCTGGCAGGCGCTGAACGACGATCGCAGTGATCGCAACTGCGCTGCATTCAGAAGCGCCGCGCTTCCTTGCAGGATCGGCGGACGTGTCAACGCGAACCTGATGCGTTCGCTGGACCGGACGCACCGCGCCAATTTCATGGCCTGGGTCAATGCCGTTCAGGCGACGGGGGGCACGCCTCTTCACGAAATGATGACCCGTGCCGGCGAGTACATGCAGATCACCGGCCAGCACAGCCCCTTCTCGGATGATCCGGGTGTGGCCGGAGCCCCGCAGTCGGGCTGCCGCAGGTCGTTCCACATCTTCATGACAGATGGCGACTACTGGCCTCCCTCGGGGTTCGAGAGCTTCATGCCCATCGTCGCCAACGAAGACGGCACGCACCGCTGGCTCCCGGACGGCACCCTCTACGCGCCGTACGCACCCTATGCCGACAACTTCGGGAGGATGAAGCGTCCGACGCTCGCTGACTTGACCTTCGAGTACTGGGCCCGCGATCTGCAACCAGGCGTGCCGAACAACCTGAAGAAGATCATTGCCGAACCGGGCGATGTGACAGTGGGGCGTGCCAAGGTTCCCGAGTACTGGAATCCCAAGAATGATCCGGCCACCTGGCAGCACCTGACGACCTACTTCATTGGGTTCGGTGCTGCGGGTGACTGGTGGTCGCGACCGAAAATCTCGACGACTGCATTGCACCCCACCTACAGCGGAGACTATGCCGGCGTGGTCGACGGCTCGATCCAATGGCTGGATCCGTTCAGTGGCAATGCACGCATGGACCTCTGGCATGCCGCCCTGAACAGCCGTGGCACGTTCACGCCGGCTTCCAATGCCAAAGCCCTGAGCAGCGCCTTCAAATCCATCCTTGGACAGGTCCTGGTCAACACCGGCACCCCGCTGACCTCCATTTCCGCCAGCGCTTCCCGAGTCTCGACAGGCACCTCCGTCTATCAGGCCGGCTACGACACGGCCGACTGGTCCGGCAGGCTCGGCGCCACGAAGTTCGGCACCGACGGCAGGCTTGCTGCCAAAGCCGACTGGTCGGCGCGCGACCTGCTCGATACCCGCATGGCAAGCACTGGCGCACACGACCGGGACCGCGTTGTACTCAGCTTCTCCGGCACCACGGCTGCGTCGGCGGGCCGCGCAGCGACCACCGGCGCGGGCGTGCCGTTCAGGTGGGCCCACTTGGGCGACGCGCAGAGGGCCGCGCTCAAGGCCAGCACCGACACCGACGCCGAGAGCACCGCCCTCGGCCGGGCCGTGCTCGACTTCCTGCGCGGCGACCGCAGCAACGAGGGCGCCGGCCGCCAGTTCCGCAAGCGCGGCCATGTGCTCGGCGACATCGTGGGCTCCAGCGTCTGGTACGCGGGACAGCCGAAGAGCGGCTTCACCGGCGACGCCTATGCGGCGTTCGCGGCCATCCCCCGCGCGCCGATGGTCTATGTCGGCGCCAACGACGGCATGTTGCATGCTTTCAACGCGAGCACCGGCAAGGAGGCGTTCGCCTACGTGCCCGAAGGCCTCTACGGCACGGCGGCGGCGCCGAATCTCAAGCGGCTCAGCGAAGGCGGCTACACCCACCGGTACTACGTCGACGGCAGTGCCTTCGTCGCCGACATCTACATGGGGCCGACATCCTCGGCCAAGACGACCGACGAGCAGAAGGCGGCGAACTGGAAGTCTTTGCTCGTGGGCACGCTGGGCTCGGGTGGCAAAGGCTATTTCGTGCTCGACGCCACCAGGCCCGAGAGCGTCGACGAGGGCAAGGCCGCCAGCGTCGCGCTGATCGACACGACCGCGCTTGCGGACGACGACCTGGGCCATCAGTTCCAGCAGCCTGCGCTCGATTCCTTCTCGGGGCGGGCGCTGCAGGTCGCCCGGTTGAGCAACGACCGAAAGGCCCTGATCCTGGGCAACGGCTACAACAGCAAGAGCGAGAAGGCGGTGCTGTGGATCCAGTATCTCGATGGCGACAAGGCGGTGCTCAAGATTCCGGCGCCGGTCACGCAGGAGAAGGACACGGGCAACGGCCTGTCCGCACCACGTCCGGTGGACCTCAATGGCGACGGCAAGGTCGACCTTGTCTACGCCGGAGACCTGCTCGGCAATCTCTGGAAGTTCGACCTCGGCGGCACCGACAGCCGTCAGTGGAAAGCCACGATGGGGCCTCTCAGCTCGAATCGTCCGGCCGCAACCGGGGCCGCGACCCCGTCCGGCCTCGACAACAAGCCGCTGTTCGCGGCCGGCGCCAGCCAGCCGATCACGACGGCGCCGGTGGTTGTGGGGCATCCGCGCGGTGGCTACATGGTGGTGTTCGGCACCGGTCGGCTGTTCGCCTCCGGCGACGAGCGCTCGGCCGCCGACCAGTACCTGTACGGCATCTGGGACCCGGTCAACGGAAGCTCGAGCACCGCGACGAGGACCGACCTCGTGGCGCAGACCATCGGCGCCACACCGGTCGAGGAGGGCGATGCCGAGTTGCGCACCGTCTCCCACAACGCCGTGAGCTACACCGGCTCGGAGGCCAAGCGCGGCTGGCACCTGAAGCTGCCTGCGTCGGGAGAGCGTGTCGTCTATCCGGGTGATGTGCTGACCAGCGGCATCGGGCTGTTCTCGAGCACCATTCCCGGCTCAGGCAGCAATTCGGTCACCTGCACCGCCGGAACGGGCGACGACGGCTGGTCGCTGGTAATCGACTTCTTCAGCGGCTCGGCGCCCGAGGGCATTGCGTATTCCACTTCCGGCGCGGTGGGGGCCTATGTCGGCTTCCGGAATCGCTCCGGCAAGGACGACATGGTTCTTCAGCCGAAGAACAAGGAAAAGGGCAAGGACGTGATCTGCAATGCCGCCGGAGAGTGCAAGACGTTGACACGGCCCGACGTCGTGCGCCGCTTCGGCTGGCGCAGCCTGATGTCGACCGACTGAAGGGAGGAGAACCATGAAAAAGCAATCCAGGACACAGTCTGGTAGACGGGGCCGCTCGCGCGGCTTCACGCTGATCGAACTCATGATCGTGACGGCGGTGATCGGCATCCTCGCCGCCATCGCCTACCCGAGCTACACGCGCTACGTGCTGCGGGCCAAGCGGGCCGACGCGAAGCAGCAGTTGTTGCAGGCGGCGCAGTGGACCGAGCGCTACATGACCGCCAACGGACGCTATCCGCCGGCGACCGTCGCGCTGCCGGCCGGACTGGGGCAGTCGCCGTCGTCCGGCACGGCGAACTATTCCATCAGCTATGTCGCAAGAAACGAGACCAGCTACACCTTGCAAGCCGTTCCAGCGGGGGCTTCGCGCAATGACGAGTGCGGAGCCCTCACGGTCAACCAGCTGGGCGTCAAGCTGGCGGGCAGCAGCACCGACGCTTCGAGTGCGCTGGTGCAGCTTTGCTGGAACCGTTGAGGTGCCTGTGAGAGTACGTCGGTTGCCGACGCGGCTCAGATATCGCGCAGCAACTGCCTGAACTCGTCCACGTCCTCGAAGCTGCGGTACACCGAGGCAAAGCGCACGTAGGCGACCTTGTCGAGTTTCTTGAGTTCGCGCATCACGAGTTCGCCGACTTTCGTCGAGTCGATTTCGCGCAGGCCGCTGGCCAGCAGCTTCTGCTCGATGCGCAGCAGGGCGTTGTCGATCTGCTCGATGCTCACCGGGCGCTTGCGCAGCGCCAGCATCATGGAGGCGCGAACCTTGGTCGAGTCGAAGTCGGCGCGGCTGCCGTCCTTCTTCACGACGACGGGAAAATTGACGTCCGGCCGCTCGTAGGTGGTGAAGCGCTTGTCGCAAGCGCTGCACTGGCGGCGCCTGCGGACGAAGTCTGCGTCTTCGGAAACGCGGGTCTCGACGACCTGCGTTTCAAGATGACCGCAAAAAGGGCATTTCATGCGGTCAGGTCTTCTTGCTCGGAATCAGCGGTAGACAGGGAAGCGGCTCGTCAGCGCGTGGACCTTGGCGCGCACGGCGTCGATGTTCGCTGCGTCGCGCGGGTTCTCGAGCACGTCGGCGATCAGGTTTGCGGTGATGCGGGCCTCTTCGTCCTTGAAGCCGCGGGTGGTCATGGCGGGGGTGCCGATGCGCACGCCGCTGGTGACCATCGGCTTTTCCGGGTCGTTGGGGATCGCGTTCTTGTTGATCGTCATGTGGGCGCTGCCCAGCACGGCTTCGGCTTCCTTGCCGGTGATGCCCTTGGCGCGCAGGTCGACCAGCATCACGTGGCTTTCGGTGCGTCCGCTCACGATGCGCAGGCCGCGCTGGGTGAGGGTGTCGGCCACGATCTGGGCGTTCTTGACCACCTGTTGCTGGTAGGCCTTGAACTCGGGCGCCATGGCTTCCTTGAAAGCGACGGCCTTGGCGGCGATCACATGCATCAGCGGGCCGCCTTGCAGGCCGGGGAAGATGGCGCTGTTGATGGCCTTCTCGTGCTGCGACTTCATCAGGATGATGCCGCCGCGCGGGCCGCGCAGGCTCTTGTGGGTGGTGGAGGTGACCACGTCGGCATGCGGCACCGGGTTGGGGTACACGCCCGCGGCCACGAGGCCTGCGTAGTGGGCGATGTCGACCATGAAGATCGCGCCGACGTCCTTGGCCACCTTGGCGAAGCGCTCGAAATCGATGCGCAGCGAATACGCCGAGGCGCCCGCGATGATGAGCTTGGGCATGTGCTCATGCGCCTTGCGTTCCATCGCGTCGTAATCGATGGCTTCGTTGGCGTCCAGGCCGTAGCTCACGACGTTGAACCACTTGCCGCTCATATTGAGAGGCATGCCGTGGGTCAGGTGGCCGCCTTCGGCCAGGCTCATGCCCATGATGGTGTCGCCGGGCTTCAGGAAGGCGAGCATCACGGCTTCGTTGGCCGAGGCGCCGCAATGCGGCTGCACGTTGGCGGCGTCGGCGCCGAAGATCTGCTTGACGCGGTCGATGGCCAGCTGCTCGGCCACGTCGACGTGCTCGCAGCCGCCGTAGTAGCGCTTGCCCGGGTAGCCTTCGGCGTACTTATTAGTGAGCTGCGAGCCCTGGGCGGCCATGACGGCCGGCGAAGCGTAGTTCTCGCTGGCGATCAGCTCGATGTGATGTTCCTGGCGCGCGTTTTCGGCTTGAATCGCGGCCCAGATTTCGGGATCGGTCTGTTCGACCAGGATGTTGCGTTGGTACATGGCAGTCCTTTGAAGACGAGGTCCTTGTTCTTCAACCAAACAAGGGCTGCCCAGGCGAACGGCTGAACGCCTGTTGTGGTCAGGCGGTACGCTTCCCAGTGGTATTCCACGTCAGCGCGTGGCACCGTGTTCGGGTGCTGCGCCTATCGCCAGTCGCGTACCTGCCGAGTGTAGCTCACACCCGGCCCGAAACCTCTTCAGGAAACGGAGGAGAGCAGGGCCACCTTGGCCGGCTCAGTGCGTTCTTCGGCAGGCTTGGGCGGTGTTGCCACAGGGATCGGCTGCGGACGCACGGTTGGCGGCGTGACCGTCGACGGCGCGCGGCCGTTGGCCACCTGCAGCAGGCGTTCGTGCTCGGCCATCACCTTGGCGGCGTAGCCGCCGTCGTCCTCGAGGTTGGCCGCGCCCACGTAGTAGCGCAGGCCGCCTTCGAGGGAGCCGGCGCGGGAGATGCATTCCTGCAGCACCTTGACGCCGACGCGCATGTTGGTCACCGGGTCGAAGGCGGTGAGCGTGCCGCCCGCGCTTTCGTACTTGTCGCCGTGCACGCGGGTCATGACCTGCATGAGGCCTTGCGCGCCGACCTGGCTCTGGGCGAACGGGTTGAAGCTGGATTCGACGGCCATGATCGCGAGGATCAGGGTCGGGTCGATCTTCGTGCGCTTGCCGATGCCATAGGCCTCGGCCACGAGCACGCTCAGCGGTTCGGCGGCCACGCGGTACTTCTTGCTCAGCCAGTAAGCCACGGCGGCCTGCTGCTTGGGCAGGTCGGCGGGGCTCGCGGCCGTGGTGCGCTCGATGGCGGTGGGCTCGAGATCGGTGACTTCAGGCGCAGGCTTGCGCGACTGCAGCCAGCCCATCAGTTGCTCCTCGCCGGTCTTGCGCAGGTCGGGCCGCGCCACCAGGGCGAGGGCCGCGAACACAATGGCCAGGCCGACCAGTGCAAACCCGTTGTGGGTAATTTCAAAAAAGCCGTCTGCCACATCGGACACGAAGGTCCTTAGCCCGCGGGCCGTGACATCAAACGCCTTGTTCATCGCTCTTCCTTTCTGTGCGGCACCCGAGTCGCACCGCCACGGAAGGCGATGGATGAAGGCAGCGGCGCTTGGATTGGTACGAATCAGGCTCCGCGCATGGAGTGAAGGGGGTTAGGGGCGCGGCGACCTGATCAAGCCGGGGGAGTTCGGCAGCGGATTCAGGGTGGCTCTGCCGCGTCGGGCGGTCAGAGCAGGGCGGATTCTAGCGTGGCTAAATACCCGGTCAAGCATAAGGATTTGCTTTGTTATGCTAATAGTTGTTTAAAAAAGTTGCCGTTTCGAGGCGTTTCGGCTTAGGGGAAATCCCTTTGTAAAACGCGTTTGCAATCCGAGGGTGCGACGCCTAATCTGGACGGGCCTGAGCTTTTCAGGTGTTTTTCCGAGGTCCGGCAGCCCGAGGTGCAAGTCAAGGGTTCAGCGTCCGAGGATCCACGGTGGCAATCTCTTGCTGCCAGCACGGCAGGAACCATTGACTTCCGGTCGCGCGAATCGATGGCATGGGTTTTGTGCCCGCCATCAAGCCCGGTGACTAGACACTCCGTCGAATCACCGGGCTTTCTTTTGGCTCGCCCCCAGGCTGCGCGCACTTCGTGTCGCTTCTCCTACCCCCTGCCGGGGGCAACGCCTGAGGCCCGGTAAAACCGGCTCCTCGGTGTTTCTGGCATTTCTTCCGGAGGTGGGCTTGCGTCCTTTTTGCGTACCTCGCGTTGCCGCTTGTTTGCGGCACACTCTGGCGATGGACGTAGCTTCGATCAAACAAAACAAATGGGTGCGACGTGGGATCGTCGCGGTGCTGGTTCTGTTGGCCTTCTGGGTCATTGCCTGGCTGGCGGTGCCGCCGATTGCCAAGAGCCAGCTTCA
The DNA here is from genome assembly GCF_059416325.1 of Variovorax sp. GW821-FHT09D05. Taxonomy (NCBI): domain Bacteria; kingdom Pseudomonadati; phylum Pseudomonadota; class Betaproteobacteria; order Burkholderiales; family Comamonadaceae; genus Variovorax; species Variovorax sp. GW821-FHT09D05. The sequence continues at coordinate 453,043 of NZ_JBWKOZ010000003.1, read as the reverse complement.
GAAGATCGCAAGCGAGAAGCTGGGGCGGCAGGTAACAGTCGGCAAGATCGATTTCAAGCCCTGGACACTCGAACTCACGCTGAACGACCTCCGCATTGCCACCGCCGACGGCAGCAAGTCGCAGGTGGCCATCAACCGCATCTACGCCGACGCCGAACTGCAGTCGATCTTCCGGCTCGCACCAGTGATCGACGCGGTCACGGTCGACGGGCCTGCCATCCTGCTCACGCACCAGGCCGACGGCAAATACGACATCGACGACATCCTTGCCAAGCTCTCGGCCGGCCCGCCGCCCGATCCGAACGCCAAGCCCGCGCGCTTTGCCATCTACAACATTGCGATCAATGGCGGCTCGGTCGACTTCGACGACCAGACCGTCAAGCGCAAGCACGAACTGCGCGACTTCGTGCTCAAGGTGCCGTTCCTGAGCAACCTCGATTCCAAGCGCGACATCAACACCGAGCCCAAGCTCGCCTTCGCGCTCAACGGCAGCAAATTCGACTCGGCCGCCTTCACCACACCCTTCTCCGACAACCGCAAGACCGACGCCCACGTGCAGTTCAAGGGGCTGGACCTCGTGCCGTACCTTGGCTACATCCCGGGCGGCCTGCCGGTGAAACTCCAGGCAGGCAGCCTCGATGCCGACCTGAAGATCGGCTTCGAGCAAGCCGCGACCACCGGCCTGAAGATCACTGGCACGGTCGAGGCGCACGCCACCAAGGTGGCCGATGCGCGCGGCCGCGACCTGCTGGCTTTCGATTCGCTCAAGCTGGCGCTGGCCGACGTGCGCCCGTTGGAGTCGGTGTTCCATCTGAGCGAAGTCGCGCTCGTCAAGCCGCAACTGGCGGTGGCGCGCGACGCGGCCGGAAAGCTCAATCTGCTGGCCACCGACCCGGCCACCGGCGCGACCGAGAAGGTCGCGTCACCACCCGCCGCGGCAGCGAGCGCACCGGCCGGCAAGCCGGCACCAAAGCCCGTTCTGAAGGTGCAGGTCGACAAGGTGGCCCTGAACGGCGGGCGCATCGGCTGGCGAGACGAAACCGTCAATCCCGCTGCCGCCGTCGACCTGACCGACCTCGGCATCGACGTCACCGGCGTCACCTGGCCGATGGAAAAGCCGGCAGAGTTCAATGGCAGCACGGCCATTGCTGGCGCCTCGCTCAAGTTCAAGGGCAGCGCCACAGACAAGGTGGCCGACGTACAGACCGAGGTCGATGCGCTGCCGCTGTCACTGGCCGCACCTTATCTGGCGCAGAGCCTGGAGCCCACGCTGGACGGCAAGCTCAGCGGGCAGATCGACATCGCCTGGGCCCAGCCCGATCTCAAGTTCAAGGCGCGCCGCCTCGCCGCCGACGGGCTCGCGCTGACGCAGGCCAAGACCGCGCTGGCCAGCGTCGGCCGCTTCGAACTGGTCGACGCCGAGGTCGACATGACGAAGCACACATTGAATGTGGCCTCGTTCACTGCGACCAACCCCAAGGTGCGCGTGGAGCGCGACAGCGAGAAACGCTGGATGTTCGAGCGCTGGCTCAAGACGCCGGCCGGCGGCGGCACCAAGGAAGCCGAAGCGAAGGTCGCCGCACCCAAGCCCGCAGCTGCCGAAACGCCGCAGCCCGGCGCCAACACCAAGCCCTGGGCGCTGACCATCGGCACGCTGGCGGTCGACAACGGCGCGCTCTCCTATGCGGACAAGGCCGGCGCGAACCCGGTGACCGTGGAAGTCACTGCCTTCAAGCTCCACGCCCAGAAGGTCGCGCCCGACACCAATACGACCTCGCCGCTCGAAGTTTCCGGCCGCATCGGTTCAGGGCGCTCCGACCCGGGGCGCTTCGACTACAAGGGCAATGTCGTGCTCAAGCCGCTCGCGGCCGAGGGCCGGCTGGAGGTGGTGTCGTTCCCCGCCCATACCTTCAAGGCTTACTACGCGGATGCGCTCAACGTCGACATCCGCCGCGCCTTCGCGAGCTACCGCGGCACGGTGCGCTATGCGACGTTGCCGGCGGGCATGAGCATCAAGCTGTCGGGCGACACCGCACTCGACGACTTCCGCGCCAACAGTGCCTCGCTCACCCAGTCGCCCGGCTTCGACCGCAACACCAACCAGCTGCTGAGCTGGAAGACGCTGAGCCTGCGCGGCCTGCAGGTCAGCATGGCGCCCAACGCGCCGCCGAGCGTGGACGTGCGCGAGACCACGCTGACCGACTTCTTCGCCCGCGTGATCATCGACCCCACCGGCCGGCTCAACCTGCTGAACCTGACCAAGAAGGGCGAGGCACAAGCCAACGCCGTTGCCGCGACAGCTGGCGAAGCCTCCACCCGCAAGGGCCCGGGTGGCACGACCACCACGACACGAGCCGTGCCGGCGAGGCCTTCGGGCGGCGCACCGGTGTCGGCCGAAAACATGGTCGGGGGAGCGCCCGAGCCGGCCAAGCCGGTGGCAGCCGCCGCGCCAGTCGCCACCGCGCAGGCGGACAGCGGCCCCGCGCCCGTCATCAACTTCGGCCCGATGAGCCTGGTCAACGGCAAGATCGACTTCACCGACCTGTTCGTCAAGCCCAACTACTCGGCCGACCTCAGCGAGCTGACCGGCAAGCTCAGCTCGTTCTCGTCGAACCCGCCGAAGGGCGAGAGCGGCCGGCCCGCGCTGGCCGACCTTGAACTGCGCGGCAAGGCGCAGCAGACAGCCGCGCTGGAAATCACCGGCAAGCTCAACCCGCTGGCCAAACCGCTCGAACTCGACATCACCGCCAAGATGCGCGACCTCGACCTGGCCCCGCTGTCGCCGTACTCGGTGCGCTACGCCGGCCACGGCATCGAGCGCGGCAAGATGAGCATGGACGTCAACTACAAGGTCGCCCCCGATGGCCAGCTGACGGCCACCAACAAGCTGGTCCTCAATCAGCTGCAGTTCGGCGACGAGGTGGCGGGCGCGCCTGCCAGCCTCCCGGTGAAGCTGGCCGTGGCCCTGCTGGCCGACCGCAACGGCGTGATCGACGTCGACCTGCCGCTCAGCGGCTCGCTCAACGATCCACAGTTCAGCGTCGGCCCGCTGATCTGGAAGGCCGTGGTCAACTTGATCGTCAAGGCCGTGACGGCACCGTTCAGCCTGCTTACCGGCGGCTTGGGCGGCGGCAGCGGTGAATCGAGTGCCATCACCTTCGAGCCCGGCAGTTCCGAGCTGAGCACCGCCGCGAAAGAAGGCCTGGACAAGGTCGCGAAGGCGCTGACCGACCGGACCACGCTGCAGATGACGGTGATCGGCACTTCCAGCCTCGAGAAGGAGCGCGACGCCTACCAGCGCCAGCGCGTGCGCCAGCTCGCCTACGCCGAGAAGCGCCGCGTTGCGGTGCGCGGCGGCCAGACCGGCACCGACGTGCCACCCGTCACCGACGCCGAATACCCGGAGCTGCTGACCGCCGTGTACAAGCGCGCAGACATCACCAAGCCGCGCAACCTCGTCGGCCTGGCCAAAGACCTGCCGGTGCCGGACATGGAAAAACTGCTGTTCGCCAGCGTGCCGGTCGACGAGGAGTCGATGCGCCAGCTCGCGGTCGAGCGCGGCGCGGCCGTGCGCGACTATCTGCTCGCGAAGAAGCTGCCGAGCGAGCGCCTCTTCCTGGGAGCCGTGCGCACAAGTGCCAGCGGCAGCGACTGGAAGCCGGGCGCCGAGCTCAGCCTGACCATGAAGTGAGGCGCGACGACCCGATCAGAACCCGGTCCGTGGACTTGGTTTTTTTCTCCAGCTTGCTATATATGTAGTCCGTTAACCTCCACGCCCACAACCCCGCGTACGCCACCGTTTCTGGACGGAATTCAATGGCCAGCCGCAAGTGGGTGAAAATGTCGATGTGCGCCGGCCTTTGCCGGCGCCTTCGCTTTCTCTACCAAGACAACGATTTCGCGCAGTGACCTCTACTTCTTCCAAGCCACACGACCTTCAGGCCCTCGACACGCTCACCGGCGGCGCCTTCACCGCGCCGACTTCCGGCGAGCGCGCCGCGCGCATCCGCGACTGGCTCGCGGGCACTCCCACTGCCGAGCAGATGCAGGAGGTCTTCAAGGAGCTGAGCGGTCGTGACAAGGGCGCCGCGCGCCTGCTGCGCGAAAAGCTCGACGAACTCAAGCGCGCCAAGGGGCAGGAGGCAATTGCCGCCGAATGGGCGCAAAAGGCCGAGGCCCTGCTGGGGCAGTCCAAGCTCAACATCGCCGATGCACTGGCCTGGCAGCGCGACGCCGCCAAGGCCGGCGCGCCGCTGTCGCGCGAGCCGTTGGCCGGCCTGAAGCTCAAGCTGGCCGAACGCGTCAAGGGCATCGAAGACCTGCAGCACCGCGCCCAGGTGCACCGTGAAGCCGCCGTGCTGCTGGCGCAGCGCTTCGAAGTGCTGTCCACCAAGGGCTGGCAGGACGCCCAGGCCGCCGAAGAATCGCTGCGTGCCGACGTGACCCACTGGCAGCAGCAGGCAGCCGAGATCACGACCGACGCCAACTGGACCAGCCTCGACGCCAAGTTCGCGCCGCAGCTCGAATCGTCCAAGTCGCAACTGCTGGTGGTGTCCGATGCGTTCCACAGCGCATTGGCCCAGGCCCTTGCTGCTGCCGCCGATGCTGCTGCGCCGTTGCCGCCAGTGCCCGTGTGGGCCGACGAACTGCGCGCCGCGCGCGGTGAGGTCGTGGCGCCCAAGCCCGCCGCGCCCGCTCGCCCCGCCGCACCCAAGGTCGACCCGGCCTTGCGCGCCGCCGCGCAAGACGCCGTGCAGGCTGCGCTCGCCAAGCTCGAACAGGAAACTGCCGAAGGCCATGGCAAGGCCAGCGCCGGCGCGGCTGCCGCGCTGCGCGCCGTGCTCAAGGAGCACGGCAAGCTGGTCGAAGCGCCGCTCGAAGCCCGCGTGCATGCCGCGCTGGTGGCCGCTGGCGAACTCGAAGGCTGGCAGCGCTGGAGCGCCGACAAGGTGCGCGAAGACCTCGTGGCCAAGGCCGAAGGCCTGCTCAAGCGCCCCGAAGGCCAGGCCCTTGGCGGCCGCAAGATGCAGGAAACGCTGCGCGCTCTGCGCGACCAGTGGAAGCAGGCCGACCAGGGCGGCGTGCCGAACCACGCGCTCTGGAAGCGCTTCGACGAAGCCTGCAACGAAGCCCACAAGGTGGTCGAGGCCTGGCTCGAAAAGGTTCGCGCCGATGCGGCCGAGCATCGCGCGCTCCGCGTCGCGCTGATCGAGGAAGTCAAGGCCTGGGCCGCCGAGCATGCCGGTGCCACCGACCTGAAGGCGCACAACCGCGCGCTGCACCAGTTCGCCGACCGCTGGCGCGATGCCGGTCACGTGGGCGAAAAGGTGTTCGCAGAGCTGCAGCCGCTGTGGAACGAAGCCTTCGGCGCGGCCCGCGCTCCGTTCGAGACGGCGCAGAAGGCCAGCGTCGAACGCCGCCAGGCCATGATCGCCGAGGCGGCTGAACTCGGCGCCCAGCCGATGCTGCGCATCGACGCCGTGAAGGCGCTGCAGCAGCGCTGGCAGGCCGAGGCGCAGAGCGTGCCGCTCGACCGCCGCCACGAACAGAAGCTGTGGGACGCGTTCCGCGCGCCCATCGACGAAGCTTTCAACCGCAAGACGGCAGAGCGCGAAAAGGCGTCGGCCGCGATGAGCGGGCACGACCGCTATGTGCTCGAAGCGTCCAAGGCGCTCGACGCAGCCAATGCCGGCGGGGACGTGCAGAAGATCCGTGCCGCTATTGCCCGCCTGGAAGGCGCGCTGCGCGGCGAGGCACCGCCGCCCGCGCCGAAGGCCGAGCAAGCCGCTGTCGCGACTGACGGCCCATCGGTCGGCGCGACCGAGGTCGTGGCCCCGGGGCAGGCGGCTGCCGAATTCGGCGAAAGCGCCGAGCAGGCACCGAGCCCGAGCGATGCGGAAGCCTCGCCCGGCACGACCGCTGATGCAGCGCCCGCCGCTTCGGCCGATCTCGTGGCTCCCGCCGACGGCGCCGATGCTTCGGCACGCACCGATGGCGAGGCGCATGACGCCGGCGAAGCCGCTGCTGCCGAAGCGCCAGCCGCGGCGCCGAAGCCCGCGCCCAAGCCAGTCGTGGCCATGCGTGGCGACGACCGCCCGAGCAGCAAGAAAGCCGAAGCAGCGCCTGCAGCCCGCGGTGCCGGTGGCCGTTTCGGTGACCGTCGCGATGGTGGACGTCCCGGTGCCGGTGGCTCGGGTCGCCCTGGTGATCGCGGCGACCGTGGGGCGCCCCGTGGCGACGCGCGTGGAGATCGCGGTGCACCAGCCGGCCGCTTCGGCGATCGTCCGCCGCGCTTCGAAGATCGCGGTCCTCGCCTGGGCGATGCGGCCTTCCGTGCGCAGCGCGAAGCGCTCGAACGCGCCGACATGGCGCTGCGCAAGCTCGCAGCACAAGCGCATGGCGAAGCCCTGACGCAGGTGCTGGGCGCATGGGAACAGCGCGACGCCAGCCGCCTGCCGAGCATCCAGGAACTGGGCCGCGCGGTCACGCCGGCGGTGCGCACTGGATGGTCGCAGGCCATCGGCTCTGCGCCGACGGCCGCCGCGAACGATGCCGCCGAAGCGCTGCTGCGTCTCGAAATGGCCGCCGAAGTGCCGACGCCTGCCGAGCAACTCGACGCGCGCCGTGCACTGCAACTCAAGCTGCTGACGAAGCGTGGCGATCCGGCCCCGGCCCAGACCTGGGGCCAGGATGCCGGCAAGGTGCTGGCCGCGGCGCACGATGCTTCCAGTGCGCGCCGTCTGCAGAATGCGCTGAAGGCATTGCTGCGCAAGTAAGAGGCAACCTCCAAAGCCTCCGGCCAGATATCGATGGCCATGAAAAAGGCGCCCCGCGGGGCGCCTTTTTCTTTGGGGCAGCAGCTGCAAATTGGCTGCCCCCTGTTCAGGTGTCAGGGCCTTCTGGGCAGAAAGAATTCATCGAAGAGCGCGAGCACGCCGGGGAAGTCGCGAGCGAAGTTGGGACGGCTCACGAAGTAGGCCTCACAGGCTACCGCGAAGAATTCGCTGATCGACGTGGCGCCATAGGCGTCGAGCCACGGCGGCTCGGTGCCGAAGCGCTCAGCCTTGATGGTCTGCTCGCGGAAGTCGTCGTAGGCGGACTGCAGCACGGCGAGCCAGGCTTTGCGGGCTGCGCGCGCGCTGCGCTGGCCCGCAAAGCCGGGCGGCAGCGGCGGGCAGCCGTTGGCGTCGCCGCTGCGCATGTCGATCTTGTGGGCGAACTCGTGGATCACGACGTTGTAGCCGCGCTCGCTGGTGACGCTGCTCGCCAGCACGTCGTCCCAGCTCAGCATGACGGGGCCACGCTCCATCGCTTCGCCAGCCACGACTTCGCCGTACTCGTGCACCACTTGGGCTTCATCAACCACTTTGCGCCGCGCTACTACCTCGGAGCGGTGCACGACGATGCCGACGAAATCGTCGTACCAGTTCAGCCCACCCTTGAGGTGCAGCACCGGCAGCACGGCCTGGGCCGCGATGGCCAGCGCCACTTCGTTGGTGATGGTGAAGCCCTTGGCGCCGTGGAATTCCTTGTCGCGCAGGAACTCGGCCGTCAGCGTGCGAAGGCGTTGCCGGTCGGCTTCCGGCAGTGCGCCCAGGAAGGCGTAGCGCCTGAGCGCGGCCTGCCAGGCGGCTTCAGGAATCGGGGGCAGGGCGCGCAGGCGGCGCAGCCACTTGAACATTGCTGGCGGCGGCGCGGCTAGCGCAGATCGACGCGCTGCGCGCCGGCAGTGGAGAGGCACAGCAGCTGCGCGCGCGGCGGATGCGCGGCAGCATCCCAGTCGCTCAGCACGACGCGGCGCAGGCCGTTGCCCATGTCGTGATCGGCGGGGCGATGCGTGTGGCCGTGCACCAGCGTGCTGGCGTTTGCCTGTTGCAGCCACTCGCGTGCGGCGGCGGTGTCGACATCGGCCCAGACGGTCGACGGATTGCGCTTGCGGTCTTCGCTCTGCACGCGCATGGAGCGCGCGAGCGCGCGGCGCTCTTCCAGCGGCCTTGCGAGGAACGCGGCCTGCCACTCGGGCGTGCGAACCTGCGCGCGGAACTTGAGGTACTCGGTGTCTTCCAGGCAGAGGATGTCGCCGTGGCTCAGCAGCCAGCGCTGACCGTGCAGCACGAGCACCGTCGGGTCGTCGAGCAGCGTGAGGCCGCACTGCGCCGCGAACGCCGGGCCGACGAGGAAGTCACGGTTGCCGTGCATGAAGAACACCGGCAGCCGCTGCGCGGTGCGGCGCAGCAAGTCGGCGCACTGAGCCTCGCAGCCGGGGAGGGTGGCCGAATCGTCGCCGACCCACACCTCGAACAGATCGCCGAGGATGATCAGTGCGTCGGCAGGCGTGGTCTGCAGATAGCCCTGCCAGGCCTCGAAGGTGGCGGGCTCGCCGGCCTGCAGGTGCAGGTCGGAAATCAGGTCGACGGTGCGCCACGCGGGTGGCGCCACCAGCTCGGTAAAAGCCGGGTTCGCCACAGTCGTCATGCCGCGTCGCGCCTGTTCTTCATTCAGCGGTGACAACAGCCTTTTCGATCACCACGTCTTCGAGCGGCACGTCGTCATGAAAGCCCTTGCGGCCCGTCTTCACGGCCTTGATCTTGTCGACCACGTCGGTGCCGTTGATGACCTTGCCGAACACGGCATAGCCCCAGCCCTGGGCCGAAGGTGCGGTGTGGTTCAGGAAGCCGTTGTCGGACACGTTGATGAAGAACTGCGCGGTGGCCGAGTGGGGCGCGCTGGTGCGGGCCATTGCCACGGTGTAGTTGTCGTTCTTCAGGCCGTTGTTGGCTTCGTTCTGGATCTCGGCGTCGGTGGGCTTTTGCTTCATGCCGGGTTCGAAACCGCCGCCTTGCACCATGAAGCCGGGGATCACGCGGTGGAACACCGTGTTGTCATAGTGACCCTTCTTCACGTACGAGACGAAGTTCTCGACCGACTTCGGCGCCTTGGCGGCGTCGAGTTCGAGCGTGATCACGCCGTAGTTCTTGATATGCAGTTCGACTTGGGGGTTGCTCATGAGGGCTCCTGCTTGAGAAAGGGGGAAAGGGATTACTTCGCCAGCAGCGTGGCGGACTTGATGGTGACGGCTTCGAGCGGCACGTTCTGCATGCCGCCCTTGTTGCCGGTGGCCACCGCGCGGATCTTGTCGACCACGTCGGTGCCGGCAACGACCTTGCCGAACACGGTGTAGCCGTAGCCGTCGGGGTTGGGCGCGTTGAGCGAGTCGTTGTTCTTCACGTTGATGAAGAACTGCGAGGTCGCGGAATTCGGATTGCCGGTGCGGGCCATGGCGATCGTGTACTTGTCGTTCTTCAGGCCGTTGCTCGTTTCCAGAGGAATGGGCGCGCGCGTGGGCTTTTGCTGCAGGTCGGCCGTGAAGCCGCCGCCCTGGATCATGAAGCCGTCGATCACGCGGTGGAACACCGTGCCGTCGTAGTGCTTGTCCTTGACGTACTGCAGGAAGTTCTCGACCGACTTGGGCGCCTTGGCTGCATCGAGCTCGACCACGATGTCGCCGGCCGAGGTGGCGAGCTTGACGCGCGGTGCCGCGGCCGTTTGCGCGTGGCCCGTGGCGGCGAACGTGAGTGCGGCGGCCAGGACGAGGGCGCTACGGCGGCTGAAACGGGAGAGGGTGTGAGTCGTCAAACGGGGCTCCATGTGCGGATGAAGGGACGGGGCTGCGCGGCAGGCACCCTGGGGCGCCCGTGCCGGCGGCGATTACTTGCTGGTGCGGCCGACCGGCTTGCGGATGACCACCGGCGGCGCGGGCAGGGCGGCCGCTTCGGCTTCGGCCTTCGAGCTGAAGATCTGGCGGATCAGCGCGAGCTTGGGCGCGACGCTGGCGTTGGTGCTGGCGAACTGCTGCGCGCGCACGTATTCCTGCGCCGCGAGGCGGGCGTACACGTCGCCGAGGTTCTCGTGTGCCGTGGCGTAGTTCGGATTGAGCTTGAGGGCTTGCTCGAGGGCGTTGCGCGCCTGGTCGAACTTGCTTTGCGAAGCGTACAGCGCGGCCAGGTTGTTGTAGGGCTCGGAGAGCTCGGGGAAATCTTGCGTGAGCTGCGTGAAGGCGGTGATGGCCTCGGCCTGCTTGTTCTGCTCGGTGAGGATCACGCCGCGCAGGAAGCGCATCTGTGGGTCGCGCGGCTTGCCGGCGATGTAGGTGTCGGCCTTGGCGAGCGCTTCGTTCGACTTGCCCTGGCGCAGCAGCGCGTTCACGTCGTCGTATTCGTTGGCGTGCACGGCGGAGCCCCACAGGCTGAACAGCAGTGCGAAGGCAATGGAGAGTCTGGAGAATGCGGCGTGCTTCATGAAGCCTCGGCGGAAATGGGGGGAGATGCAGGCTTGCGGGCTTGGGGAACACCCGAACGCTGCGCGGTGGCAGCCGTTTATACTTGGTTTCATTGTAGCCGAGGGGCCATGTCCAACCCCTCGCGACCACAGTCCCCGTCACCCCTGAAAAACACCGTCGTTCGCCCGTGCCGTACGTGCGCGAAGCGACGCTTTCCGAATCTCATGAGTCTGCGCATCTACAACACGCTGTCGCGTGAATTGGAGGAATTCTCCCCATTGCAACCGGGACAGGTGCGCATGTACGTTTGCGGCATGACGGTCTACGATTTCTGCCACATCGGCCACGCCCGCATGATGATGGCGTTCGACGTGGTGCAGCGCTGGCTGCGCGCCAGCGACTACGCCGTGACCTACGTGCGCAACATCACCGACATCGACGACAAGATCATCGCCCGCTCCGTGCAGCGCGGCATCACCATCCGCCAGCTGACCGACGAGGTGATCGCGGCCATGCACGAGGACATCGGCGCGCTCGGCATCGAGCCACCCACCATCGAGCCGCGCGCCACCGAATACGTGCCGCAGATGCTCGGCATCATCGAGAAGCTGGAGCAAAAAGGTCTGGCCTACCGCTCGGACAACGGCGACGTGAACTACGCGGTGCGCAAGTTCCCGGGCTACGGCAAGCTGTCGGGCAAGTCGCTCGACGAGCTGCATGCGGGCGAGCGCGTTGCCGTGCTCGACGGCAAGCAGGATCCGCTCGACTTCGTGCTCTGGAAGGCCGCCAAGCCGACCGAGCCCGCCGACGCCAAGTGGGAAAGCGTCTACGGCACAGGCCGGCCGGGCTGGCACATCGAGTGCTCGGCCATGAGCTGCGCCACCCTGGGCGAGACCTTCGACATCCACGGCGGCGGGGCGGACCTCCAGTTCCCGCACCACGAGAACGAAATCGCCCAGAGCGAAGGCGCCAACGGCAAGCCGCTGTCGCGCTTCTGGGTGCACAACGGCTTCGTGCGCGTGGACAACGAGAAGATGTCCAAGAGCCTGGGCAACTTCTTCACCATCCGCGAAGTGCTGCAGAAGTACGACGCCGAGAGCCTGCGCTTCTTCCTGGTGCGCACGCATTACCGCAGCGCGCTCAACTACAGCGACGCGCACCTCGACGACGCGCGCAATTCGCTCAAGCGCCTGTACACCGCGCTCGACCTGGTTGCCCCGGCCGATGTGGCCATCGACTGGGCCGATCCCCATGCGGCGCGCTTCAAGGCCGCCATGGACGAGGACTTCGGCACTCCCGAAGCCATCGCCGTGCTGTTCGAGCTGGCCGGCGAGGTCAACCGCACCAAGTCCGCCGAGACCGCCGGCTTGCTGAAGGCGCTGGCCGGCTCACTGGGCCTGCTGCAAGATGACCCGCGGGCCTTCCTGCAGGCCGGCAGCACGCTGGACGACGCGGCCATCCAGGCCCGTATTGCGGAGCGCGCCGCCGCCAAGGCCGCGAAGAACTTCGCCGAAGCCGATCGCATTCGCCAGGAACTCCTCGAGCAGGGCATCGTGCTCAAGGATTCGCCCACGGGCACGACCTGGGCGGCTGCGCAGTGAACGGAACGACGAACCCCATGCCCGCCAGCAAGAAGACCAGCGTTCAGATCTACACGCCGGACTATTGGGAAGAGGCATGCAAGCACCTCTCGCGGAAAGACCGCGTCATGAAGCGGCTGATTCCGAAGTTCGGCGACGCGTGTCTCGAATCGCGCGGTGATGCGTTCACCACGCTCGCTCGCAGCGTCGTGGGCCAGCAGATCTCGGTGAAGGCCGCGCAGTCGGTCTGGGACAAGTTTGCCGCGCTGCCGCGCAAGCTGACGCCGGCCAACGTGCTCAAGCTCAAGGTCGACGACATGCGCGGGGCAGGGCTGTCGGCGCGCAAGATCGAGTACCTGGTCGACCTGGCCCTGCATTTCGATTCGGGCATGGTCCACGTCGATGCGTGGAAGGACATGTCGGACGAGCTCATCATCGAAGAACTCGTGGCCATTCGCGGCATCGGCCGCTGGACGGCCGAGATGTTCCTCATCTTTCACCTGATGCGTCCGAATGTGCTGCCTGTAGACGACCTGGGGCTGCTCAACGGCATCAGCGTCAATTATTTTTCGGGCGATCCGGTCAGCCGAAGCGATGCCCGCGACGTCGCCGTGGCCTGGGCACCATATTGCAGCGTGGCGACTTGGTATATTTGGCGATCGCTGGACCCGGTTCCAGTCGCGTACTGAACAACAGGAGAAGACGTTGGCGAAACGAACCTTCCTCGACTTCGAGCAGCCCATTGCTGAACTCGAAACAAAGATCGAAGAATTGCGCTATGTGCAGACCGAATCCGCGGTCGACATCTCTGAAGAAATCGATCAGCTCGGCAAGAAAAGCCAGCAGCTCACCAAGGACATCTACAGCGACCTGACGCCCTGGCAGATCACCAAGATTGCGCGGCATCCGGAGCGCCCCTACACGCTCGACTACGTCAACGAAATCTTCACCGATTTCGTCGAACTGCACGGCGACCGGCATTTCTCGGACGACCTGTCGATCGTGGGCGGCCTCGCGCGCTTCAACGGCGTGCCCTGCATGGTGCTTGGCCACCAGAAGGGCCGCGACACGAAGGAGCGTACCGCGCGCAACTTCGGCATGAGCAAGCCCGAGGGCTACCGCAAGGCCTTGCGCCTGATGAAGACGGCCGAAAAGTTCAAGCTTCCGGTGTTCACCTTCGTGGACACCCCCGGCGCGTACCCCGGCATCGACGCCGAAGAGCGCGGCCAATCGGAAGCCATTGGCCGCAACATCTTCGAAATGGCGCAGCTCGAAGTGCCGATCATCGTCACGATCATCGGCGAAGGCGGCTCCGGCGGCGCGCTGGCCATCTCGGTCGGCGACCAGCTGCTGATGCTGCAGTACTCGATCTACTCGGTGATCAGCCCCGAAGGCTGCGCTTCCATCCTGTGGAAGACCAGCGAAAAGGCGCAGGAAGCTGCCGATGCGCTGGGTATCACCGCGCACCGCCTCAAGGCGCTGGGTTTGGTCGACAAGATCGTGAACGAGCCCGTTGGCGGCGCGCATCGCGACCATCGCCAGATGGCTGCGTTTCTCAAGCGCGCGCTCAACGATGCCTTCCGCCAGGTCAGCGACCTGAAGCCGAAGGAGCTGCTGGAGCGCCGCTACGAGCGCCTGCAGAGCTACGGCCGCTTCAACGACACCAAGGCCGACACCGGCAGATAACGCGCAGGCGCTGTCATGAACTCCGCTTTCGAACGCGCTGTTGCCGCGTTCGAGCCGGCGCATTGGCCGCTGGCGGTGGGGTTCAGCGGCGGCGCCGATTCAACCGCCTTGCTGGCCGCCTGCGCGGCGCGCTGGCCGGGGCAGGTGCTTGCCTTTCATGTGCATCACGGGCTGCAGGCTGCGGCCGACGGCTTCGAGCAGCATTGCCGAGTGGTGTGCGAGCGCATGGCCGTGCCGCTGGTCGTTCATCGCGTCGATGCCAGGCATGCGCCGGGCGATAGCCCTGAAGACGCGGCCCGCCGTGCTCGCTACGGGGCGTTTGCCGAGATGGCGCGCGCCGATGGGGCGAGGGCGGCTATCAAATCCATAGCGCTGGGGCACCATGCCGACGACCAGGTCGAAACCCTGCTGCTGGCGCTGTCTCGCGGTGCGGGGCTGCCGGGGCTGGCGGCCATGCCAGTGCATGCACAGCGCCACGGACTCGACATCTACCGGCCGCTGCTCGCCGTCGCCGGCGCCGACATCCGCGAATGGCTGGCCGGCCGCGATCTGCCGTGGATCGAAGACCCGACCAACGGCGACGCGCGCTACACCCGCAACAAAATCCGCTCCGTGCTGCTGCCCGCGCTGGAGCAGGCATTTCCGCAGTTCCGCGGCACCTTTGCGCGAAGCGCCGGCCACGCCGCGCAGGCGCAGCAGTTGTTGAGCGAGCTGGCGGCGCAAGACCTGGACGCCGTGGGCGACCCGCCGCGCATTGCGACGCTGCAGACGCTGTCGCGTGCCCGCCAGGCCAACGTGCTGCGCCACTGGCTGATGCAGTCGCACGGCTGCGCCCCCAGCGCCGCGCAGCTCGACCAGCTGCTGGACCAGGTCCGCGCCTGCACCACGCGGGGCCACCGCATCCACCTCAAGGTGGCCGCCGGTTTCGTCCAGCGGCAGGGCGATTTCCTGCATTGGTACAATGCCCCGCCCTCGCCAAAGACTTTGCTCTGACAGCTTGCAGGGCGCCGCCTTTCAAGCGGCCCTTTCCTTTTCTCTGATTTCACCCATGGCATTGATCGTTCACAAATACGGCGGTACGTCGATGGGCTCGACCGAGCGCATCAAGAATGTCGCCAAGCGCGTCGCCAAGTGGGCGCGCGCAGGCCACCAGATGATCGTGGTTCCGAGTGCCATGAGCGGCGAGACCAACCGCCTGCTCGGCCTGGCCAAGGAACTGGCGCCCAGCAAACCTGGCGTGGCCCACAACCGCGAGCTCGACATGCTGGCCTCGACCGGCGAGCAGGCGTCGTCGGCGCTGCTGGCCATTGCGCTGCAGGCCGAGGGCGTCGAGTCCGTGAGCTATGCGGGCTGGCAGGTGTCGGTTCGCACCGACAACTCGTACACCAAGGCCCGCATCGAAAGCATCGACGACGAGCGCGTGATGGCCGACCTGAACGCCGGCAAGGTGGTGGTCATTACCGGCTTCCAGGGCGTGGACGACGACGGCAACATCACCACGCTGGGCCGTGGCGGCAGTGACACCTCGGCCGTGGCCATCGCCGCGGCCATGAAGGCGCACGAATGCCTGATCTATACCGACGTCGACGGCGTCTACACGACCGACCCGCGCGTCGAGCCCGATGCGCGCCGCCTGACGACCGTGAGCTTCGAAGAAATGCTCGAAATGGCGAGCCTGGGCTCCAAGGTGCTGCAAATCCGCTCGGTGGAATTCGCCGGCAAGTACAAGGTGCCGCTGCGTGTGCTTTCGAGCTTCACGCCGTGGGACATCGACATCAATGAAGAGGCCAAGTCCGGCACGCTGATCACTTTCGAGGAAGACGAAAACATGGAACAAGCCGTCGTATCCGGCATCGCATTCAACCGCGACGAAGCCAAGATCTCGGTGCTCGGCGTGCCCGACAAGCCCGGCATCGCGTATCACATCCTCGGTGCTGTGGCAGACGCCAACATCGAAGTCGACGTGATCATCCAGAACCTCAGCAAGGACGGCAAGACCGACTTCAGCTTCACCGTGCATCGCAACGAGTACGCGAAGACGATCGACCTGCTGCAGTCGAAGGTCATGCCCTCGCTGGGCGCGACCGAGATCGTCGGCGACACGAAGATCTGCAAGGTCAGCATCGTCGGCATCGGCATGCGCAGCCACGTGGGCGTGGCGAGCAAGATGTTCCGCGTGCTGAGCGAAGAGGGCATCAACATCCAGATGATCTCGACCAGCGAAATCAAGACCTCGGTCGTGATCGACGAAAAATATATGGAACTGGCCGTGCGAGCGTTGCATAAAGCGTTCGATCTCGACCAACCGAGCGCCTAAGTGATGGCATAATCTCGGCTTCTTTCAGGAACTGTGACCGAGTGGCCGAAGGTGCTCCCCTGCTAAGGGAGTATGGGGTGTAGAGCCTCATCGAGGGTTCGAATCCCTCCGGTTCCGCCAAGACAAAAGCCCCTGTAGTTGTGAGACTACAGGGGCTTTTTTCTGTCCGAGCCCATGGCAGAAAAGAACTTTGGCACTAAGCCTTGCTGCGCAAAGCCGAACCTCCGACCAGGAGCGCCACCAGGCTGGCGGCCGCGGCGAACATCACATACCACGCAGGGGCGAGCGGGCTCCCGGTCCGGGCGATCAGTGCCGTGGCAATGAATGGCGCGAAGCCGCCGAAGATCGTGACAGCAAAGTTGTACGCAATCGAAAGCCCCGTGGACCTCACCTGCGGTGGATAGAGCTCGGCCATGGCGGCGGGAGCGGGGCCGGTGAACCCGGCGATCAGCACGGCAAATACGACCAGCACAGCCGTCAAGGTCGCGGCACTCGGAAAGGCCGTGAGCAGCCAGAGCGCCGGATAGGCCAGCACGAGGATCGCGGCAGCAAACCCGACCAGCAGCGGCCGGCGCCCGATCCGGTCCGAGAGCCCGCCGAAAACCGGCGCCAGCACAACCAGCACCAGGAGCCCGGCGCCATTTGCCCACAGCGATGCGCTCTGCGGCAGCTTGAGCGTGCGCACGGCGTACGTCGGCATGTAGACCAGAAAGAAATACGTGCACACCGTCCACACGATGGTGACGCCGAACCCGGCAATGATTTCCTTGCGGTATGAGCCCATCACCTGCCTCAGCGGCGACGCCTGTTGGTTGGCGGCCTTGGCCCGCTCGAAGGTTGCGGGCTCCCGCGTCTTGGCGCGGATGTACCAGCCCACCGGGCCGATGACCAGGCCGAACAGAAACGGAATCCGCCAGCCCCACGCTTCCAGTTGCTGGGGGCTCAGAACCCCCGTCAGCGTCGCGCCAAAGAGCGAACCGAGCAGGAGTGCACCGGCCTGGCTCGCCTGCTGCCAGCTTGCGAAGTAGCCCTTGCGATCTTTCGGCGCGTGCTCGACGAGAAACGCCGTCGCCCCTCCGACCTCGCCGCCGGCGGAGAAGCCCTGGATCAGCCTCGCCAGCACGATCCACGCGGGCGCCCAGAGGCCCGCATCGGCGTACGTCGGCGCCAGGCCGATCATTGCCGTTCCAAGCGCCATCAGCAGGATCGTTGTCGACAACGCGGCTTTGCGCCCATGTGTGTCGCCGAGCGCGCCAAGAATCACAGCACCGATCGGCCGCATCACGAAGCCCACGCCGAAGGTCGCCACGGTCAGCAGCAGCGAAGAGGTTTCATCGCCCGTGGGGAAGAACAGCTTGGAAATCGTGATCGCGAAGAAGCCGTAGACGGCAAAGTCGAACCACTCGAGCGTGTTGCCGATGACCGCCGCGGGAATCATCCGGCGCGTTGCATCGTGGGGCTCGTTGGAGGCAAGGGTGCCGAAGGCGCTGGTGGCATCAGCCACCGTGGCTGCGTCGAGGTTTTTCATGCTGTCTTGAGAGAGGGGGCGGGTGAAACATCGGCTTCGGCGAGCGCCCATGCGCCGGCCGATTGCATGAAGCGATCGGCCGCCTGCAGCTGGGCTGCGGAGATCCATTCGTCCGGCTGATGGGCCTGCGCGATGGAGCCGGGGCCGCATACCACCGTTGAAATGCCGACCTGCTGGAAGAAGCCCGCTTCGGTGCCGAACGGCAGGTCTGCCTCCGGCCAGAGCGCGCCGAGTTCGCGTGCGACCGAGACTGCCGCGTCGTTGTCGCGTGCCGACAGCGCCGGCACGCCCGCTACCTGCACCGCCTCGACCGTGACGCCTGCGGGAAGGTCCATCAACGCATCCCGGACCGTATCGCGCACGAGTTCCGCAGCCGCTTCGTCTTGCGGACGAAACTCCCACAAGACCTCGCAGCACCCCGGCACGATGTTGATGGCGGTGCCCCCGTCGATCCGGCCGATGTTGATGGTGGCCTCGCCACCCCGGCTGGCAAAGCTGCGCCGCAACCCGGCCAGGCAGGTGACCAGGTAGGCGGCGGGCTCGATCGCGCTGGCGCCGAGCGACGGGTCGCTCGAATGCGCGGGAAGCCCGCTGAAGAGCGCCCTGTGCCCGAAGAAACCCCGGTGCCTGACGCCGATCCGCATCTCGGTCGGCTCGCCGATGATGGCCAGCGCGGGGGCTTCCACTTGCGTCTTCAGGCGGTTCACGAGCTCCGGAACGCCGAGGCACCCGATCTCTTCGTCATAAGAGAAAGCAAGGTGGATCGGACGGCCCAGGGGGCGCCGCTGCCAGGCAGGCACGGCCGACAGGCAGGCGGCGATGAAGCCCTTCATGTCCGCCGCGCCGCGGCCGTGGAAGCGGCCGTCGCGTTCGACCAGCGTGAAGGGATTGGCGCTCCAGTTCTGGTCGGTCACGGGCACGACGTCGCTGTGCCCGGAGAGCACCATGCCGCCCGCCATGTCGGGGCCGATGCTGGCGAGCAGGTTCGCCTTCCGCTTGTCCTCGCTGTGCACGAGGTGCACCTTCACCCGGTGCCCCGCGAGGTAGTCGGCGATCCAGTGGATCAGGTCGAGGTTCGAGCGATGCGAGGTCGTATCGAATGCCACAAGGGTTCTGAGGATCTCGATGGTGGTCATGCGACACGCTCGGCCAGGGCATTGCTGGCGCTGTTGTTGCCGTTGTTCGCGCTTCTGCCGGAGTTGCCGCCGCCCAGCCGCTCCTGCACGAGCTGCATGGCTGCGGATTGGGTCGGTGTGCCGGTGCGCCCGGCGAGTTCGAAGATCCGGTGCAGGGTGGCGCCGATGGCTTTCACCTGCGAATCCACCTTTGCGGAATTGAAGCCCTCGTGCTCCGACGCCACGCGAATCAGGCCGCCCGCGTTGATCACGAAGTCCGGCGCGTACAGAATTTCCTTATCGCGCAGTTGCCTGCCATGTTCGTCGCCGGCCAGCTGGTTGTTGGCGCCGCCGGCGATCACCCGGAACTTCATCTGCGGCAGGGTTCGATCGTTCACGACGGCGCCCATCGCGCAAGGAGAAAACACGTCGGCCTGAACGGCATAGATCTCGTCGGGCTCGACCGCCTGCGCATCGAACTCGGCGCAGGCCTTGCGCGCGAGCGCCGCATCGACGTCGGATACCGTGAGGCGCACCCCCGCGGCGACGAGCAACCGGCACAGGTTCCAGCCGACGTTGCCCAGGCCTTGCACCGCCACCGTCAGCCCACGCAGGTCGCGGTCCAGCCGATGCGCGACGCTGGCCACGATGCCGTGATAAACGCCCAGTGCCGTGGTCGGCGAAGGATCTCCGGTGCCGCCCAGTTCTTCCGGCAACCCGACCACGTGCCGGGTGTTCTGTCGCACCCAGGCGAAGTCGGCGACAGTGGTGCCCACGTCTTCGGCGGTGATGTATCGGCCCCCCAGGCGGTTGACCGCCACGCCCATCGCCCGCAGCAGTTCGGGCGTCTTGCTCTTGCGCGGGTCGCCGAGGATCACCGACTTTCCTCCACCCAGGCCAAGTCCTGCGGCCGCGGCCTTGAAAGTCATTCCGCGCGACAGGCGAAGCACGTCGCGCAGGGCGGAAGCTTCGTCGGCGTAGGGATACATGCGGCATCCGCCCAGGGCCGGCCCGAGCCGGGTGCTGTGAATGGCGATGATGGCCCGAAGCCCGACCCGATCGTCGGATACGAAGACCACCTGTTCATGGTCCGCAAAAGACTCGGTAGAGAAGACGGTCATTTATTTATCTGTTTTTTGAGTTTCGATGTGAACGAATGCGGACGCGGCCTGCTCCAGGGCCGCTGCCGCATCAATGCCCGGGAGTGCAGGCTAGAAACAGCAGCAAGCGGTGTAGATATAGCGATAGCTCCACTGGAGGAACGTCGAGCACCGCATCGGTGAGCGACAGAACTTCAGGGCTTGCTTGGCGGAATGATTGCGTCATGTGATGGCCTCGCTGTTGGGCACAGCATGACATCGGGAGACGCGGTGATATTGGTGAAAATTTGGCGCCGCAAGATCAGGCGCGGGACGGCTGCAATGCGGGCGCTGTCGTGATCAATCCCATCTCGATGAACAGCCTTTGGTACTCGTTCAGCGCGAGATCCTGCAGCGATTGGTGATGCTCGGGGTCGATTGTTATTTCTCCACTGGAAAATTCGAATTTTGCCGAACCTATCCAATCTTCATATTGAAGTTTGATTGGTGATGCCGGACGCTCCGGATCGGAGGCTTCGATCGTCGAATGAATATCCGGTATTCCCGGCTCGCCTTGGGGGATCAGGCAAGTCCAGACAAGGCCGTGGCATTCAACAGCAGGAAACATCGTGATCCTGAAGCATTCCACCGTCTTGAATGCAAGCTTCTCCGGGGCCTTGCGGCATTGCCCATCGGACCCGTAGCGCAGGCCGTGGTAGGCGCAGACCAGTTCGTCGTCTTCGATGCGCCCCGTGCTCAATGGCAGTCCGCGATGCGGGCACATGTCCCGGCCAATGCGAATGCCATCCGGCATGCGATAGATGGCCAACCGCAGATTCAGCAAGATCACCTGCCTCGGCTTTGCCGGCACCTCGTCGACGCGTGAGACCGGAAACCATTGCCTGGCCAGAACCGGCCAGTCTTGCTCGGAAAACGTGCAGTTCGGAGGCAAAAAGCCCTCGGGCAGAGGGCGCGAGGGGGGCGGTTCAACGGGCGGCATGGCTCGCTCGTCTTATTTGACCAGGCCGATCCGGATCCTCCGGTTGTGCTGCCCCTTGTTCTCGATCTTCAGGATGCGCAACGGTGCCGATTGCGAAGTCTTCGAAAGATGCGTTCCACCGCAGGCCTGCCGGTCGAGTCCCACGATTTCGATGATGCGCGTGGTGCCGTCGTCCTGGCTCGGCGGTGCGACGGACCGGCTGCGTAGCACCCCAGGTTCGCGCGAGAGTCCGGCTGCGTCGAGGTACACCGCATTCACCTGCAGCCCGTCGGAGATGAGGGTGTTGAGCTCGGGCTCGAGCTTGCGCAACTCGTTGTTGTCGGCCGCGGGCAAGTCGAAGTCGATGCGGGCCGTGCCGTCGGCCGCCATTTGCACGCCCGTTACCAGCGAGCCCTCGAAGCGCTGATAGACGAGCGCATTGAGGATGTGCAGGCCCGTGTGCAATTGGCTCATCATGAAGCGGAAATCCTGATCCACTTTGGCGACGACCTTGTCGCCGGGAATGGAGGCGGTTTCAGCTTCGTCGAAGACGTGCCATGCATTGCGACCCTCCGTTTCGACCCGGCCGATCTTGATTTCGCCACCATTCCATTGCAGCGTGCCGCGATCCGCCAATTGCCCGCCACCGCCCGGATAGAAGAAAGACCGGTCGAGAAGAACCGCATTCGGGCGGCGCGCTATGACATTGGCTTCGAATTGAAAGCAATCGGGTTCGATATGGCAGAGATAAGGAGACATGAATTCCTCGGTTGGCGAAACGCTTATGAAAATCGTCGTGCGGTAACGATGCCGATCAGAATGATCACGGCCCCCGCAAACTCGGTGGCGCTCAGATATTCATGAAACAGATAGGCGCCGAGCACGGTTGCAATGACAGGCTGTATCAGCAGGGTGATCGAAGAAAGCGCGGCCGGGAGCTTGGCCAGCGCATAGGCAATGAGGCCCTGGCCCCCGACGTGCGAGACGACTGCCAGCGCGAGCAGCATCAGCATCCCGTTGATCGTGTGCGGAACAAGCGACTCGCCGCGCAGGAGCGTGATGGGCAAGAGAATGATCAACGTACCGACGCTGCTCCACGCCATGACGGTCATCGTTCGATAGTTCGAGCGCACGAGGCTGACCGCCAGAAGATATGAGCCGTAAAAAACTGCGGTCAAAAGACCTAACAGATTTCCTGCCATGTAGGTCGAACCAAAATCCAGCCGATGTCCGATCAGGATGAATGCGCCGGCCAGCGCAAACAGCATTCCGAACAGGAAGCCGGGCTTGAATTTCTTCCCCAGAAACAGGTTGGATCCAAGCACCACGAAGATCGGGGCAAGGTTGGCCAGAAGATTGGAATTGGCCAGCGTGGTCAGCGTCATCGACCAGTGATAAAGCGCCAGATTTCCGGAAAAGATGAATCCGACAAGAATTAGCTTGATCGGAATGGCCGGCATTTTTTCAGCGGGCGAGCCGGTCGTGCGCACGGGCTCGGCTCTTGCCGCAAGCATGTCGAGCAGAAAGAAAATCGGAATTGCCAGCGCAACCCGATAGACCGCGCTCGCGGTCGGAGGCAATTCGCTGTGGCGAAGAAAAACGCCGCCCAGCGCCAACGCCGCCGCGCCAAGCAGAAGCGCAACGAAAGAAAAGAAGTTTTTGCTTTTTGAAGCAACAGGTAGGGCAATAGTCGTCATATTTCGTTCCGGCACGACCGGGTCTCCATCGGTCGTGCCAGCCAGTTTGTTTTTTAAAGCATCAAAAGGGCAGGGCAAAAAGCTATCGCTATTCAAATCCCTCGATCACCATGAGCTGCATATCGGCTGCAGCACCCTTTCGCAATTCCTTTGCAAAGGTGTATTCCGGCGATTCGTAGAATTTTCTCGCCGCATCGGCAGATTTGAATTCGACAAGAACCACGCGCCGATCATCCAGAGCGCCTTCCAAATGCATGCGCTCGCCTCCCCGCGTCAGAAACCTGCCTCCGAACTTTTCTATGATCCCGGGCGTGAGTTGCTTGTATTGGTTGTATTGATCCGGGTCCACAATGGACATCCGGCCAATCAGATAGGCGACCATATGACAACCAGGCTTGGCGCCGCCGTTATACGTAAGCCACTTTTCTTTGCTCCGCGGCGACACCGGATTGCAGCAATGCCGCATCCAGAACGTCCCAGAGGCCGGTCAGCGAATCGAGAAAATCGTCCGCGCCTTCGATGACCAAGTGGGCGTATTCGGTTTTCAAGGCGAGTTCGACCGCGGTGCGGGCGTTTTGCTCGTGGTGCTGCTCGGCGCCGACTTCGCCCCAGTGCTCCAGCAGGTAGTGCATTTCAGGCACTTCGAGGTCGGCGTTGTAGATGCCGCTGTCCACCAGGCAATACTTTTCGCCCGGAATCAATTGCTGGTTGGAGATCATTTCCAGCGCCAGCGTGGTGCCGAGATTCCGGTAGGTGTTTTCGATGTCCGTCATCTTGCGGTGATCGAAGACGCCGATGGCCTTGCGGACTTGCGCGGTCAACCCGGTGTCCATGTCGTAGCCGGGCAGGGAGCCGAGCAACTGGTTGGAAAAGTCCTTGAGCTTCGCTTCGACCTTCTCTTGGTTGTAGAGGTCTGCAAACACGGGCTTTTCGGCCGACTGGTTGACGATGTATCCCGCCATCGTCGCCAGTTCAGGGCCGTGGCCCGATTCGCTCTCGACGATTTCTTCCAGCAACTCGCTCTGCCTGTGCAGCCCGTGCTCCTTGAGCGCATCCGGAAAACTCCATCCGGGACGCGTGGACGCGCAGAAGCTCTGGATCTGGTGGAAAAGGGCTCCCACAACAGGAGGCTCCGGTTCGACCTTGACCCAATTCTTGAAAATCGGGTGGGAATAGCAACGATGACTTTTAACTCTCTCAACCAGATCGGAAATGGTAACGCTCATTTCGTGCTCCTAATTACAGTTGGTTAAAAAATGCCGTGAAAATTCAATTATTTACTGGCCATCAACATTCGCCCTCCAGGGTGATCAAGTATTTCGACCCGCACATTGGAAAAGCCCGCGCGGAACAATTTTTCAGTCCATTCATCTTCACTGAGAAGCTTTCTGGACATGAAATGATTGTGCAGATGATTGAATGCCGCAGCGAACGGCTTTTCCCAGCTGGATTGAGCAACAGGAATCGCATCGACGATGATCAGCGTGCCCTTGATTGCATTGGCGCAGCAGGCACGCAGCAACGAGTCGAGCGTTTCTTCTTCGGCGGGAAGAAGATCGTGCATGACAAATCCTGCGTGGATGATGTCCGCGTCCCTGATGAGAGAGGCATCTTCCGTGAGGATCTGGATGGGGGCAGTCACGAACTGGAGCCTGTCGCTCATTCCTGCTTCACTGGCTGCGCGAACGGCCTGTTCGGTGGCCGACGCGCTCAGATCAATTCCAACGCCTTTTGAGCCCGGAATTTTCCTGAGCATGCGGATCAGGAACCCTCCGGAGCCTGATCCAAGATCTACGATTTTCTTTGGTGCCATCGCGACGATGGCGTTTTCCGGCTGCGGATAGAAGGATTTTTCGCCCATCCATTTCGATGTGCGGGCGACCAGACCCCCGCTGCGCGGGTATTTGAGTTGCGCCTCTTCGTTGTTTTCCGAAAATTCTTTCGCGTTGTTGATCAAGGGGGCGCAAGCGCGGAGCGCCCAGGAAAGATATCCGACTTCATTGATCAATTCGTCGAAATTGCTGCCGGCCTTGTAGGTGGCGGGTGCTTTTTCATCCAACACCTCGATGATTCCGGCCTTGCTCAGGGAGTCGAGGTAGGCGGAAATTACCGATTCCTTGATTCCGCAGGATCGGGACGCCGTTGCAGCGTCCACGACCGGCGATTTCTGGAGAAATTCAATGATTCCGTACTCTGCACCTATTTCCAGCAGGATTGCGGAGCCTGCGAGGGAGGAACCAGTAATGCCGCGATCAACATTTTGCATGGGTCACCTGTGGGTTAAACACTATTGAAAACGAACTGATTACTTTGCGCTGGTCGAAACCATTTAGTTGCACGATAGTCAGCGCGGAGAAACCCGTATTGGTAAAAATTGCGGCCGGAAGCAATCGCGCCAAAAAGGCGAATCCGAATTCCGCGCGAGCCGAGCGGAAACAAGAAGCGGAGGAAAGAAGGCCCTCAGCGCATGGCTCGAGGGCGGGGGGAGCGGCTTCTCAGCAGGTCCGGGCGCGGACGTACTGGAGAGGCGTCATGCCGAAGGTGCGCTTGAAATGCCTGGTGAGCGCGCTCTGGTCGTAAAAGCCGCTCGCAACGGCGGCTTCGATCAGCGGCCGGCCGGCAGTGAGGTGACTGATGGCGGCCCTGAGCCGCAACTGCGTGAGGTACGTGTGGGGCGTCAATCCGATCGTGCGGTTGAATGCGCCGATCAGCTGAAAGGGCGTCAGGTCGGCGGCCGCCGCCATCTGCTCGAGGGTCAATCGCTCTGCAAAAGAGTCGCGCAGCAGTTCCAGCACTGGCGCGAGGACGTTGGCATCTGCCGGCACCGGGAGCACGCGTTGTCCCGGCTGCGCGTGGCTCTGGAAGAGCGTTCCGAAGCTATGAACGAACAGCTCCTGCTGCCGCAGAGGGTCCCATTGATCGCTGTTTCCGTCGTAGGCGCGATGAAGCTCCAGAAAGCTGCCAATGAGCTCCTGGTCGCAGTAGATGTTCGATCCGAAGTACCGGGTTTGATCGATGCCCAGCGTCGTCATCAGATGCCTGATGCCCGGCTCGGCCAGATAGAGGGCCCGGTACCGCCAGCGGGCACTGCCGCCCATGCGGCCCGAATGGGGTTCGGCCGGGTTGAAGACGAGGAGCGCCTGCTGATTGGCAATGCCCGTGCGGCCGCGGCTCTTGAATTCGGCGCCTCCAACCTCGGTGACTGCGATCACGAAGGAATGGTGCACGTGGGGCGCGTATTCATGCGTCGTGAAGTCCGCATGCAGCATGTCCATGCCCGGCATGCCGGGCACATGCCAGTAGCGCGATGTATTCAGAGGGTCCAGCTTGGCCAACGAAGCCTCCGTTTGGATCAGCGGTTGTAACGCTTTCAGCGTCCAACCGGTTGCATGGCACCTGAATGGTGAGCAAGGCTGTCTATTCCAGTGACTACGGCGCGATCTGGGGAGCGGGCGGGGCGGCGCCAGGTCGCTGTAGCTTGAGCACGCAAAGACTGTGCCATTTTGCGGTCCTGGTGCGTCGGTGCCCGGCCCGGGAAAGAACGGATTCAGGTTCACGAATCGCGAAGAATGATTCACTATGCCTGCAGCGCGGCGAACTTCTGGAGACCTTCATGAACATGCCCCTCGAAAGTACGGCTCTGGCGTTTCAGTTTCCCCTGGCCGATGGCGTCGAGACGCACAGGGTATTCAACCAGGCCAGTGCTTGCACCGGCCACAACGCGTTCACAGGCGATGTGGCTCTACGAGAACTCGTGGCGCGTCATGCGGCCTGGAGCATTCCTGACGCAACGGCGGTCGGCGCATTGGCGGGCAATGAAGAGGTGCAGGACCTTGCACGATTGGCCAACGAACACAGTCCGCAACTGCGCACGCATGATCGGTTCGGCAATCGTCTGGACTGGGTCGAGTTTCATCCCGCCTGGCATCAACTCATGGCCCTGGGTTTCGCGCATGGCGTACCGAGCCTTGCATGGACAACCAATGAGCCGTCGGGCCATTTTGCGCGTGCGGTGCTGAGCTACCTGTGGAACCAGGTCGAGAACGGCACCGGATGCCCCACTGGCATGGCATACGCTGCCTGTGCTGGTTTTGCGGGGCGGCCGGAGTTTGCACTCTGGAGGGAGAAGACACTTTCCGGTCGCTACGACCCGCGCCGCCTGCCGCTCCCGCAGAAAACGGGCGCCGTGATCGGCTATGCCATGACCGAGAAGCAGGGCGGCTCCGACCTGCGCCAGACGCAGACCACGGCCACCTTCGTCGGAACCGAGAACGGTGCTCGCATCTACAACGTGACGGGCCACAAGTGGTTTTTTTCGGTTCCGACTTCCGACGGCTTCTACACGCTGGCTCAAACCAATTCGGGCGTGAGCTGCCTTTTCGTTCCGCGCTTCCTGCCGGACGGCAGTGCCAACCGCGTTGCCGTGCAGCGCCTGAAGGACAAGTGCGGAAACCGCTCCAACGCATCGAGCGAAGTCGAGTTCAACAAGACCTGGGCGATGCTGGTCGGCGAAGAGGGACGCGGGATCCGCGAGATCCTGTCGCATGCACACCTGACCCGCCTCGACTTTGCCGTGGGTTCTGCGGGCCTGATGCGCCAGGCACTCACGCTGGCGATCAACCACGCATCGACACGCGACGGCTTCGGTCGCCGGATGGCCGACCTGCCCATGCAGACGAATGTGCTGGCGGATCTGGCGCTGGAAAGCGAAGCGGCCATGTTGTCGGCGATGCGTGTCGCACGCGCAACCGACAGCATGGAATCGAACGAACGCGAGCGGCTTCTTGCCCGCGTGGCAACGCCCGTGGTCAAGTACTGGAACTGCCAGCGTGCGACGTACTTCGTCTACGAGGCATTGCAGGTTCACGGCGGCAACGGCTTCATCATGGAGAACCCCATCGCGCGGCTGTACCGCGAGGCGCCGCTCAATTCGATCTGGGAAGGCACGACGAACATGATGTGCATGGACGTGGTGCGCGCGCTCGGCCGCGAGAAGGGCTCGCTCGAAGTCTTTCTCGATGAAGTCTCCCAGCCGGGAGTTGCCAACGCGGCGTATGCGAAGTTCATCGCCGGCCTGCGCGACGATCTTTCTGCGGGTGCAGTCGATGAGGGCAATTCGCGCGCCATCGTGACGCGCATGGCTCTTGCGCTCCAGGCGAGCGAGATGCTCAGGCACAGCGATGGCGCGGTGGCACAGCGCTTCGTCGAGTCGCGCCTGGGCGGTCAGCACGCCGGAGTGATGGGGACTTTGGCCACGGGGGCGGATCTGCGCGGGATCGTCTCGCGCGCTGATGTGTCTGAGGCGGCGCAGTCGGCATCCTTCTGAGGGCTGGCCTCAAGCCGCCTGCTTCTCCCGCAGCAACGGCAGCCACAACACGAACCGCGTTCCCGTCGGTTTGGATTCCCACTGCACCACGCCTTTGATCGCCTGCGCTCGCCGCCGCTGGTTCTGCAGGCCGCGGCCTCCCGCGGACTGATTGCCCATCACCTTCTGGACGTCGAAGCCCTGGCCGTTGTCCTCGATCGTCACCTGCACGCCCGCGCCTTCAAGCGAGGTGCCCACGCGAATTTCCGTCGCGCGCGTGTGGCGCAGGATGTTCGAGATGCTTTCCTGCACGATGCGCAGGATGTGCAGCGCACTCGACGGGTCGAGCCAGTCGAGGGCCGGCAGCTCCTGCACTTCCCACCGCAGCGAGACACCGGTGCCTTCGAGCCGCGGTTCCAGCCGGTAGCGCAGCGTGGCCAGCAGCAGCAGCAGGTCGGCCTCGATCGGCTCCAGCGAGTCGAGCGTGAGCTTCAGGTCGTCCAGACAGCTCTTGAGAATCTGCGAGACCTTGTCGTCGCTCATGCCGCCGCCTTCGACCGAGCGGATGGCGCTGATCAGCGAAGAGCCGAGGCCGTCGTGCATGTCCTGCATCAGGCGCTGGCGTTCGTCGCTGATGGTCTGCAGGCGCTCGACCTCGCGCAGCCGCCGGTGGCTGAGCTCGAGTTCGGCCTCGCGCTTCTGCAGGCGCTGCGCAAGGCTCGCATTGAGCTGCTCGACTTCGCCGATGGCGTGCATGTAGCGGCGGTACATCAGCGCGCCGAAAACGCTGAAGGTGACGGCGTTGGTGTACGCCCCCAGATACCAGCCTTCGGGGCTGATGAAGTTGTTCTGCAGCAGCCAGTCGGTCATGCCCAGCAGCACGCAGATGCCGATGCCGACCGCGACCAGCCTCCCTTCGGTGGAGCGGCGCCATGCGCTGACGCTACCCACCAGGCAGACCAGCGTGCCCATCAGCGCCGCGACAGCGTAGATCAGGGGCGTTACCTGCGGCGTGTTCTGCACGATGTTCAAGCCGGGCAGGGTGACGAGGCCGATGGTGGTGGTCGCCACGACCACGCCGACGGTCAGCCACTTGAGCTGCAGGCCGTGCAACTGGCGCAGGAAGAAGTGCACCACCATCACCAGCCAGAAGAGCGAGTTGACGGTCAGCCACGCGAACCAGTCATTGGCGACGGGCAGGCTCACGTAGAAGTGCAGTCCCCGCATGAAGGAAGTGGCCGCGAGGTTGAAGAACAGCAGGTAGCCCGTCTCGTCGCGGCGCCTGAACCACACGAACAGCGCGAACACGCCCACGGCCATGAATGCTGCGCCGAGCATCGCGGGCAGCTCCTGCTGCAGCCACTGGCGCATGCCGTGGCGCCCCCTGAGTGCGTCGATGGGGCCGATCCACAGCGACGACAGCGCCACCTGGGCGTTGCGGGTGTGCTCCAGGCGCAGGAGGATCTCGCTGGGCGGCTTGCTGTCGGCACTGTTGTCCAGCTGGACCCACAGCGGAGTGCGGGTGCTGTTCCACAGCGGGCCCGACTGCTGCGCGCGATGGACCAGTTGCCCGTCGGCATAGACCGCGATGGTGCCGTCGGTCTTGATCCGGATGCCGTACAACGCCAGCGGCCCGGCGTCGGGCGGCAGGCCGCGCGTGGACAGCCTGATCCAGGTCGTGCGCGTCGTCCTGGTGGAGGAGGCCTCCGCCTGGCGCAGCAGCGCGATGGGAAGGGCCAGGGGCAGTTCGACCCGCTTCCAGGTGTCCGGCAGGGCGCCGCTGTCCTGCTTCAACGGCGGAGTGCTGAAGCCCGAGGCTTCGTCGACCTGCCAGTCGGCGCGCGTCAGGTGCAGCAGCGAGTCGGACTGCTGCAAGCCGGCCGTCCCGCCCAGGAAGGCACCGATGGCACCCAGCAGTGCCATCGACAGGACGAGCACCACGTTGGCGAAGAAGGGTGCGGGACGGTAGTTCAAGGGGTGTTCGGATGAGTCGCGCCCAAAGCTGATGCGGCAGCGCTTATGTAACCTATTTTCTCATTCTGTAACCATGCGCGCGATGTTGCTCGCCCAGGGCTTCTCGGTATGGCCCCACTGATCCAGGTCGGCCGTAGTGCATTCACGACAAATGCGGTTCAAGAGTAACTATATGTATGGTTAAATCCCCGCAACTATCGCGAAGAAGACGAGGGATTGCATGAAGCTGCTGCTGAGCATTGCGTTCGCTGCCGTGGCCCTGGCCGGTTGCGCCAGCGCACCGACTACACCCACCGAGCCCGGAACGGGCAGGGGCACTTCCTATGTGCCCATGGTCGCCATGGAGGGCGTGGACAAGGTGCGCTACGACAACGACGTGGCGGAATGCCGCACGGCGTCGAACCGCATCACGGCGCGCAGCGAAACCGGCGACGCCATGTGGGGCGCGCTGGGCGTCGGCCTGATCACGGTGTACGGGCAGGGCATCGTCGCCGCGGCGTCGTATACCGGCATCACCGCCGCCGTCATCGACTGGAACGGCCGTCCCGACTCGGAGCTGATTGCCGAGCACCAGCAGATCGCCATCGTGCATTGCATGGCCAAGCGCGGCTATCGCAACCTCGACCCCAACGTGCGCGACTCGTTCTATGGCAACACCTTCGACCCCGGCGTCGTCATGAAGCCGCGCCGCACCGGCGTCGATACCTACAACGTCGAAACGCTCGCCAAGGCCGGCCGCTGCAACCTTCAGCCGCGCGCCGAACTCACGGCCAAGGGCCCCGGCTACGAAACCTACAACGTGCCTTGTGACAACGGCGGAACCTGGGCGGTGCGCTGCGAGTTCGGCAAGTGCCGCGTGCTGGCGCAGGCGCTGATCCGCCGCTCCTGAGCTTCGATGGGCCCGCGAGGGCCCTGCCTGCTCAGCCGTCGCTCACTTGACGATCATTCCCTTGAGCGCCGGGTCCGGCGGCGGAGCCTTTAGCTTCATCTGACGCATCGTCTTCACCAGCAGCTGCGCGATCATCACGTTGCGGTGCCGCTTGCTGTTGGCTGGCACCACGTACCACGGCGCATGGTCTGTCGAAGTGGCGCCCAGCGCGTTCTGGTAGGCCTGCTGGTAGGCGCTCCACTTGGTGCGCACCTCCAGGTCGTCCATGCTGAACTTCCATTGCTTGCCGGGCGTGTCGATGCGGGCCTGCAGGCGTTCGCGCTGCTCGTCCTTGTCGATGTGGAGCATGCACTTGACCACCACCGTGCCGGTCTCGGTGAGCAGCCGCTCGAAGTCGTTGATCTGTGCGTAGCGGCGTTTTGCCTCGGCCTTGTCGATCCAGCCTTCGACCACGGGCACCAGCACGTCTTCGTAGTGGCTGCGGTTCCACACCATGATCTCGCCAGTGCGCGGCACGACGGCGTGGCAGCGCCAGAGGTAGTCGCGCGCGCGTTCGTCCACGGTCGGTGCCTTGAAGGCCGATACGCGCACGCCCAGCGGCGAGGTGCGCGAGAACACCCAGCGCACGGTGCCGTCCTTGCCGCTGGTGTCCATGCCTTGCAGCACCAGCAGCAGCTTGCGCCGTCCCTCCGCGTGCAGCAGGTCCTGCAGCTCGTCGAGCTCGACGGCCAGCGCATCGACTTCGGCGCGCTGGGAGGCTTCGTCGCCCTCGCAGAAGGGCGTGTCGCCGGGGTCGATGTGCGAGAGCTTGAACTTGCCGCCGACGCGGTATTTCTTGAAGCTGGCCATGAAGCAGGACTCCGTGAAGAACAACGAAGCCGACAGCGTAAGCGATCGACCCGATGGATGGTCGTCAGCGGTCGTCGTCTTCAGGGGGCAGCGAGGCGCTCCAGCGGTTGTCCCAATCGGCATGCTGGCGCACTGCGCCATCGAGATCGCGCCGGTCGCGCTTGGTGGGGCGGCCCTGCTCGATGGCCAGCGCCGGTTCGCTGCCCATGCGGCGCAGCTCCCGGAACGCGGCCTGCGCCGCCACGCTTTCGGCTGTTTCCTCGTAGAGCTGCTGCGCGACCGGTGCCGGTCCGCGCTGGCCGCTGAGGCCGAGCACCTTCACGGTTCGCGTCAGCGGGCCCATGCGCATGGCCACGGTGTCGCCCGCCTTGACCTCGCGCGAGGCCTTGGCGACGTCGCCGTTCACCTGCACGCGGTTCTTGCCGATTTCCTCCGCGGCCAGCGAGCGCGTCTTGAAGAAGCGGGCGGCCCAGAGCCATTTGTCGATGCGCAGACGGTCCATGAAGTGTCGGAAGTGGATTTCAGGAATTGTGCCGCGAGAGTGGCGCCGACGACAGCGGCAGGCGCACGACGGCGTCGAGCCCGATCACCCGTTCGGTGCCGTCCTCCACGGCCAGCGCACTGCGGTTGTCGAGGCTGATGCGCCCGCCGAGCGCCAGCACGATCTCGCGGCAGATCGCCAGCCCCAGCCCCGAGCCGCTCGACGTGCTGCCGGCGGAGAAGGGCGCGAACAGGCGCTGCCGCAGCTCGGGCGAGATGCCGGGGCCGCAGTCGCGCACCGTGAGCACCGCGTCCCCGCCTTCGGAGCGCAGCGAGACCGACAGCGCAGCGCCCACGGGGCTCTGCTTGATCGCGTTGTGCAGCAGGTTGCGCGTGAGCTCCTGCAGCATCCAGTGATGGGCCTGCACCGGCACGGGCTCGTCGATGGCGAGTTCGAAGTCGAGCGCCTTGTCGGCCACCAGCGGCGACAGGTCGAGCGCGATCTGCCGGGCCACCTCGCCGAAGTCGAGCGTTACCGACTCCGGCTGCTGGCGCAGTTGCTCCACCTTGGCGAGCGACAGCATCTGGTTGGCCAGCGTGGTCGCACGCTCCACCGTGTGGCTGATCTCGCCCAGCGCCTGCTCGGGCGCCACGTCGCCGCGCTGCGCCGACTGCACCTGCGCCTTCAGCACGGCCAGTGGCGTGCGCAGCTGGTGGGCGCTGTCGCGCACAAAGCGCTTCTGGTGGTCGAGCAGCTGCTGCAGCCGGCCCATGACCTGCGTGGTGGCGTCGATCAGCGGCCGCAGCTCGCGCGGCGCGTCGGGCGCGTCGATGGGCGAGAGGTCGTCGGCCTGGCGCTTCTCGATGGCTTCGCCCAGCTCGCGCACCGACCGCGTGGCGCGCTGCACCACGAACACGGTGACCAGCGCGATCACGCCCATCAGCAGCAGCTGGCGCCACAGCGTGTCGATCAGCAGCTTGCGCACCAGTGTCTCGCGCAGCTCCAGCGTCTCGGCCACCTGCACCACGGCCATGCCGCGGCCGGTTGCGCTTGCTACAGGCTGCAGCAGCACCGCGACGCGCACCGGCTGGTTGCGGAACTGCGCGTCGTAGAAGTCGACCAGCGCTGCGTACGCGCTGCGGTCCGGAATGCGGCCGCGCCAGAACGGCAGCTCGGCAAAGCCCGAGATCATTTCACCGTCGAGCGCCGAGACCCGGTAGAACAGCCGGCTGCGGTTGTCGGCCTCGAAGGCCTCGAGCGCGGAATAGGGCACGATGGCCCGCAGCTGCGCCAGGTCGTCGTAGCCCTCCACGTCGAGCTGTTCGCCGATGGTCTTGGCCGAGGCGAGCAGCGTGCGGTCGTAGGCCGTGGTGGCGGCCGCGAGGCTCTGGCGGTACAGGCTCACGCTGTTGATCACGATGAACACGGCAATCGGCGCGAGGATGCCGAGCAGCAGCCGCGCGCGAAGCGAAGAGACGCGGGTCATGCCTCGGGGCGCAATAAATAGCCGAGGCCGCGCATGGTCATCAGCACCGCGCCGGTGCCCGCGAGCTTCTTGCGCAGGCGGTACACCACCACCTCGATGGCTTCGTACTGCACCTCGGTCTCGCCCGGAAACACCAGCTCGAACAGGCGCTCCTTGGTCACGGCGTGGCCCGGCTTCATCATCAGCGCCTTCAGCAGCGCCAGTTCGCGCGGCGTGAGTTCGAGCAGTTCGGCGCGGTTATAGATGGCGCCGTTGTCAGGCTCGAAGCGCAGCCCGCCGATCTCCTGCGGGTTGAGCCCCGCGTCCGGTCCGGCAACGCCGTGGCTGCGCCGGCGCAGCGCGCGAATGCGGGCTTCGAGTTCGTCGAGGTCGAAGGGCTTGGGCAGGTAGTCGTCGGCACCGGCGTTCAGGCCGACGATGCGGTCGCCGACCGTACCGCGCGCCGTCAGCAGCAGCACCGGCGTGCGCAGGCCCTCGGCGCGTGCCTGGGCCAGCACCTGCAGGCCGTCGAGGTTGGGCAGGCTCAGGTCGAGGGCGACCACGTCGGGCTCGATGGCGCGCCACTGGGCGACGGCTTCGGCCCCGTCGCCGCAGACGCGCACGTCGATCCGGCGGCGCCCGAGGGTTCGCTGCAGGGTGATTTGCATCGAGGGGTCGTCTTCGACCAGCAGCAGCTTCATACGGTGGCGGCGGGCGTGTTTACTTTGGTGTTTTCCCCAGTCTGGCGGACAGCCAACTGACAGCAGGGCGGCGCATGATAGCGCTCAGCTAAAAGTCAGCTTCCTTTCAAGTTCCTTCCAATTCCAGGAGACACGCATGCGTCGCGACACCTTTCTGAAGTCTTTGGCCGCACTGGCCGCCGCCGGAGCGCTGCCGCTCTCGGCACGTGCTGCAGCCAACGTCAAGATGATGATCCCCGCCAACCCGGGCGGCGGCTGGGACACCACCGGCCGTGCGCTGGGCAAGGCGCTGAGCGATGCCAAGGTGGCCGACACCGTCACCTACGACAACAAGGGCGGCGCTGCCGGCGCACTGGGCCTGGCCCAGTTCGTGAACGGCTCCAAGGGCGACGCCAACGCGCTGATGGTCATGGGCTCGGTCATGCTGGGCGGCATCATCACCGGCAAGCCGCCGGTCAAGCTCGAGCAGGCCACGCCCATTGCGCGCCTGACCACCGAATACAACGTGTTCGTGCTGCCGGCCAATTCGCCGCTCAAGACCATGAAGGACGTGGTCGACCAGCTCAAGAAGGACCCGGGCAGCGTGAAGTGGGGCGGCGGTTCGCGCGGGTCCACCGAGCACATCGCCGCGGCCATGATTGCGCAGAAGGTGGGCGCCGATCCTTCCAAGATCAACTATGTGGCATTCCGCGGAGGCGGTGAAGCCACCGCCGCCATCCTGGGCGGCAACGTTACCGTCGGCGGCAGCGGCTACAGCGAATTCGCCGAATACATCGCCGCCGGAAAGATGAAGGCCATTGCCGTCACCTCCGCGCAGCGCCTGCCGGGCATCAACGTGCCCACGCTGAAGGAGCAGGGCATCGACGTCGAAATCGGCAACTGGCGCGGCGTGTACGGCGCCCCCGGCATCTCGGCCGAGCAGCGCAAGGCGCTGACCGACATGGTGCTGGCCGCCATGAAGAGCTCGTCGTGGG
Organism: Variovorax sp. GW821-FHT09D05; assembly: GCF_059416325.1. Lineage (NCBI taxonomy): Bacteria > Pseudomonadati > Pseudomonadota > Betaproteobacteria > Burkholderiales > Comamonadaceae > Variovorax > Variovorax sp. GW821-FHT09D05. The sequence goes on along the minus strand of NZ_JBWKOZ010000003.1, from coordinate 418,145 downwards.
CCGAATCGCTCAAGAAGAACGACTGGACGCCGGCCGTGCTGTCGGGCGAAGCTTTTGCCAAGTTCGTCGACGACGACTTCGCCAGCCTGCGCGCCATCATGACGAAATCCGGCATGGTCTGAAATCGGCTCGCCCCCAGGCTGCGCGCACTTCGTGTCGCGCGCCAACCCCCTACCGGGGGCAACACCTGCGGCCCGGCAAAGCCGGTTCCGCGGTGTTTCTGGAAGGGGCACCCGTACTCCCACTCCAGGACAAAAAAATGACAACTCCAGAATCCTCGGCCCCTGCGCAACCCGCGGCCACTTGGCCGCAAACCCTGGTCGGCGTCGGCGTGCTGCTGACCGGCCTGGCGCTGGCCTTCGGCGCCATCGGCATTTCTTCCGAAGCCGGCTACGGCGGCGTCGGCCCCAACTTCCTGCCCTGGCTGGTGTCCGTGGTGCTCGTGCTGTGCGGCGGGTGGATCCTGTGGGAGGCACGCACCGGCGGCTTCCGCGAGCTCGATGCGCCCTCGGGCGCGGAGCATGCCTACTGGCCCGGCTTTGTCTGGGTGTCGGCGGGGCTGCTGCTCAACGCGGCGCTCATCACCACGCTCGGCTTCATCGTGAGCTGCACGCTGTGCTACCTGCTGGCCGTGCAGGGCCTGCGGCGCGCTAGCGGACAGGGCGGCGTCAACTCACCGCGCACCTGGCTCATCGACATCGTCACCGGCGCGCTGATCGCGGCTCCTGTGTTCTGGATGTTCACGCAATTCCTGGCCATCAACCTGCCTGGCCTCACTTCCACCGGGTGGTTCTGACATGGAAATCTTCAACGCACTCATGGCGGGTTTCGCCACGGCGATCACCCCGATCAATCTGCTCTGGTGCCTCGTCGGCTGCGCCCTGGGCACGGCCGTGGGCGTGCTGCCCGGCATCGGCCCGGCCGTGGCGGTGGCCATGCTGCTGCCCATCACCGGCAAGGTCGACATCACGGCCTCGATGATCTTTTTCTCGGGCATCTACTACGGCGCCATGTACGGCGGCTCGACCACCTCCATCCTGCTGAACACGCCCGGCGAAACCGCGAGCATGGTGACGGCGATGGAGGGCAACAAGATGGCCAAGAGCGGAAGGGCGGGCGCGGCGCTCGCAACGGCCGCCATCGGCTCTTTCGTTGCCGGCACCATTGCCACGGTCATCGTCACGCTGTTCGCGCCCTTTGTGGCCGAGTTTGCGGTCAAGCTCGGCCCGCCCGAGTATTTCCTCCTCATGCTGCTGGCCTTCACCACCGTGAGCGCGGTGCTCGGCAAGAGCACGCTGCGCGGCATGACGGCGCTGTTCGTCGGCCTGGCGGCCGGCTGCGTCGGGCTCGACCAGATCTCGGGCCAGGGCCGCTACACCGGCGGCGTGCCCGAGCTGCTCGACGGCATCGAGATCGTCCTGGTCGCCGTGGGCCTGTTCGCCGTGGCCGAAGTGCTGTACGCCGTGCTGTATGAAGGCAAGGTGGTCGAGGGCCAGAACAAGCTCAGCCGCGTGCACATGACCAAGCGCGACTGGAGGCGATCCATTCCCGCCTGGCTGCGCGGCACCGCCATCGGCACGCCCTTCGGCTGCATTCCGGCCGGCGGCACCGAGATTCCGACTTTCCTGAGCTATGCGATGGAAAAGAAGCTCGCCAAGGACAAGGACGCCAAGGCCGAGTTCGGCACCACCGGCGCCATCGAAGGCGTGGCCGGCCCCGAGGCCGCCAACAACGCCACGGTGACGGCCGCGTTGATTCCGCTGCTCACGCTCGGCATTCCGACCTCGAACACCACCGCGATCCTGCTGGGCGCGTTCCAGAACTACGGCATCCAGCCGGGCCCGCAACTCTTCACCACCTCGGCCGCGCTGGTGTGGGCGCTGATCGCCTCGCTCTACATCGGCAACGTGATGCTGCTGGTGCTGAACCTGCCGATGGTCGGCCTCTGGGTCAAGCTGCTGAAGATTCCGAAGCCCCAGCTCTACGCCGGCATCCTGATCTTCGCGACGGTGGGTGCCTACGGCATGCGCCAGAGCGGGTTCGACCTGTTCCTGCTGTACGCCATCGGCCTGCTGGGCGTGGTGATGCGCCGCTTCGACTTTCCGACCGCACCCGTGGTGGTCGGCATGATCCTCGGCCCGCTCGCCGAAGCGCAGCTGCGCAATGCCATGTCGATCGGCGAGGGCAGCGCGGTGGTGTTCTTCCAGCGCCCGATGTCGATCGCGCTGGTCGTCATCGTGGTGGCCGTGCTGGTGCTTCCGCGCCTGGCCAAGCGCATGAGCGAACGCAAGCTGAAGCGGCTGGCACAGCTGGACGCCTGATCTTCCTTGGGGCACGAAAAAAAAGCTGCGGCAATGCCGCAGCTTTTTTTATTTCCGCCGGGGCGCCTTACCGCCCCGCCGCAGGCGTCTCGACCAGGTCGTCGTCGATATGCGGATCCGCCGGCTGCCCGCGCAGCTTGCGCACGGTGCGACGAATCCAGTGCTCGATGTCGTCGATGTAGGTGAACACGGCAGGCACAACCAGCAGGCTCAGCACCGTCGAGGTGATCAGCCCCCCGATCACCGCCATCGCCATCGGAGAGCGGAAGCTCGAATCTGCCGCGCCAAAACCGACCGCGATCGGCAGCATGCCCGCGCCCATGGCGAGCGTGGTCATGATGATGGGCCGCGCACGCTTGTGGCAGGCGTCGCGCAGCGCGTCCCAGCGGCTCATGCCGTGGTCGCGGCGCGCGACGATGGCGTACTCCACCAGAAGAATCGAGTTCTTGGTGGCAATGCCCATCAGCATGATGAGCCCGATCAGCGAGGGCATCGACAGCGCCTTCTGCCCGATCAGCAGCCCCACGAATGCACCGCCCAGGGCCAGCGGCAGCGCGCACAGGATGGTGACCGGGTGCAGGAAGTCCTTGAACAGCAGCACCAGCACGATGTAGATGCACAGCACGCCCGTCAGCATCGCGAGCCCGAAGCTGGCGAACAGCTCGGTCATGACTTCAGCGTCGCCTATCTCGGCGATGCGCACGCCCGGTGGCAGGTTCACGATCGACGGCAGCTTCGTCACCGCGTCCTTGGCGTCGCCCAGGCCCACGCCCGACAGCTCGATCTCGAAGTTCACGTTGCGCGAGCGGTCGTAGCGGTCGATGACGGCCGGGCCGCCTTCCATCGTGAGCGAAGCCACCTGGTTCAGCATGACCGGGCCGCGCGTGCCTGGCACTGCCAAGCGTCCGAGCAGGTCGATGTCTTTTCGCGCGGAGTCTTCCAGTTTCACCACGATCGGCACCTGCCGCTGCGCGAGGTTGAGCTTGGCCAGCGACTGGTCGTAGTCGCCCAGAGTGGCCACGCGCAACGTTTCGGCAATGGCGGAGCTGGTCACGCCCAGGTCGGCGGCGCGTGCGAAGTCGGGGCGCACGGCAATTTCGGGGCGGATCAGGCTCGCGGTGGAGGTGATGTTGCCCAGGCCAGGAATGGTGCGCAGGTCTTTTTCGACCGCGCTGGCGGCGCTGGCCAGCGCCACCGGGTCTTCGCCGGTCAGCGCCAGGATGTACTTCTCGCCCGAGCCGCCGAGGCCCACGGTGCTGCGCACGCCGGGCAGCGTTTCGAGCGCGGCGCGAATCTGGTTCTCGATCACCTGCTTGCGCGGCCGGTCGCCGCGCTCATCGAGCTTGATGGTGAGCGTGGCCTTGCGCGTCTCGGGCGTGCCGAAGTTCGCGAACGGGTCGCCGCCCGCACTGCCGCCGGCCACCGTGGTGTAGACGCTCTTCACGTGGTTGATCTGCATCACGCGGTTGCGGGTTTCCTCGGCGGCCGCGGTGGTTTGCGCCAGCGTGGAGCCGGGCGCGAGCGACAGGTAGATCTGCGTCTGCGAGTTGTCGTCCGGCGGAATGAAGCCGGTCTTGAGCAGCGGGATCATCGCCAGCGAGCCGAAGAAGAAGAGGGTGGCCAGCACCATCGTCTTGAAGCGGTTGTGCGTGCTCCACGTCACCGCGCGCATGTACCAGCGCAGCCAGCCGGGTTCCTTCTCGGCGCCGACGACGGGCTTCAGGATGTAGGCCGCCATCATGGGCGTGAGCACCCGCGCGACCACCAGCGAGGCGAACACCGCGAGCGATGCCGTCCAGCCGAACTGCTTGAAGAACTTGCCAGCCACGCCGCTCATGAAGGCCGTGGGGAGGAACACCGCGATCAGCGTGAAGGTGGTGGCGATCACGGCCAGGCCGATTTCATCCGCCGCCTCCATGGCCGCCTGGTAGGGCGACTTGCCCATGCGCAGGTGGCGCACGATGTTCTCGACCTCCACGATGGCGTCGTCCACCAATATGCCGACCACCAGCGACAGCGCGAGCAGCGAGATCACGTTGACCGAGAAGCCCAGCAGGTGCATGCCGATGAACGCCGGAATCACCGACATCGGCAGCGCAATCGCCGAGACGAAGGTGGCGCGCCAGTCGCGCAGGAACAGCCACACCACGATCACCGCGAGGATGGCGCCCTCGTACAGCAGGTGCAGCGAGCCGTTGTATTCCTCTTCCACCGGGTCGACGAAGTTGAAGGCCTCGGTCAGCTCGATGTCGGGGCGTTGCGCGCGCATGTCGGCCAGCGCCTTCTGCACCGCGTGGCCCACTTCCACTTCGCTGGCGCCGCGGCTGCGCGCCACTTCGAAGCCCACCACCGGCTTGCCGTTGAGCAGCGCGGCCGCGCGCGGCTCGGCGATGGTGTCACTCACGCGCGCCACCTGGTCGAGGCGGATGCGCCGGCCGTCGGTCAGCACGATCTGCATGTCGGCGAGCTGGTCGGCCGACTTCACGGTGGCCATGGTGCGCACCGGCTGTTCGCTGCCGCCAAGGTCGAAACGGCCGCCCGCGCTTTCGGTCTGCACCTGGCGCAGCTGGCGCGAGATGTCGGCCGCCGAGGCGCCCAGCGCCTGCAGCTTGCTCGGGTCGAGGTCGATGTGCACCTGGCGCGTGACGCCGCCCACGCGGTTCACCGCGCCCACGCCGGGCAGCGCGAGCAGCTTCTTGGTGACGTCGTTGTCGACGAACCAGCTCAGCGCCTCGCTGTCCATGGCCGACGAGGCAATGGTGAAGGCCAGCACCGGCTGGGCCGCGAAGTCGAGCTTGGTGACGACCGGGTCGCGCACGTCGGCCGGCAGGTCGGCGCGCACGCGCTGCACCGCGGAGCGCACGTCGTCCACGGCCTCCTGCACCGGCTTCTCGAGGCGGAATTCGACGATCAGCGTGGCGGCGCCGTCCTGCACCTTGGTGGTGATGTGCTTCAGGCCCTGCACGGTGGCAATGGAGTTCTCGAGCTTGCGCGCGACGTCGGTCTCCAGCTGCGAAGGCGCCGCGCCGGGCAGCGACGCCGAGACCGTCACGGTCGGCAGGTCGATGTCCGGAAAGTTCTGCACCTTCATCGCGTTGAACGACAGCAACCCACCGAAGGTGAGCAGCACGAACAGCATCACCGCCGGAATCGGGTTGCGTATGGACCAGGCGGAAACGTTCATGGGCGTGTTCCTTTGAATTGCTTACTTGGCCGCGGCAGCGGAGGCCGCAGACCTGGCCGGCTGCGCCGCGGATGCGGATGCGGGCGCATCCACCACGCGCACCAGGTCGCCGTCGTTGAGGAAGCCCGCGCCTTGCACGATCACCTGGGCGCCGTCGGGCAGCGCGCTGGTGATCTCGATGCGGTCGTTCAGGCGCCGGCCGATCTGTACCTTCAGCTGGGTCACCTTGTTGTCGGGCTTCAGCAGAAAGACGTTGTTGAAGCCGTCGCGCGGCACGATGGAGGCCTGTGGCACCGTCGGCGCCGTGCTGCGGCCCAACTCGAAGTCGCCGCGCGCGAACATGCCGGCCTTGATGCCGGTGTTCTGCTGCACGTTGGGCAGGTCGACGTACACCAGCGCTGCGCGCGTCTGCGGATCGACCGTGGGCGCGATGCTGCGAACCTTGCCGCGCACCTGTGCGCCGCTGGCACTCACCACGAAGGCGGTGGTGCCGACCGCGACGCGGCTGAGTTCGGCCGAGGTCACTTCGGCGCGCCATTCGAGCCGGCCCTGGCGGATCAGCCGGAACAGCTCGGTGCCGGCCGACACCACGCTGCCCACCGTGGCGGTGCGTGCCGAGATCACGCCGTCGTCGGGCGCCAGCACCTGCGTGTTGCGACCGCGTACCTGCTGCGCGGCCAGCACGGCCTCGGCTGCCTCGACGCGTGCCTTGGCGGTCTGCTCGGTGGTCTGGTACTGGTTGATCTGCTGCTGGCTCAGTGCGCCGGTGGCCTGCAGCGTGCGGGCGCGTGCGGCATTGCCTGCGGCGTCGGCAGCAGTGGCGCGGGCTTCGGCCAGGGAGGCGCGCGATTGCGCAATGTCGGCCTGCACCGTCTCGGGCGAGAACACCGCGAGCACCTGGCCCTTCTTGACCACGTCGCCCACGTTCACGCGCACTTCGGCCAGCTTCAGGCCGTTGGACTCGGAGCCGACCACGGCCTCCTGCCAGGCAGCCACGTTGCCGTTGGCTGCGAGCGTGAGCATCAGCTCGGTGGCTTCGGGCTTGGCGACGGTGACGGTCAGCGCGGGCTTGGGCGAGTGGGCGCCGTCCTTGGTCTTGGCTGCTGCGGCAGGATCGGCCGACTTATCCGACGGCTTGCCGCGCGTCATGAAGAAGATCGCCGCGATGACGACGACCAGCGCAATCAGCGCGATGACGAGGGTGGAACGCTTCATTGATTTCATGGCGACGTCGCGACCTTGGTGGCCGGGGTGGAGGTCAGTGAGGACGATTCGGAAGATGGGGCCGAGGCCGACTGGCGGTTCCAGCCGCCACCCATCGAGCGGTACAGCGCAACCCATGCCTCGGTGCGCTCGCGCTGCAGCGTGACGCGCGCGGTCTGCGCGGTGAACAGCGTGCGGCGCGAGTCTTCCAGCTCGAACAGGCTTGCGAGGCCGCTGCTGTAGCGGGCCTGCGTGGCGTCGAAGGAGGCCTGGTAGTTCTTCACCGCGGCGTCGGCATCGGTGGTGCGGGCGTCGGTGGCGTCGAGGTTGATCAGCGCTTCTTCGACTTCGCGCACCGCCTGTCGCACGTTGGAGCGGTAGAGCGACACGGCTTCGGCGTAGCGCGCCTTGGCGGCATCGATGTTCGCCTTGCGCGAGCCGCCGTCGAGCAGCGGCACGGTCAGCGAGATCGGGCCCACAGTCCAGGTCTCGAGCGACTGGCGCAGGCCATCGACGCGGTACTGCGTGCGACCGATGGAGCCCGACACCGTGAGCTTGGGGTAGCGCTCGGCCTCGGCCGAGCCCACGTCGGCGCTGGCCGAGGCCACGCCGAGTTCGGCCGAGTACACATCGGGCCGCTGCGAGATAGCCTCGGCCGGCACGCTGGCGATGCTGCCCACGACCGGCAGCGCGCTCTGGGCGGGCGAGGCGGCGAGCTTCTGTTCGAGCGTGGTTTCGTCGATGCCGCTGAGCGCCACCAGCGCCTTGCGCTGCACCGCGCACTGGGCGCGCTGCTGCGTGAGCCGGCCCGAGGCGTCGGAGGCGCTGGCGCGTGCCAGCGCGGCATCGGCCGGCGCGGTGAAGCCGGCCTTCGCGGAGAGGTCGTTGAGCCGCGCGGTTTCCGAGCGCGAACGCGCGTCCGCTTCGGACACGCGCAGTTGCTGCTGGCAGGCGCGCTCTGAAAAATAGGCGTTGGCCGTTTCGGCTGCCACCGCCACGCGGGCGTCGTGCCATTTGGCGTTGGCGCTGTTCTGCTTGGCTTCGGCGGAGTCGCGGTCGGCGCGCAGGCGGCCGAACAGATCGACTTCCCACTTCGACTGCAGGCCGGCCTGAAGCGTGGTGATTGGCGTGCTGGCCGAGAGGCTGCTGCTCGAACTGCTGCTGGAAGAAAAGCCCGAGGTGCCGCGGCTGGCCGATGCCGTGCCGTCCAGGCTCGGCAGCAGCGCGGCGCCGGCCTGCACGCGCGCGGAGCGCGCTTCGGCCACGCGCGCCGCGGCGCTGGCGACGTTGGGGCTCGCAACCTCGGCGGCGGCGATCAGCTCGACCAGCAGCGGATCGTCGAGCTGGCGCCACCAGTCGGCCAGCGACGCGAGCGAGCCGCCATGCGGCAGGGGAGCGTGCCATTGCGCGGGGACGGGCGCTTCCACCTGCGTCGGCGGGCGCGTCAACGAGCAACCTGCCAGGCCGATGCCCAGGCAGAGGGTGGCCATCAGTTTCAGTCGGAGTCTTCTCATCATTTCTTCAGCTTTCTCTCGGCGCGGCGGCGGGCCGCTTCGGCTTCCACCAGCGCCAGCGCATAGCCCGTGAGGCGGTCGGCCCAGGTGTCGATGGCGCGCGGCGTGCGCAGCAGCGAAGGGCGGATGGCCTCGATGAAATCCTGGCTCACGTAGAGCTGCATCGACAGTCCGGTGATCGCGAAGGTCAGGCGGTGGATGTCGTCGTCGGCCCGCTCCACCTTCAGGTGGCGGCACAGCAGGTCGGCAATGGCGCGGTGCGGGCCCTTGATGTCGCGCTCCAGCTCCTCGGCCCAGCGGCTGGTGGGCTCCAGCATCTCGCGCATGTGCAGCTGGATGCATTGCCGCACGATCTCGCCCTGCTTGAGCGGGTCGATCATGGACACCATGCACAGGCGCAGCGTGGTTTCGAGCGACTGGCCGGGCGCGTTGCAGGCGACGATCAGGTCGCTGGAGTCGCCGCCCATCGGCTCGCAGAAGGTGGCCGTGTACAGCCCTTCCTTGTCACCGAAGTAGTAGCTGATGGCCGAGATGTTGACTTCGGCCTCGCGGGCGATCTCACGCGTGGAGGTCTTGGAAAACCCCTTTTGCGCGAACAGCCGCAGCGCGGTGTGGAGCAGCCGGTGGCGTGCCTCGGCGCCATCGCTGCGCGGTGCGCGGCGTGGGGCCTGGGTAATCGGGTCTCTCGCGTTCATGCCCGGCATTACACCATGCATGAAATCAAACGATTGATTTACTTAAGGTTTGCTGAAGGGTTTTGTCCTGGGGCCGGATTCTGAGCATTTCCTGAAGGCATTTGCTGCCCGATTTGTTGCGGTTTGATGCGCGCTACGATTCGCGCCATGCCCGCCGCTCCCACCGCACCGCCCACATTGCCCCTCGATGCCGAAGGGATCCTCGCGCTGGCCGCGCGCTCGATGTTTCATTTGTTTTCAAGCATCAGCCAGGGCATGTTCCTGGTGGACAGCAGCGGGCGCATCGTGTGGGTGAATGAAGGCTACCGGCGCTTCCTGCCGGCGCTGGGCTTTTCTTCCATCGACCAGTTCATGGGGCACATGGTGGAAGACGTGATTCCCAACACGCAGATGCGGCGCGTGCTCGAGACCGGCGAGCCGATATTGATCGACCTGCTCACCAACAAGGCCGGCACCTTCGTGGTCAGCCGCATCCCGTTGCGCGAAGAACGCGGGGGCGGCGAAGGAGGAATGGGAGACGTGATCGGTGCCATCGGCATCGTGCTGTTCGACCAGCCCGAGACCACGCTGCAGCCGCTCATCAGCAAGTTCGCGCTGCTGCAGCGCGACCTCGACGATGCGCGGCGCGAGCTTGCGAGCCAGCGCAACAACCCGCTGTACCAGCACGCGCCCGACGGCCAGCGCCGTTCCAAGTACACCTTCGCGAGCTTCATCGGCAGCAGCCCGGCGGCGGTGGAAGTGAAGCGGCACGCGCGCCGTGCGGCGCAGTCGGCCAGTCCGGTGCTGCTGCTGGGCGAAACCGGCACTGGCAAGGAGCTGCTGGCGCACGCGATTCATGCCTCGTCCGCGCGCGCGAAGGGGCAGTTCGTCAGCGTCAACATCGCGGCCGTGCCCGACACGCTGCTCGAAGCCGAGTTCTTCGGCTTCGCGCCCGGCGCCTTCACCGGTGCCGACCGCAAGGGCCGCGAAGGCAAATTCAAGCTGGCCGACGGCGGCAGCCTTTTCCTCGACGAGATCGGCGACATGCCGCTCGGCCTGCAGGCCAAGCTGCTGCGCGCGCTGCAGGAAGGCGAGATCGAGCCGCTGGGCTCCAACAAGCTCGTGCCCTTCGACGCGCGTGTGATCGCCGCCACCTCGCGCGACCTGCCCGAGCTGGTGCGGCGCGGGCAGTTCCGCGAAGACTTGTATTACCGCCTCAATGTGCTTCCGCTGCGCGTGCCGCCATTGCGCGAGCGGCGCGCGGATATTCCCGCGCTGGTCGAGGCACTGGGCGAAGACATGGCGCTGCGCAGTGGCGAGGCACCGCCCGAGCTCACGCCCGACGCGCTCGCTCTGCTCGCGGGCCAGCACTGGCGCGGCAACATCCGGGAGCTGCGCAACGTGCTGGAGCAGGTGACCATGCGCAGTGACTCGCAGCGTATCGACGCCGTTCAGCTCGAACGGATCCTGCGAGAAGCTGGACTCGACCAGATTGCGCCGCCTGACGCCATGCAGCTGTCGGGCGACGAAGAGGGAGCGCTGCTGCGGCCGCTGGCCCAGCAGATTGCAGAGCTGGAGCACAAGGCCATTGCCGCCGCGCTCGCGAGCACGGGCGGCAACAAGCTCGCCACTTCGCGGCTGCTCGGCATTTCGCGCGCGACGCTGTACGAGCGCATGACGAATCCGGTTCGCTGAAGAGGAAGCGCCCGGGCCCGCGGGCCGGCCGCGTTCAGCAACAAAGCTGCAACACGGTGAAATTTGTGCGCAAAGCGGCTTGCGGATGCTGCGGGTTTTAACCTGCAAGAAACCCCGCATGAAAACCTTCGGCGCCCACCCCGAATCGCAACACCACGGCCACAGCCTGGCAGAAGACCTTCCGCGCATGGAGGCGCAACTCCTGGAGCGTCGCCGAGCTTTGCTCTGGCTTTCTTCCTCGGCGCTGCTGGCCAGTTGCGGCGGAGGTGGCGGCAGCGATTCGAGCGGCGCCAGTGCGCTGACCGCTGCCGCCGTAAGCGCTGCGGCGACGTCGGGTACCACGGCAGCCAGCACGAGTACGACCTCCAGCACGTCGACCAGCACCACTACGAGCACCAGCAATAGTGCCTGCCCCGCGTTGCCCGCTGAGACCTCCGGCCCCTATCCCGCGGACGGCACCAACACCGCCTCCGGCTCGACCTCCGACGTGCTCACCGCCAGCGGTATCGTGCGAAGCGACATCCGCAGCAGCTTCATCAGTTCGAGCACCGTGGCGCAGGGCGTGGCCCTGACGATCACGCTGACGCTGCAGAACACCAACGCCAGCTGCGCCGGGCTGGCGGGCTATGCGATCTACCTGTGGCACTGCGACCGCAGCGGCAACTATTCGTTGTACACGGCCTCGGCCGAAAGCTACCTGCGCGGCGTGCAGGTCACCGACAGCGCGGGGCAGGTGAGCTTCACGACCATCTTTCCGGCCTGCTACTCGGGCCGTTGGCCGCACATGCATTTCGAGGTGTTCACCAGCCTGTCGGCCGCTACCACCGGCAAGAACTCCGTGCTCACCTCGCAGCTGGCCATGCCCAGCGACGTCTGCAATGCGATCTACCCGAACGTCACCGGCTACAGCGCGAGCGTGGCCAACCTGGCGGCGGTGTCGCTGTCCACCGACAACGTCTTCGGCGACAACACGGCCGCGCAGATTGCGGCGATGACGCCCACGATGTCGGGCAGCGCCAGCGCTGGCTACACCGCGCGTGCCGTCATCGGCCTCGCGGTGTAGGCGATCCGGGTGGTCCGAGAATGGGGGCATCGCATCACCCCCATTTCGTATCACCCATGAGCGTGCAAGCACTCAGATCGTCTTTCGGATCCAACTGTCACTGGTGCGGCCTGCCGATGAATTTCGAAGAGCCGCGCGACAAGCCCGATTCGGCGACCATCGAGCATCTTTTCGACGCAACCCTGGGCGGCGTTCGAAAACCAAAGTACCGGCGGCTCGCGCATGCCATCTGCAATCACACGCGCAACGAATTCAGGCTGCAGGCGCAGCGCCAGTTCGAGCAGTGGATCGCGCAGCGCCAAACCTCTGGCAAACCCTGACTGTAAAAAATACACTTGTCTGAATTTCAGGCAATACAAGTGTTTTGAATTCAGGCGAAAGGCACATCTTCCGAGTGAAGAAGCCTTTGTTATCAACGAGTTGGCGCGTGGCACGAACTGTGCAATATTCAGTCACCAATATCAGGAGACATGAATATGAATCGTCGCCACCTCGTCGCGCTGGCTGCGCTCGCCACGTGTGCCGCTGCCGCCCCCGCATGGGCCCAATCCAACGAAATCCGCATTGCCCACATCTACAGCAAGACGGGTGCGCTGGAGGCCTACGGCAAGCAGACCCAGACCGGTTTCATGATGGGCCTGGACTACGCCACCGGCGGCACGATGACGGTCAACGGCAAGAAGATCGTGGTCATCGAGAAGGACGACCAGGGCAAGCCCGACCTCGGCAAGTCGCTGCTGGCGGCGGCCTATTCCGACGACAAGGCCGCGCTGGCCGTGGGCCCGACCGCTTCGGGCGTGGCGCTGGCGATGCTGCCCGTGGCCGAGGAATACAAGAAGATCCTGCTGGTCGAGCCCGCGGTGGCTGACTCGATCACCGGCGACAAGTGGAACAAGTACATCTTCCGCACCGGCCGCAATTCGAGCCAGGACGCGATCTCCAACGCTGTGGCCGTCGACAAGGCCGGCGTTACCGTCGCCACGCTGGCGCAGGACAACGCCTTCGGCCGCGACGGCGTGAAGGCCTTCGGTGCCGCGCTCAAGAAAGCCAAGCTGGTTCATGAGGAGTACCTGCCGCCCACCACCACCGACTTCACGGCCGGCGCGCAGCGCCTGATCGACAAGCTGAAGGACCAGCCGGGCCGCAAGATCATCTGGATCGTGTGGGCCGGCGCGGGCAATCCGTTCAAGATCGTCGACCTCGACCTGAAGCGCTACGGCATCGAGATCGCCACCGGCGGCAACATCCTGCCGGCCATGGCGGCCTACAAGTCGCTGCCGGGCATGGAAGGCGCGGCGTACTACTACTTCGGCATTCCGAAGAACCCGGTGAACGAGGCCATGGTGTCGGCGCACTACAAGCAGTTCAAGACGCCGCCGGACTTCTTCACCGCCGGCGGCTTCTCGGCCGCGATGGCGGTGGTGACGGCGCTGAAGAAGACCAACGGCGACACCAACACCAACAAGCTCATCAGCACCATGGAAGGCATGAGCTTCGACACGCCCAAGGGCAAGATGACCTTCCGCAAGGAAGACCATCAGGCGATGCAGTCGATGTACCACTTCAAGATCAAGGTCGACCCGGCGTTCGCCTGGGGTGTGCCGGAGCTGGTGCACGAGATCAAGCCCGAAGAGATGGACATCCCCATCAAGAACAAGAGGTAAGAACTCGCCCCCAGGCTGCGCGCACTTCGTGTCGCTACGCCAACCCCCTACCGGGGGCAACACCAGCGGCCCGGCAAAGCCGGTTCCGCGGTGTTCCTTGAATGTTCTTTGTTTCGCCCCGGATGGCCGCCGGGCGAAGCGCCAGCCTGCGTCCGCGCAGCCTGTCGCGACCTACGGCCGATTCGTCAGTCTGCAAGCAAGCGTTCGATGCCCACAACACAAGGAGACAGCGATGCCAGCGATGAAATGGAACTGGAAGGGACTTGCCGCGGCTGCGGCAATGGCGGTGGCGGCGCATGCCGCGACGGCGGCGGTGCCGCTGCCGGCGCTCGGCGCCAACCCGGCGGAGGTGAGCGTGTCAGGCCTGTCGGCCGGCGGCTTCATGGCAGTGCAACTGCACGTGGCGTACTCGGCCACATTCAAGCGCGGCGCCGGCGTGGTGGCGGGTGGACCGTTCTATTGCGCCGAAGGCTCGGTGGTCAACGCCACCGGGCGCTGCATGACGCACAGCACCAGCATCCCGGTGTCGACGCTCGTGAGCACCACCAACAGCTGGGCGGCCAGCGGGGCGGTCGACCCGGTGTCGAACATGAGCGGCTCCAAGGTGTACCTGTTCTCGGGTACGTCCGACAACACCGTCAAGCAGGCGGTAATGGACGACCTGAAGACCTACTACCAGAGCTTCGTGCCCGCGGCCAACACGGTCTACAAGAACAACATCGGTGCGGGCCACGCGATGGTCACCGACGACTACGGCAGCGCCTGCAGCACCACTGCGGCGCCCTACATCAACAACTGCGGCTTCGACCTGGCGGGCGAGATCCTCACGCAGCTCTATGGGCCGCTGAACCCGCGCAACAACGGCACGCTGGGCGGCACCTTCAGCGAGTTCAACCAGTCGGAGTTCGTCACCGGCCACGGCATGGCCACCACCGGCTGGATCTACGTGCCGCAGGCCTGCACCACCACCTCATGCCGCGTGCACCTGGTGCTGCACGGCTGCAAGCAGAACTACACCGACGTGAGCGACCAGTACGTGCGCAAGACCGGCTACAACCGTTGGGCCGACACCAACAACATCGTGCTGATCTACCCGCAGACCAGCACGGCAGCCACCAACAGCTGCTGGGACTGGTGGGGCTACGACAGTGCCAACTACGCGAAGAAGTCGGGCCCGCAGATGGCGGCGATGAAGGCCATGATCGACCGCGTTACGGGTTCGGCGGGCGGCGGTGGCCTGCCCGCGCCCACTGGCGTGGGCACCTCGGGCGCGACCAGCAGCAGCATGGTGATCGGCTGGGCCGGCGTGACAGGTGCCAGCGGCTACAACGTGTACCGCGGCGGCAGCAAGGTCAACGCCGCGCCCGTCGCCGCCACCAGCTACACCGACACCGGCCTGGCCGCGTCCACCACCTACAGCTGGACCGTGGCCGCGCTGGACGCCAGCAACGTGGAGGGCGCCATGTCGACCGCAGCCACGGGCGCGACCACCGCGGGCTCTGGCGGCGGCGGAACGTGCTACACCGCGAGCAACTATTCGCACACCGTCGCCGGGCGTGCCTATGCACTGTGGGGCCTGACCTATGCCTACGGCTCGGGACAGTCGATGGGCCTGTGGAACATCTACGTCACGACCACGCTGAAGCAGACAGGCCCCAACTACTACGTGATCGGCACCTGTTGAGGCAGGCCGCTCTTCGTTTCTCTTTTCGATTCGCAATGACCAACAACGATGCTTGAGACCCGAGATCTGACCATCCGCTTCGGTGGGCACGTGGCCGTCAACAGTGTGAGCTGCGCTTTTGCGCCGGGCACGCTGACGGCCATCGTCGGCCCCAACGGCGCGGGCAAGACCACTTATTTCAACCTGATCTCGGGCCAGCTCAAGGCGAGCGCGGGCACGGTGTCGCTCGACGGGAAGTTGCTGTCGGGCCTGTCCCCCTCCGCGCGCACGCATGCGGGGCTGGGGCGGGCCTTCCAGCTGACCAACCTGTTCCCGAACCTCACGGTGCTGGAGAACGTGCGCCTCGCGGTGCAGGCCACGCGCGAGGGCGCGCACCGGCGCGGGCTCAACCTGTGGAGCATCTGGAGCGACCATAAGGCGCTGACGGAGCGCGCCGACCAGATCCTGGCCGACGTGGCGCTGAAGTCGCGCGAGCACGCGACGGTGGCGAGCCTGCCGCACGGCGACCAGCGCAAGCTCGAAGTGGCGTTGCTGATGGCGCTGGAGCCCAAAGTCTTCATGTTCGACGAACCCACGGCTGGCATGAACGCGGCCGAGGCGCCCGTCATCCTCGACCTGATCCGCAAGCTCAAGCAGGACAAGAGCAAGACCATCCTGCTGGTCGAGCACAAGATGGACGTGGTGCGCGAACTCGCGGACCGCATCATCGTGCTGCACAACGGCACGCTGGTGGCCGATGGCGAACCGGCGGAGGTGATTGCTTCGCCGGTGGTGCAAGAGGCCTACCTGGGCGTCGCGAAGGAGGCCGCATGAGCACCCAGAATCTTTTGACGCTCGAAGGCGTGCACACGCACATCGGGGCGTATCACATCCTGCATGGCGTGGACCTCGCCGTGCCCAAGGGCCAGCTCACGATGCTGCTGGGCCGCAACGGCGCGGGCAAGACGACCACGCTGCGAACCATCATGGGCCTGTGGCACGCGTCGCAGGGCAGGGTGCGCTTCGGCGACAAGGAAATCACCGCGCAGCACACGCCGCAGATCGCCGGCCTGGGCATTGCCTACGTGCCCGAGAACATGGGCATCTTCTCCGACCTCACGGTGAAAGAGAACATGCTGCTCGCCGCGCGCAGCGCGAAGAACGCAGCGCAGATCGACGACACGCGCCTGAAGTGGATCTTCAAGCTCTTCCCCGCGGTCGAGAAATTCTGGAACCACCCGGCGGGCAAGCTCTCGGGTGGGCAGAAACAGATGCTGGCCGTGTCGCGCGCCATCGTGGAGCCGCGCGAGCTGCTCATCATCGACGAGCCCAGCAAGGGCCTTGCGCCCGTGATGATCAACAACATGATCGACGCCTTCGCCGAGCTCAAGCGCAGCGGCGTGACCATCCTGCTGGTGGAGCAGAACATCAACTTCGCCCAACGCCTGGGCGACAACGTCGCGGTGATGGACAACGGCCGCGTGGTGCACAGCGGCTCCATGGCGGCGTTCTCGGCGGACGCGCAATTGCAGCAATCCCTGCTCGGACTGGCTTTATGAAGAAACTCGACTTCGACTGGAGGCCGCTGCTGCTGGCCCCGATCCTCGCGCTCGTCGCGCTGCCGCTCACCGGTTCGTTCTCGACCTGGCTCACGCTCACGGTCGCGGGGCTGGCGATGGGCATGATCATCTTCATCATCGCCTCGGGCCTCACGCTCGTATTCGGGCTGATGGACGTGCTGAACTTCGGCCACGGCGTGTTCATCGCGCTCGGCGCCTTCGTGGCGAGCAGCGTGCTCGGGCTGATGGGCGACTGGACCGGTTCGGGCGAACTGTGGCGCAACCTCGTGGCGGTGTTCCCGGCCATGCTGGTCGCGATGGCAGTCGCCGGGGCGGTGGGCCTGGCCTTCGAGCGCTTCATCGTGCGGCCCGTGTACGGCCAACACCTGAAGCAGATCCTCATCACGATGGGCGGCATGATCATTGGCGAAGAGCTCATCAAGGTGATCTGGGGGCCGGCGCAGATTCCGCTGCCTTTGCCTGAGGCGCTGCGCGGCTCGCTGCTGATCGGCGACGCGGCCATCAGCAAGTACCGCCTGCTCGCGGTGGCTGTGGGCATGGTCGTGTTCGGTGTGCTGGCATGGACGCTGGGCCGCACCAAGATCGGCCTGCTCATTCGCGCCGGCGTGCAAGACCGCGAGATGGTCGAGTCGCTCGGCTATCGCATCGGCCGGCTGTTTGTCGGTGTGTTCGTGGTGGGCAGCGCACTGGCTGGCCTGGGAGGCGTGATGTGGGGGCTGTTCCAGCAGAACCTCGTGCCGCAGATGGGCGCGCAGGTCAACGTGCTGATCTTCATCGTCATCATCATCGGCGGGCTGGGCTCGACGGGCGGGGCGCTCATCGGCGCGCTGCTGGTGGGGCTGATGACCAACTACATCGGCTTCCTGCTGCCCACGCTTACGCAGTTCGCGAGCATCTTCCTGATGGTGGCCGTGCTGCTGTGGCGACCGCAGGGTGTGTACCCCGTGGCGAATCGTTGAGGAAGAAGACGACATGTTCCTGAAACGACTTCTCTCCAACGACATGCCGCGCAGCCGCCTGCTGGCGCTGCTGCTGGTGGCGCTGTTCATCGCCCTGGCGTTCGCGCCGTTCATCTTCCCGGGCGTGAAGGCGCTGAGCGTCGCGGCCAAGATCCTGGTGTTCGTGGTGCTGGTGGCCAGCTTCGACCTGCTGCTGGGCTACACAGGCATCGTGAGCTTTGCGCACACCATGTTCTTCGGCATCGGGGCGTACGGCATCGCGATTTCGGCGACGCGGCTCGGGCCCAGCTGGGGCGCTGTGCTGGTGGGGCTGGGCGCGTCTCTGGCGATTTCGCTGGTGCTCTCGTTTGCCATCGGCTTGTTCTCGCTGCGGGTGCGCGCGATTTTCTTCGCGATGATCACGCTGGCCGTGGCCTCGGCCTTCCAGACGCTGGCCTCGCAGCTGTCGGATTTCACCGGCGGCGAAGACGGCCTGACCTTCAAGCTGCCCGAGCTGATCTCGCCGAGCTTCGAGTTTTCCGAGGAGCCGTTTCTCGGCGTCTCGCTCGATGGGCGGCTGCTGTGCTACTACCTGCTGTTCGTGGCCGCGGTGGTGCTGGTGCTGGCGCTGCTGCGCATCGTGAACTCGCCCTTCGGCCGTGTGCTGCAGGCCATTCGCGAGAACGAGTTTCGCGCTGAAGCCATCGGCTATCGCGTGGTGGTGTACCGCACCACGGCCGCCGTGCTGTCGGCGCTGTTCGCCACGCTGGCCGGCGCGATGCTCGCGATCTGGCTGCGCTACAACGGGCCGGATACCTCGCTGAGCTTCGAGATCATGATCGACGTGCTGCTGATCGTGGTGATCGGCGGCATGGGCACCATCTACGGTGCGGCCATCGGCGCGGTGCTGTTCGTGGTGGCGCAGAGCTATCTGCAAGACCTGCTGCGCCTGGGCAGCGAGGCTGCGAGCGGGCTGCCCTGGCTGGCGGCGCTGCTGTCGCCCGACCGCTGGTTGTTGTGGCTGGGCGTGCTGTTCGTGCTGTCGGTCTACTACTTTCCGACCGGCATCGTGGGCAAGTTGCGGGCGAGGGCGGCGCGATGAGCGACAACAACATTCCACTCTCCCGCTACGCGCAGCTCGCGGGCCGCGAAGTCCATTGGCTCGAATGGGGTGCACCCGAGGCGCCGGTGGTCATTGCCTGGCACGGCCTGGCGCGTACCTGCCGCGACATGGACGAACTGGCGCAGCACTTCGCGTCACGCGGCTTCCGCGTGATCTGCCCCGACACCATCGGCCGCGGCCTGAGCCAATGGAGCCCGCTGCCCGACGAGGAATACAAGCTGGCGTTCTACGCGCGCATCGCCAATGCGCTGTGCGACGAGCTGCGGCTGGGGCGCGTGCACTGGGTCGGCACTTCGATGGGCGGCGCCATCGGCACGGTCTGCGCGTCGGGCCTGTTCGAGCCGCGCATGAAGGCGCGCATCGCGAGCCTGGTGCTGAACGACAACGCGCCCGAACTGGCCCAGCCCGCCATCGAGCGCATCCGCGCCTATGCGGGCCAGCCGCCCGCATTCGACACGGTGGCCGAACTGGAGGCTTTCTTCCGCACCGTCTACAAGCCCTACGGCTGGCTCAGCGACGCGCAGTGGCGCCGCCTGACCGAGAGCTCCACGCGCCGCCTGCCCGACGGCCGCGTCACGCCGCACTACGACCCGGCCATGGTCCGCCAGTTCAGCGCGCACGACAACGACTACCTGATCTGGCCGCACTACGATGCCATCGAGGCGCCAGTGCTGTGCCTGCGCGGCGCCGAGTCCGACCTGGTGCTGCCCGGCGTGATCGAGGAGATGGAGCGCCGGGGCCCCGGCGCGACCGGCAGGCTGCAGGTCATTGAAGTGCCTGCCTGCGGTCACGCGCCCGCGCTGAACGTGCCCGGACAACTGGAGCCGATCGAAGGGTTTATTCGGGCGGCCGGTCGTTGAAGGAGCGGCGGCGTGACAATCGCCGCCGATTCCAACCACAACAAGGCCTCGAACACCATGACGCTCTCTCTGTACGACCTGTCAGTGCCCGTCTTTACCCGCGGACTCGGCCAACTCACCCACCTGCTCGACAAGAGCCTTGCGCATGCCAAGGCCAACGGCATCGACCCGGCCACGCTGGTCGAGGCGCGCCTGGCGCCCGACATGCTCACGCTGGCCGGCCAGATCCAGCGGGCGAGCGATGCTTGCAAGCTGGGCACGGCCCGCATCGCGGGCATCACCGCGCCGAGCTTTCCCGACGAAGAAAAGACCTGGGACGACCTGCTGGCGCGCATCGTGAAGACGCAGGACTTCCTGAATAGCGTCGAGCGCGCGCAGATCGACGGCCAGGAAGAGCGCCCCGTGACCATCAAGGCGCGCGAAGGCGAAGCACATTTCACCGCGCAGCGCTACCTGCTGCAGTTCGCGCTGCCCAACTTCTTCTTCCACGTGACCACCGCCTACGACGTGCTGCGCCACAAGGGCATGCCGGTGGGCAAGATGGACTATCTGGGCAAGTTCTGAGGCATTGAAGGCCGGCGGCCTTCACACCGCCGGGACAAACTTCAAATTGCCGTGACACATGCGCACGCACGGCGTGCGCCGCAAACAATCGCGCCAGACCGCTGTCGGTCTGACACACGAACGAGGTTTGCGATCATGAACATGATGTCCAGAAGGGCGTTCTCGGGGCTTGCTGCAGGGGCTTCCGCGCTCGTGGCGGTCGCGGGCGGCGGATGGCCGGCGCGCAGTGCGCTGGCTGCGTCGCCGGGCCTGCGGGACTACGGCAAGGCCCCCGAGTTCGCAGGCATCGACAAGTGGCTCAACTCGCAGCCGCTCACGATGCAGGGGCTGGCCGGCAAGGTGGTGCTGGTCGACTTCTGGACCTACTCCTGCATCAACTGCATTCGCACGCTGCCGCACGTGGTGCGCTGGTACGAGAAGTACAAGGACCAGGGCTTCGTGGTGATCGGCGTGCATTCGCCCGAGTTCGCCTACGAGAAATCGACGCGCAATGTGCAGGACGCGATCGAGCGTTTCAACATCCGCTATCCGGTGGCACAGGACAACAGCTTCACCACCTGGAAGGCCTACAGCAACCAGTACTGGCCGGCGTTCTACCTGGTCGACAGCAAGGGGCAGGTGATGCGTCAGCATTTCGGCGAAGGGGAATACGCCGAGATGGAGGCCGCGATCGAGGTGCTGCTGGCGCGCAGGCCGGCAGCCTGAGCCAAGGCTACGGGGCTAATTCGGCGATTCGACGATGCGTCGTACCGCCGCCTTGCCCGCGGGCGTGAGCACCGGGCCGAGGTCGGCGTAGGGCACTTCGATCTCGATCGCGCAGCCGTTGCCGAAGTCGGGCTGCGCGAAGCGCATGCCCTTGGCTTCCAGAGTCAGGTCGTAATGGGCGTCTTGCCTGTAGTTGAACTCGCAGTTCTCTTCGGCCTTCGACGGATCGATGCCGGCGTGGCGGAACAGGAAGCGGCGCAGTTTCGGCGTCATGGAGCCGCCGCTGGTGGCGATGGGGCCCGGCCCGGGAGCGTTCGGCGACGGCTGGCGAGAGGCGAACCATGTCCACAGGTCGACCTGCTTGCCCGTCTGCAGGTCCCAGGTGCGATAGAACCACGAGATGCCGGCACGGCCCGTGCCGGCCGTCCAGGTGTAGTTGCGGATGCTCAGCCACTGCGAGGTCCAGTAGGACGGATCGGCGGTGTTCTCGTCTTCCGCCGGCACGCCGACCCGTCCGAGGAACTCGCGGCGCTTGTCGAAGTACTCCTTGATCGTGTCTTTGCTGGTGTCGAAGTCGCGGCGCAGCTCGCGGTTGATGGCCGCCAGCGTGGGCTCGGGGCCGGAGAGTTCGATGGTTTCCTGCCCTGCGAAGCGCAGGCGGCGAAAGCTGCGGCCGGCCGCGAATTCCTCTTTCTTCCCGGTCTCGATCTTCGGCGGTGCTTCGAGCAGGCCTGCATAGCCGTCGCTCGCGCAGGCCTTGTCGCCGCCCGTGGCATCGGACAGGTTCAACTGGATGGGCAGCGTCACAGGCGTGCCCTTCACGTTCTTCCAGGTGCCGGTGAGCGTCGTGCCTTTGCCCGGGCCGAGCGCCCACAGGCCGGTCTCGCCGCCTTCGTGCCAGAAGCTGTCCTTCTCGGAGCGGCCCAGCGCGATGGCCTTTCTGTATTGCTTGTAGAAGTAGCTGCCGCTCGGATATTCGGCGTTGAAGCAGGCCACGATGGCCTTGGTGCCGAGCGTGCCTTCCCACACGCCCTTGGGCACTTCGACGGTTCCAGTCGCGCTGGCCAGGAGGGGCGCCAGCAGAAAAAGGCTACCGAGGGTGCGAAAGACTTTCATGGCTTGCGTGCGGAGATCGAATACATGAGCGGAATGCGCGGCATGCCCTCGGGCGGCGCCATGCGGCGCCCACCGATGTCGCGCATGCCTTCGAAGGGCTTCCAGCCGTTGGCGTACGGGTACTCGTCGAGCCGCTCGATGACGAGACCGGCCAGCGACAGCGCGGTCGTCACCTGGCCCACGCCCCATGTGAACTCGAAGCTCGGATGCGGGTTGCTGAAGTTCTCCACGCCGCGCTCGTAGCCCTCGCGCACGAGGCCGTCGCCGGACTCGGCCACGTAGTCGCCCACGCCTTCCTCGGGCACGGGAGCTTCGTTGAAGTAGTCGTAGTGGAACTTCCAGGCGGGGTCGAACACGAGTGCGAAAGGATGGAACTCGATGAAGACGAAGCGGCCACCGGGCTTGAGCAGCTGCGCCACGCCGCGCGCCCAGGCGCCGATGTCGGAGAGCCAGCACAGCGTGCCGTACGAGCAGAACACGATGTCGAAGCGCTCGCCGCGCGCCTGCGCATCGCGAAAGTAGTCGTAGACATCCGAGCGCACGAAGCGCGCCGCGATGCCCGATTGCTGCGACAGCCGCGTCGCGAAGTCGATGGCCTCGTCGGAGATGTCCACGCCCGTCACTTCGGCACCCAGGCGCGCGATGCTCAGGCTGTCCTGCCCGGCATTGCACTGCAGGTGCAGCACCGACAGGCCCGTCACGTCGCCGAGCAGGCCGGCTTCCTCGGGAAAGAGGGTGGAGCCGCCCTTGCGGAAGAAGGCGGCCTGGTCGCCCTTGTGGCTGTTGTGCGCGACAGTGGCCGCG
Organism: Variovorax sp. GW821-FHT09D05; assembly: GCF_059416325.1. Taxonomy (NCBI): domain Bacteria; kingdom Pseudomonadati; phylum Pseudomonadota; class Betaproteobacteria; order Burkholderiales; family Comamonadaceae; genus Variovorax; species Variovorax sp. GW821-FHT09D05. The sequence continues at coordinate 395,474 of NZ_JBWKOZ010000003.1, read as the reverse complement.
TTCCACGAGAGCCGGTTGGCTTCGTGCAGGTCCTGCTTCATGGAGTGGTGCTTGTTCTTTGCGTGGGCCAGCCTGCCAGATTGCGTTCGGCGATGCCCGCGAGCGCGGTGATCCATGCCGGGCTGTCGTTGAGGCAGGGGATGTAGCTGAAGGCCTTGCCACCCGCGTGCATGAAGGCTTCGCGGCCTTCCATGGCGATTTCTTCGAGCGTTTCGAGGCAGTCGGCCGGAAAGCCCGGGCACACCACATCGACGCGCTTCACGCCGGAGGCGCCGAGTTCGCGCAGCGTCGGTTCGGTGTAGGGCTCCAGCCACTTGGCGCGGCCGAAGCGAGACTGGAAGGTCACGCGGTACTGGGCTGTGGAAAGGCCGAGCCGAGCGGCTAGCAGGCGCGCGGTTTCGAGGCACTGTGCCTGGTACGGATCGCCCAGCGCGATGTTGCGCGCGGGAATGCCGTGGAAGCTCATCAGCAGCACGTCACCGCGGCCTTCGGTCTTCCAGTGGCGCTCGATGCCTTGAGCCAGCGCATCGATGTAGGCGGGGTCGTCGTGGTAGTCGTTGACGAAGCGGAACTCCGGCACGCGGCGTTGCTTGCGGCTCCAGTCGTTCACGGCATCGATCACGCTCGCTGTGGTGGTCGCCGAGTACTGCGGGTAGGCCTGCAGCACCAGCACGCGCGTGGCGCCTTCGGCCTGCAGCGCGTCGAGCCGGGAGGCGATGGAGGGGCTGGCGTAGCGCATCGCGTCGCGCACCGTCACGCGATGGCCGCGCTCGCCGAGCCAGCCGGCCAGCAGCGTGGCCTGCTTCTGTGTCCACACCTTGAGCGGCGAGCCTTCGGGCATCCAGATGCTCGCGTACTTGGCGGCAGATTTTGCCGGCCGCGTGCGCAGGATGATGCCGTGCAGGATCAATGCCCAGATTGCCCTGGGGATCTCGACCACGCGCGGGTCGCCCAGGAAGTCGGCGAGATAGGGGCGAACGGCGGCGGCGGTGGGGGCGTCGGGTGAGCCCAGGTTGCACCAGAGCACGGCGGTGCGCGGGGTGTGCGGGGTACTTGGAGGGGCGGTCTCATGGCTTGGAGGCATGCGATATTCTCGGGCATGACTTCCGCTCCCACGGCCTCCGCAAGCGCCGCGCCTCTCGATCTCAAGCGCATCTCGGCGATCTCTCTCGACCTCGACGACACCCTGTGGCCGATCTGGCCGACCATCGAACGCGCCGAGGCCGTGCTGCATGAATGGCTGTTGCGCGAAGCGCCGAAGACGGCCTCGCTGCTCATGACGCCGGGCATCCTGCGCGAACTGCGTGAAGCCACGGCCAAGGAGCGTTCAGACCTCGCGCACGACCTGAGCGCGCTGCGACGCGAGTCGATTCGCACCGCGCTCACGCGAGCGGGAGAAGACCCGGCGCTGGCCGAGCCGGCCTTCGATGCCTTCTTCGCAGAGCGCCAGCGCGTGACGCTGTATGACGACGCGCTGCCCGCGCTCAAGTGGCTCAGCGAGCGCTATCCGCTGGTCGCGATCTCGAATGGCAATGCCGATGTGCACAAGACCGGCGTCGGCCGCTGGTTCCGCACGGCCTTCAATGCGCGCGCCTTCGGCAGCGGCAAGCCGCACGCGCCGATCTTCCGCGCTGCCGCAGCTTCGGTCGGCCTGCTGCCGAAGGACGTGCTGCACGTGGGCGACGATGCCGAGCTGGACGTGGTCGGCGCGCTCAACGCCGGCATGCAGGCGGCCTGGCTGGTGCGCGACGAGCGGCCGTGGGTGCATGGCGCACGGCCACAGCTGATCGTGCCGAACCTGCACGCGCTGTGCATGGCGCTGGGCGCCTGAGGCGCTATTTGAAGACGGGGCGGAAGAAGCTGCGCTCGTAGCTGAGGATGCAGCGGGTTTCTTCCGCGTACTTGAACGCGGCCTGGCACTCCGGGTCTTGCATCGAATCGGCGCGGTACTTTTCGTAGGCGGCCAGGCTGGGAAACGTGAACATTGCCAGCGCCACGTCGTTCGCGCCCTCCGACGGCAAAAAGTAGCCATGGTGTTGGCCGCCGAACTTCTCGACCAGCGGGATCCAGAGCTTGCCGTAGTGCTCGAATTCCTTGAGCTTGTAGGGATCGACGATGTAGCGCAAGTAGCAGGTGACCATGGGTGTCTGTTCCGTGAGGTGGGCTGATGAGGGGTATTGGCGCAGCGTCTGCAGCGATTCGCCGGGCTGACTATAGTTTCCCGTCTGTCTCAACGTCTTGCGGCCTCGCGCCGGGCAGGAACTCCAAAGTGCATTTCTCCAACTGGCTCATCTTCTGCGGCGTCACGCTGCTTGTCGCTTTCACGCCTGGACCGGCGGTGCTGCTCGCGGTCTCAAATTCGATGAGCGTGGGCCCGCGACGCGCAATGATCAGTTCGCTTGGCAATGCAATGGGCCTGTTCATGGTGTCGGCCGCTGCGATGGCCGGGCTGGGCGTGGTGCTCTCGACCTCGGCTCATGCCTTCATGATGCTGAAGCTGGCCGGCGCGGCCTACCTGATCTACCTGGGCATCAAGCAATGGCGCAGCCAGGGCAGCGTGTTCGCCGACCTGCAGGGCTCGTCGGCAGCGGCCTCGCCGCGTTCGAGCTGGCGCTTGTTCGGGCATGGCCTGACGGTGGCGCTGACCAATCCCAAGGGCATTCTTTTCTTCTCGGCGCTGTTCCCGCAGTTCCTCACGCAGGACGCGCCGCTCGCCATGCAGTTCGCGGTGCTGACGACCACCTTTGCGGCTGCCTCGGTGCTGTCGCATGCGTTCTACGTGCTGTTGGCGCGTCTGCTGCGCAAGCAGCTGTCGGACCCGCGTCGCACGCGGCTGTTCAACAAGCTGTCGGGTGGCGCGTTCGTGTTGCTGGGGTTGAGCCTGCTGCGCTTGCCCAACAAGACGGCCTGATTCTTTTCTTCTTGCTCAGTCGAGCGCGAACTGCTCGCGCAGTGCCGCGCAGAAATCGGCTGTGCCACTGAGCGAGAGGGTGTGCGTGACGAAGCGCGCGTCTTCTTCCTGCATCTGCTGCAGGTCGTAGTCCCACATTGCGCCTTCTTCAAGCGCGCCGCGGGCATCGGGGAAGGTGGCTTCGGCCCAGGCGAGCACTTGCGCGATTTCGGCCTGCACCTCGGGCGTCTTGTCGGGCGTGGTGGATGCCATCGCATCGAAGGTGCCGTGGCCTTCGGTATCTTCGCTGTAGTCGAAATCGAGATAGCGCAGTTCGGTCGTCATGAGGTCGCCAATGCTTTCGCGGCTGCCAGTCCGCTGAGTACCGCGCCTTCGAGCGTGGCCGGGTAGGGGCCTTCGATGTAGTCGCCGCAGGCCTGCAGGCCGGGGGCGATGGCCGAAGCGGGTCTCGAAAGTGCGGGCGTGCAGGCGAAGGTGGCGCGCTTCTCTACCACTGTCTGCACGAGCTGCAGGTTTGTCTGGCCCAACTGTGCGGCCGCTTGAGCGACTACCTGTTCTTCCAGCACCTCGCGCGGTGTTTCATTGGCGCTCACGACCATCGCGAGCACGCCTTGCAGGCCGGTGAGCTGGCCGCGGTCGAACGCGAATTGCGCCGGTGCCGTGGCCGGGTTGCTGCGCAGCGCGAGCATCGGTTCTGCAAGTGGTGAGGCGCCGCGCACGTAGATGGTGGCGATGGCTTCGAAGCGCAGGGCTTCAGTGGTGTCGCACCAGGCATCCGCTTGCAGGCCAGACGCACGGACGAGCCGGGCGGCGTCCCACGGCGCGCAGGCCAGCACGACCTGGTCGAAGACTTCATCGTCGACGCGCCATTGCGCGCCGCCGGGGGCGATGGCGCGCACGCGGGCACCGATGCGCGTCACGGCACCGTGCTGCGCCAGCCATCGGATCGCCGCGTCGGGAAGCAGTGCGCCCAGGTCAGCACGCGGCAGCAGAAGGTCGGCGCCGCCGCTGCCGCTGAAGAGGGCGTCTTTGAGCACGCGCAGAAACACTTCACCGCTCGACTGCGCCACGGGCGTGTTGAGGGCCGAGACGCACAGCGGCTCGATCAGCTCCTGCATCACGCGGGGCGTGAGGCCGGTGCACAGGTCGGCGACAGTGGTGCTTGCGGCGCAGCGAAAGCCCGCGAGCCGCCAACCGATCGCCGTGCGCAGCAGCGAAGACTTGTCGCGCCACGTCCAGCCGCGAGCCGCGAAGATGCCGGCCAGCAGGTCGAGCGGTGCGGGCAGGCGCGGCAGCTTGAGCCCGCCACCATCGGCGAAGCGCAGCGAGAGCGGCAGGCGCAGCAGCGCGCTGTCGACATCGACGCCGACATCGCGCATGAGCTTCAGCGTGGCGGTGTACGCGCCGATCAGGATGTGCTGCCCGTTGTCGAGCGCCAGCCCGTGCATGTTGTCGACCCGCCGCGCGCGGCCGCCCGGCATGTGCGCCGCTTCGAACAGCGTGACGGCGTGACCGAGACGCGTGGCCTCGACTGCGCAGGCGAGGCCGGCCCAACCGGCACCGATGACAGCTGTCTTCTTCAAGACTAGATGCGCCCGAGCGCCTGGACCTTCCACGCCAGCCAGAACTTGCGCACCGGCGTCAGGCTCACCCGCTGGTTCAGCACCTGGAAGTCGTCGCGCTCGATCTCGCGCAGCAGCGTGCGATAGATGCTGGCCATCATCAGGCCCGGCTTCTGCGTGCGGCGGTCGGCGAGCGGGAGCAGGGCGAGCGCTTCGTCATACGCCACGTGCGCGCGCGCGGCCTGGAACTTCATCAGCGTGACGAAGCGCTCGGAGTGCACGCGGTTCAGGATCTCGTGCGCCTTCACGTCGAACTTCTGCAGTTCGTTCACCGGCAGGTAGATGCGCCCGCGCAGGGCGTCTTCGCCGACGTCGCGCAGGATGTTGGTGAGCTGCAGCGCCAGGCCCAGCTTGTGGGCGTAGGTGGTGGTTTTCGGGTCGGTCTGGCCGAAGATGCGCGCCGCGACTTCGCCGACCACGCCGGCCACCAGGTGGCAGTAGCGCGCGAGGCCGGGAAAGTCGAGGTAGCGGGTCTGGTCCAGGTCCATCTGGCAGCCGTCGATCACTTCGTGGAGCTGGCGCGCCTCGATGCCGTAGGCCGCGGTGTGCGGCATCAGCGCCTGCATGACCGGATGGCGCGGCGTGCCCGCGAACGACTGGGCTACCTCGGTGCGCCACCAGGCGAGCTTGGTAGCGGCCACGCCGGGGTCGGTGACCTCGTCGACCACGTCGTCGACCTCGCGGCAAAAGGCATAGAAGGCCGTGATCGCGGCGCGGCGCGGCTTGGGAAGGAACAGGAAGGCGTAATAGAAACTGCTGCCCGAGGCGGCGGCCTTGTCTTGCACGTATTGCTCGGGATTCATCGGGGAGGCGCTGCTTTCATGGGCCGCCATTGTCTCCGCATCCGCATGGCCTTCCAGAGCAGCACGGGCGCGTCGGTCTTGCCGATGGTGGGGCGCTGCGAGAAGGTGTCGAAGCCCAGGTCCTCGATCTTGTCGAGGATGCGCAGGCCGCCCTGCACGACGAGGCGCAGCTCCCAGCCGGCGCGGCCGGGCAGGCGGTGCACGAGAGGGGCACCTTCGTGCATGAGTTCGCGGGCCCAGTGCGATACGACTGCTATCAGATTGATAGCCTCCTGCGGCGGCGGGGCGTTCGAGAGCGGCGCAAAGACCTTGAAGTTTTCGCGCGTCATCTTGCGGCGGGCACAGTCGGTCAGCGGAAAGTAGAAGCGGTCGCGCGGCAGGTCGACGCTCGGGTCCTGCCAGAAGTTGATGAGCTGCAGTGCGCTGCAGATGGCGTCGCTCTGCGCCAGCGCCTCGGAGTCGTGCACGCCGTAGAGATGCAGCAACAGGCGGCCGACGGGGTTGGCGGAGCGGCGGCAGTAGTCGAGCAGTTCGGCGCGGTCGGCGTAGGTGCCGCGGTCGCGGGTCTTCTCGATGTCCTGCATGAAGGCGCTCAGCAGGTCGGCGAGCAGGTCTTCGGGCAAGCGGTACTGGGCGATGCTGTGGGCCAGCGGGCCGAATACGTGCGGCCAGCGCGACGACGGGAGCACTTCGCCCCGGGCGGCGGCGGCGAGTTCTTCACGGTAGGCGTGCAGCTCGGCCAAGCGCTCGCTGGGCGAGGCGGTGCCTTCGTCGGCAATGTCGTCGGCCGTGCGCGCGAAGTGGTAGATAGCCGCGATCGGCGGTCGCAGGTGCGGCGGGCACAGCCACGAGGCGACGGGGAAGTTTTCGTAGTGCGCAGGCGGCGCAGCGAGGTGGGGAGTGGCGGACACGCCACGATTGTCAGCGACGATGCAAAGCCCCGGCACTATGCTCGCAGCGTCGCCACTTTGAACTTCTGCTTCATGAAAGCATCCGCTTCGGCTTCCGGGCCCCAGGTTTCAGCGTACGGCGAGGCGGCGCATCCGAAGGGGCCCACGCTCATGATCGCGGCGCTGGGCGTTGTGTTCGGCGACATCGGCACCTCGCCCCTCTACGCCTTCAAGGAAACGATGAACCCCGAGCACGGCGTGCCGTTCTCGCCCGATTCGGTGCTGGGCCTGCTCTCGCTGATCTTCTGGGGGCTGATGTTCGTGGTCACGCTGAAGTACGTGGTGTTCGTGCTGCGCGCCGACCACGACGGCGAGGGCGGCATCCTGGCGTTGCAGGCGCTGGCGCGCAGCGCGGTTGCGGGGCCCAAGACCAAGCCGTGGGTGTGGAGCGTCATCGGCATGCTGGGCCTGGTTGGGGCGGCCATGTTCTACGGCGACAGCCTGATCACGCCAGCCATCTCGGTGCTGTCGGCAGTCGAGGGGCTGGAGGTGCAGGCGCCGGTGCTGCAGCGCGCGGTGATCCCGATCACGGTGGTGATCCTGGTTGCGCTCTTCATGGTGCAGAAGAAGGGCACGGGCGTGGTCGGCAAGATCTTCGGGCCGGTCATGCTGCTGTGGTTCGTTGTGCTGGCGGCAGCCGGCTTGTGGCAGGTGCTGCAGCAGCCGCAGGTGCTGGCGGCGCTGGACCCACGTCGCGCCCTCGGCTTTCTCGTCGAGCATCGGGCGCAGTCGCTGGCGGTGCTGGGCGCGGTGTTCCTGGCGTTCACGGGCGGCGAGGCGCTGTATGCCGACATGGGGCACTTCGGCGCCAAGCCGATTCGCCTGGCGTGGATGTTCATCGCACTGCCGGGGCTGGTGCTGAACTACTTCGGGCAGGGTGCGCTGGTGCTGGCGAACCCTGCGGCCATCGACAACCCGTTCTTCCGGCTCTTTCCCGCGTGGGGCGTGCTGCCGATGGTGGTGCTGGCCGCGATGGCGACGGTGATCGCCTCGCAGGCGGTGATCTCGGGCGCCTTCTCGCTCACGGCGCATGCAATGCGCATGGGCTACCTGCCGCGCATGCGGGTGATACAGACTTCGGGCACGGCCATCGGGCAGATCTACGTGCCGGCCGTCAACTGGCTGCTGATGGTGGGCGTGCTGCTGCTGGTGCTGGGCTTCCGCAGCTCTGGTGCGCTGTCGGCTGCGTACGGCATCGCGGTGTCGATCACGATGGTGACGACCACGCTGCTGGCAGGCATCGTGGCCTGGGGTCTGTGGCGCTGGAACAAGGTGGCGGTGGTGGTCGGCGTGGCGGCCTTCGCGGTGGTCGACCTGACTTTCGTGATTGCCAACAGCCTGAAGGTGGCCGAGGGCGGCTGGCTCACGCTGGCGGTGGCGGCCGTGGTGATGGTGGTCTTCACCACCTGGGCCAAGGGGCGCCGGCTGGGACTGGAGGCCGCAGCGGCCGAGAGCCTGCCGCTGCGGCCGTTCGTCGAATCGCTGGCGTTGCACATGCCGCACCGGGTGAGCGGCACGGCCGTGTTCCTGAACCCCGACGCCACTGCGGTGCCGCATGCGCTGCTGCACAACCTCAAGCACAACCAGGTGCTGCACGAGCAGGTGATCGTGCTGCGCGTGCTGCCCTGCGACACCCCGCGCGTCGATGCACGCATCCGCATCGAGGCCGAGCAGCTGATGGAAGGCATCTGGATGGTCACGGCGCGCCACGGCTTCATGGAGCGGCCCGACGTGCCCGAGTTCATCCGCATCCTGGCGTACCAGAAGACGTTGGCGATCGATTCGATGAAGACGTCCTACTTCGTCTCGCGCGCCTCGGTCGGCGAGGAAAACCTGCCGGGCATGAACCCGGTCCGGCGTGTGTTGTTCGGCTGGCTGCAGCGCAACGCGGGGCGGGCTTCGGACTACTTCGAGCTGCCTGACAACCGGCTTGTGGAGATGGGTCAACGCACCTAGTGACCGGCGGGTCATTGACAGTAGTTCACGTTTACCCTAAATTACTAACCAGTGGGTCAGTAATGATCCGGTTCGTCCTTTCCAGGGTGTTTCATGACCGCCTCCGCCGTCCTCTCGTCCCGTGTCCGCCGCGCCGCCTGGTTGCTGCTTCCCGCCATTTTTCTGGCCGGCTGTTCGCCGAAGCCTGCGGCCGAGGACCCCGTTCGCGCGGTCAAGTTCGTGACCGTCGGGGCGAGCGAATTCGATGCCCAGCCCGAGTTTTCTGCCGAGGTGCGCGCGCGTGTCGAATCGCGCCTTGGCTTCCGCGTGGCGGGCAAGATCACCAAGCGCCAGGCCGAACTCGGCCAGCACGTGCAGGCCGGCCAGGTGCTGGCACAGCTCGATCCGCAGGACTACCGCCTCGCCGCTGAAGCCGCACGAGCCCAGCAGGCCGCCGCGCTGACCAATCGCGACCTCGCGGCCGCCGATCTCAAGCGCTACGCCGAGCTGCGTGCGCAGAACTTCATCAGCGGCGCCGAACTGGAGCGCCGCGAGACCACCTGGAAGGCCGCGCAGGCCCAGCTCGAGCAGGCCCAGGCGCAGCTCGCCTCGCAGGGCAACCAGGCCAACTACACGACGCTGGTGGCCGACGTGGCCGGCATCATCACCGCCATCGAGGCAGAACCGGGCCAGGTGGTGCAGGCCGGCACGCCGGTCGTTCGCATTGCGCAGGACGGCGCGCGCGACGTGGTGTTCGCGGTGCCTGAAGACCGCGCCACGCTGATCAAGGCCGGCTCGCCCGTCACGGTACGTGGCTGGTCGGGCGGCAACGAACTGGAGGGCCAGGTGCGCGAAGTGGCAGCCAGCGCCGACGCGGTGACGCGCACCTACTCGGTCAAGGTCGCCATCGACGCGGCCACCTCGCCGCCGCTCGGCGCCACGGTCTATGCGCGTCCGCAGGCGCTCGCGCATGGCACCACCACGGTGATGAAATTGCCGACCAGCGCGCTGCGCCAGGAAGGCAAGGGCTCGGCCGTATGGGTGCTCGACAAGTCGACCATGACGGTGCGTTCGCAGACCGTGCAGGTGGCCACGGCCGACGGCAATGAGGCTGTGATCGCCGGCGGTATTGCGCCCGGCATGATGGTCGTGGCCGCTGGCGTGCACGTGCTGTCGCCGGGGCAGAAGGTCACCATCTACCAGTCCAAGGAGGCGGCAGCGGCCGCCGCCAATGCCGGTGCGAAGGAATCGGCGCAGCCCGTCGCGGCTGTCGCTGCGACGAACAAGGAGATCGCAGCGGGTGCCGGCAAATGAGCGGCGGCGCAGCGACTCCCACTGAAAAGCCCGCCGGCTTCAACCTCTCCAAATGGGCGCTGGACCACGCGCCCCTCACGCGCTACCTGATGGTGGTGCTGATGGTGCTGGGTGCCTTCGCGTACTTCCAGCTCGGCCAGGACGAAGATCCGCCCTTCACCTTCCGCGCGATGGTGGTGCGCACCTACTGGCCCGGCGCCACCGCGCAGCAGGTGGCCGAGCAGGTCACCGACAAGCTCGAGCGCACGCTGCAGGAAGCGCCGTACGCCGACAAGATCCGCAGCTACTCGAAGCCGGGTGAGTCGCAGATCATCTTCAACATCAAGGACTCGTCGAAGTCCACCGAGGTCGCGAACGTCTGGTACACGGTGCGCAAGAAGATCGGCGATATGCGCGCCACCTTGCCCGCCGGCGTGCAGGGGCCGTTCTTCAATGACGATTTCGGCGATGTCTACGGCGTGATCTACGCGCTGGAGAGCGACGGGTTCAGCTACGCCGAGCTCAAGACGCTGGCCGACGACGTGCGCCAGCAGCTGCTGCGCGTGAAGGACGTGGCCAAGGTCGACCAGTTCGGCGTGCAGGACGAGAAGGTCTACATCGAGATCTCGCAGAAGCGCCTGGCGCAGCTGGGGCTCGACTTCAACGCGGTGCTGGCGCAGCTCGGTTCGCAGAACGCGATCGAGAGCGCGGGCACGATCCAGTCGCCGCAGGACGTGGTGCAGGTGCGCGTCGCGGGCCAGTTCACCAGCGTCGACCAGCTGCGCGAGATGCCCATCCGCGGCAGCTCGGGCAACCAGATCAAGCTCGGCGACATTGCGGACATCCACCGCGGCTACATCGATCCGCCGTCGGTCAAGATGCACCACCAGGGCAAGGAAGTGATTGGCCTGGGCGTGTCGATGGCCAAGGGCGGCGACATCATCGCGCTGGGCAAGGCGCTGAAGGCCACCACCGCGACCATCGACCAGCGCCTGCCGGCCGGCGTCAAGCTGGCGCAGGTGCAAGACCAGCCGGTGTCGGTGGCGAGTTCGGTCAACGAATTCGTCGGCGTGCTGATCGAGGCCGTGGCCATCGTGCTGGCCGTGAGCATCATCTCGCTCGGCCTGCACAAGGGCGGGCGCTTCGGCTGGTACATCGACATGCGCCCGGGGCTGGTGGTGGCAATCACCATTCCGCTGGTGCTGGCCGTGACCTTCCTGGCGATGAACTACTTCGGCATCGGGCTGCACAAGATATCGCTGGGGTCGCTCATCATCGCGCTCGGGCTGCTGGTGGACGACGCCATCATCGCGGTCGAGATGATGGTGCGGAAGATGGAAGAGGGCTACGACAAGGTCCGCGCCGCCACCTTCGCCTACGACGTGACGGCCAAGCCGATGCTCACGGGCACGCTCATTACCGCGGCGGGTTTCCTGCCGATCGGCATCGCCAAGTCGGTGACGGGCGAGTACACCTTCGCGATCTTCGCGGTGACGGTGATCGCGCTGGTGCTGTCGTGGATCGTCTCGGTGTACTTCGTGCCGTACCTCGGCACGCTGCTGCTCAAGGTGAAGCCGCACGACCCCGATGCACCGCCGCACGAGTTGTTCGACACACCGTTCTACAACGTCTTCCGCCGCACGGTGAACTGGTGCGTGCAGCACCGCTGGATGACCATCGGCGCCACGGTGCTGATCTTTGCGCTCGGCATCGTCGGCATGGGCAAGGTGCAGCAGCAGTTCTTCCCCGATTCGAGCCGGCCCGAGATTCTGGTCGACCTCTGGTTTCCTGAAGGCACCTCCTTCGCCGCCAACGAAGAGGTGGCCAAGCGCGTCGAGCAGCGCGTGATGCAGGAGGCCGGCGTGAAGACGGTCAGCACCTGGATCGGCTCCGGCGTGCCGCGCTTCTACCTGCCGCTGGACCAGGTGTTCCCGCAGACCAACGTGTCGCAGCTGATCGTGCTCGCCAAGGACCTGAAGGTGCGCGAGACGCTGCGCATCAAGCTGCCGCTGGTACTGGCGCAGGAGTTTCCCGAGGTGCGCGGCCGCGTCAAGCTGCTGCCCAACGGGCCGCCGGTGCCGTACCCGGTGCAGTTCCGCGTGATCGGCCCCGACCCGGCGCTGCTGCGCGGCCATGCCGACGAAGTGAAGGCCGTGCTGCGCGACAACGCCAACATGCGCGGCGTGAACGACAACTGGAACGAGTCGGTGAAGGTGATTCGCCTCGAGATCGACCAGGCCAAGGCGCGCGCGCTCGGCGTGACGAGCCAGGCCATCGCGCAGGCCTCCAAGACCATGTTCAGCGGCACCACCGTGGGCCAGTACCGCGAGAACGACCTACTGATCGACATCGTGCTGCGCCAGGCGCCCGACGAGCGCCAGGCCATCTCGGACATCGGCAACGCCTACATCCCGACGACCTCGGGCCGTTCGATTCCGCTCACGCAGATCGCCAAGCCGGTGTTCACCTGGGAGCCGGGCGTGATGTGGCGCGAGAACCGCGACTACGCCATCACCGTGCAGGGCGACGTGGTCGAAGGTCTGCAGGGCGCGACCGTGACGGCGCAGCTGCTGCCGAAGCTGCGCGAGCTCGAAGCCGGCTGGGTGGCGGCCGGACAGGGCGGCTACCGCATCGAGGTGGCGGGCGCGGTGGAGGAGAGCAGCAAGGGCTCGGCCTCGATCGTGGCCGGCGTGCCGATCATGCTGTTCCTGGTGTTCACGCTGCTGATGCTGCAGTTGCACAGTTTCAGCCGCTCGCTGCTGGTGTTCATCACCGGGCCTATGGGCATTGCCGGTGTGGCTGGCGCGCTGCTGGTGCTGAACCGGCCCTTCGGCTTCGTGGCGCTGCTGGGCGTGATCGCGCTGATGGGCATGATCCAGCGCAATGCGGTGATCCTGATCGACCAGATCGAGCTCGACCGCGCGGCGGGCGTGCCGGCGTGGGACGCGATCGTGGAGTCGGCGGTGCGGCGGCTGCGGCCGATCGTGCTGACGGCCGCGGCGGCGGTGCTGGCGATGATCCCGCTGTCGCGCAGCGTGTTCTGGGGGCCGATGGCGGTGGCCATCATGGGCGGCCTGATCGTGGCTACGGTTCTGACGCTGCTGGCCTTGCCGGCAATGTATGCAGCGGCATTTCGTGTGAAGCGGGAGCCGAAAGAGGCGCCGATTAGCGTTTAAAATCGAAAGTTGACCGATTTCAAGCGGATGGTCTTTGGCCCATGGGCTTCCATGGTGCAAAGGGACCGTCCGCTTTTGCATTCACCTGAAAGATTGGCACTGCGCGGGTGGCGAAATTGGTAGACGCACCAGGTTTAGGTCCTGACGTTCGCAAGAACGTGCCGGTTCGAGTCCGGCCCCGCGCACCAGCCCTGCTATGTAGCCCGTCTATCGAGCAGTGAAAAAGCCCCGTTTCGCAAGGAACGGGGCTTTTTCTTTTCTGCCTTCTACCAATCGCTGCTGCTACTGCTGTCGCTGCTTCCGCTGTCACTGCTGCTGTCGGAACTGGAACTGCCACTGCTGCTCGAGTCGTCCCACGAGCTCGTGTCCTTGATGCCGAAGTCGTTGTCCACGAAGCTGCGGTCGGGTTGCTGCTCGGGCTCCGGGTCGGACGAGGGCCAGAGGCTGCGGCCCATGCTGGCGTTGCCGTGGCTGTCGCGGTGGTTGTTGAAGATGTTGACGGTGCTGCCCCTGTGGTCGTCGGAGCGGTCGTTCAGCAGGTGGCGCAGCACTTCGCCCGCGACCACCGCGCCGACACCTGCCACGGCCCCGGCCGCCAGCGCACCGCCGATGCCCGGGCCCTGGCTGGTTGCGGGAGCCGAGGCGGGGTACTCCCGGTCTTCGTCGGCCCTGCTATAGCCCATCGACGAATCGCTGGTGGGCCTGGAGAACCGTGGCGCGCCAGCGGCGGCAGGCGCATCAAAGGTGGTGGCGCGCCTGCGCCGCTGGAAGATGAGATAGGCGACGATGAAAAGGGCCACGATGCCGATCGGTGTCCAGGGGATTGGTCCGGATGACGACGCGTTGTCCGTCTTCTCGGGGGAAAGGGCGGTTGCGGCGACCGGGCTGGGCACGGGCGGCGGTGGCTCGGCCTTGATCTCGGCCGGCTTCTCGAGCTTGCGTTCGAGCTTGGCGACCGAGTCGGCCTTCGCGAACTTGAGGCCCGGTGACAGCTCCTTGGCCTGCGACAGTTCGTCCCTGGCGTCGTCGAGCTTGCCGTTCATCGCGAGGAGTTCGGCGTGAACGTAGTGGGCCTTCGCGCTGTTGGGATGGTTCTTCAGCACCTTCGCGATCATTGCGTCGGCTTCCGCCATCCTGCCGCCGTTCGCCGCTTCGTAGATCTGCTGGATGGTCGGCTCTTTCGTCGCCGGCGCGCCCGCGGTCTTGGCCAGCGCGGGCGAAGGCATGCCGAATACGAGGATCAGGGTGAAGGCGAGGGCGGCGAACAGTCGCTGTAGGGGCATGGGCATTCCTGTGGGCAATGGCGAATCGCAGCCACTGTAAAGGCGATGGAGGCGAAATCTCCGCGTGCAGACCCCCGGCCTGGCCAAAAGGGGTGTCTCCAGCCGATTAGAATCGCGGGTTGCCCAGTTTTGCGCGCGGCACGCGTGTGCCTCCGCTTAAATCCCGCTAGCGCGTGTAAGTCCTTGATCTGTATTGATAAAAAGATGCAGGCCCCGCGCACCAGCCCCCTCACAAGGAAGACATCATGACCGTGAACGTTGAAACTCTCGAGAAGCTCGAACGCAAGATCACGCTGACCCTGCCGGTCGGCACCATCCAGTCCGAAGTCGATTCGCGCCTCAAGAAGCTCGCGCGCACCGTCAAGATGGACGGCTTCCGTCCCGGCAAGGTGCCGATGAACGTCGTGGCCCAGCGCTATGGCTACTCGGTGCACTACGAAGTCATGAACGACAAGGTCGGCGAGGCCTTCTCGCAAGCCGCCAACGAAGCCAAGCTGCGCGTTGCCGGCCAGCCCCGCATCACTGAAAAAGAAGACGCACCCGAAGGCGAGCTGGCCTTCGACGCGGTCTTCGAAGTGTTCCCCGAAGTCAAGATCAACGACCTGTCGGGCGCCGAAGTCGAGAAGCTCTCGGCCGAAGTGGGCGACGACGCGATCGACAAGACGCTCGACATCCTGCGCAAGCAACGCCGCACCTTCGCCCAGCGCGCGCAAGACGCTGTTGCGCAAGACGACGACCGCGTGACCGTCGACTTCGAAGGCAAGATCGACGGCGAGCCCTTCCAGGGCGGCAAGGCCGAAGACTTCCAGTTCGTCGTCGGCGAAGGCCAGATGCTCAAGGAATTCGAAGACGCCGTGCGCGGCATGAAGGCCGGCGACAGCCGCACCTTCCCGCTGTCGTTCCCGGCCGACTACCACGGCAAGGACGTGGCCGGCAAGCAAGCCGACTTCATGGTCACCCTGAAGAAGATCGAAGCCTCGCACCTGCCCGAAGTCAACGAGCAGCTGGCCAAGTCGCTCGGCATCGCCGAAGCCACGGTCGAAGGCCTGCGTGCCGACATCAAGCGCAACCTCGAGCGCGAAGTGAAGTTCCGCCTGCTGGCCCGCAACAAGAACGCCGTGATGGACGCCCTGGTGGCCAATGCCGAGCTCGACCTGCCGAACGCCAGCGTGCAGTCGGAAGTCAATCGCATGGTCGAAGGCGCTCGTGCCGAGCTCAAGCAGCGCGGCATCAAGGACGCCGACAAGGCTCCGATCCCCGACGAAGTGTTCCGCCCGCAAGCCGAGCGCCGCGTGCGCCTGGGCCTCGTGGTGGCCGAGCTGGTGCGTGCCAACAACCTGCAGGCCAAGCCCGAGCAGATCAAGGCCCACATCGACGAGCTGGCCGCCAGCTACGAAAAGCCGGCCGACGTGGTGCGCTGGTACTTCAGCGACAACAACCGCCTGGCCGAAGTCGAAGCCGTTGTCATCGAGAACAACGTGACCGATTTCGTCCTGGGCAAGGCAAAGGTCAACGAAAAGTCGGTGTCGTTCGACGAACTGATGGCGCAACAGCAAGGCTGATTTCCGCCGTCGCCCGCTACGCCAATGGGGCTTGTGCTTTGCGGCACGAGCCCCATTTCACTCTGGCGTACAGTGCAAACAGCAGTGAACGATCCCATCTTCCGGAGAGAAAATTCATGATCGCAAACGAAATTCAAGGCCTCGGCATGGTTCCGATGGTCATCGAGCAGTCGGGCCGCGGCGAGCGGTCTTATGACATCTATTCGCGCCTCCTCAAGGAACGCATCATTTTCCTGGTGGGCGAGGTCAACGACCAGACGGCCAATCTCGTGGTGGCCCAGCTGCTGTTCCTCGAGAGCGAAAACCCGGACAAGGACATCTCGTTCTACATCAACTCCCCGGGCGGCAGCGTGAGCGCCGGCATGGCGATCTACGACACCATGCAGTTCATCAAGCCCGACGTGTCGACCATGTGCCTCGGTTTTGCGGCCAGCATGGGCGCCTTCCTGCTGGCGGCCGGCGAGAAGGGCAAGCGTTTCTCGCTGCCCAACTCGAAGATCATGATCCACCAGGTGCTGGGCGGCGCACGCGGCCAGGCGACCGACATCGAGATCCATGCGCGCGACATCCTGCGCACCAAGGACCAGATGAATCGCATCCTGGCCGAGCGCACCGGCCAGCCGCTGGAAAAGGTCAAGGCCGACACCGAGCGCGACTATTTCCTCACGGCTGACGAGGCCAAGGAATACGGTCTGGTGGACCAGGTCGTCGCCAAGCGCGGTTAAAGCTGCGGGGCGCCGGTGGCGCCAAATGGCAAAAAACGGCGTTTTCCACACGGGAAACGCCGTTTTTGTTTAGTTATCATTGTGCATACCCTGTCACGAGGCAAAAGTCCATGGCCGATAAAAAAGGCTCTTCCAGCGAAAAAACGCTTTATTGCTCGTTCTGCGGCAAGAGCCAGCACGAGGTCAAGAAGCTGATCGCGGGCCCTTCGGTCTTCATCTGCGACGAGTGCATCGACCTTTGCAACGAGATCATCCGCGACGAGCTCCCGGCGGGCGAAGAAGCGCGTGAAGCACGCAGCGATCTGCCGACTCCGCTGGAGATCAAGACCAACCTCGACAACTACGTGATCGGCCAGGAGCCGGCCAAGCGCATGCTGTCGGTGGCGGTCTACAACCACTACAAGCGCCTGCGCCACAAGGAAAAGGCCAAGGGCGACGATGTCGAGCTCAGCAAGAGCAACATCCTGCTGATCGGCCCCACGGGCTCGGGCAAGACGCTGCTGGCTCAAACGCTCGCGCGCATGCTCGACGTGCCTTTCGTGATGGCCGACGCCACCACGCTGACCGAAGCCGGCTACGTGGGCGAGGACGTCGAGAACATCATCCAGAAGCTGCTGCAGAGCTGCAACTACGAGGTCGAACGCGCCCAGCGCGGCATCGTCTACATCGACGAAATCGACAAGATCTCGCGCAAGTCCGACAACCCCTCGATCACCCGTGACGTGTCGGGCGAGGGCGTGCAGCAGGCTTTGCTGAAGCTCATCGAAGGCACGATGGCCAGCGTGCCGCCGCAAGGCGGGCGCAAGCACCCGAATCAAGACTTCCTGCAGATCGATACGACCAACATCCTGTTCATCTGCGGCGGCGCGTTCGCGGGCCTCGAGAAGGTGATCGAAAACCGCACCGAGGCCTCGGGCATTGGCTTCGGCGCCGCGGTCAAGAGCAAGGCCCAACGTAGCATCACCGAGGTGTTCCGCGAAGTCGAACCCGAAGACCTGATCAAGTTCGGCCTGATCCCCGAACTCGTGGGTCGCATGCCCGTGGTCGCATCGCTCGCGGAACTCAGCGAGGATGCGCTGGTCCAGATCCTGACCGAGCCCAAGAATGCCGTGGTGAAGCAGTTCACCAAGCTGCTGCAGATGGAAGGCGTGGACCTCGAGATTCGCCCTGCGGCGCTCAAGGCGATCGCTCGCAAGGCCCTGGCCCGCAAGACCGGTGCACGCGGTTTGCGCTCGATCCTTGAACAGTCGCTGATCGACACCATGTTCGAATTGCCGAACGCGACCAATGTCGACAAGGTGGTGGTCGAGGAATCGACCATCGACGAAAACAAGCCCCCGCTGCTCGTGTACCGCGAAGCGGCGAAAAAGGCCTAAAGCCAAAGACGCGAAGGATCTGCATGTCTGGCCATACCCCTCTGCCTCCCGAAGCCCTCGACCTGCCGCTGCTGCCGCTGCGCGACGTCGTGGTGTTTCCCCACATGGTGATCCCGCTCTTCGTGGGTCGCCCCAAGAGCATCAAGGCGCTCGAGCTGGCCATGGAGGCGGAGCGCCGCATCATGCTGGTGGCCCAGAAGGCCGCTGCCAAGGACGAGCCCTCGGTCGAGGACATGTTCGAGGTCGGCTGCGTCTCGACCATCCTGCAGATGCTCAAGTTGCCCGACGGCACGGTGAAGGTGCTGGTCGAAGGCCAGCAGCGCGCACGCGTGAACCGCATCGACGACGGCGAGACGCACTTCTCGGCCAACGTGACGCCCGTCGAGGCGCCCGAAGGCGGCGAGAAGGGTACCGAGGTCGAGGCGCTGCGCCGCGCGGTGATGCAGCAGTTCGACCAGTACGTCAAGCTGAACAAGAAGATTCCGCCCGAGATCCTGACTTCGATCTCGAGCATCGACGATCCGGGCCGCCTTGCGGACACCATCGCAGCGCACCTGCCGCTCAAGCTCGACAACAAGCAGGCCGTGCTCGACCTCGACGACGTCAAGGCGCGCCTGGAGAACCTGTTCGGGCAACTCGAGCGCGAAGTCGACATCCTCAACGTCGACAAGAAGATCCGTGGCCGCGTGAAGCGCCAGATGGAAAAGAACCAGCGCGACTTCTACCTCAACGAGCAGGTCAAGGCCATCCAGAAGGAGCTCGGCGAAGGCGAAGAGGGCGCGGACATCGAGGAGATCGAGAAGAAGATCAAGCTCGCGAAGATGTCGAAGGAAGGCCTGAAGAAGGCCGAGGGCGAGCTCAAGAAGCTCAAACTGATGTCGCCCATGTCGGCCGAAGCCACGGTGGTGCGCAACTACATCGACGTGCTCATCGGCCTGCCGTGGAGCAAGAAGACCAAGATCAAGCACGATCTGGCCAATGCCGAGGCCGTGCTCAATGCCGACCACTACGGCCTCGAGAAGGTCAAGGACCGCATCCTCGAATATCTCGCGGTGCAGCAACGCGTCGACAAGGTCAAGGCGCCGATCCTGTGCCTCGTGGGACCTCCGGGCGTGGGCAAGACTTCGCTGGGGCAGTCGATCGCCAAGGCGACCGGCCGCAAGTACACCCGCATGGCGCTGGGCGGCATGCGCGACGAAGCCGAGATCCGCGGCCACCGTCGCACCTATATCGGCGCACTGCCGGGCAAGGTGTTGCAGGGCCTGAGCAAGATCGGCACGCGCAATCCGCTGTTCCTGCTCGACGAAATCGACAAGCTGGGCACGGACTTCCGCGGCGACCCTTCGAGCGCGTTGCTCGAAGTGCTCGACCCCGAGCAGAACCACACCTTCGGCGACCACTACGTGGAAGTCGACTTCGACCTGAGCGACGTGATGTTCGTCGCCACCTCGAATTCGATGAACATTCCGCCGGCGCTGCTGGACCGCATGGAAGTCATCCGCCTCTCGGGCTACACCGAGGACGAGAAGACGCACATCGCGATCAAGTACCTGCTGCCGAAGCAGTTGAAGAACAACGGCGTCAAGGAAGAAGAACTCCTCGTCACCGAAGAGGCCGTGCGCGACATCGTGCGCTACTACACGCGTGAAGCGGGTGTGCGTTCGCTCGAGCGCGAACTGTCCAAGATCTGCCGCAAGGTGGTGAAGGGCCTGCTGCTCAAGCAGTTCACGCCCAAGGTCACGGTCGACGGCACGAATCTCAACGAGTTCCTTGGCGTGCGCAAGTACAGCTTCGGCCTCGCAGAGAAGCAGAATCAGGTCGGCCAGGTGGTTGGCCTCGCATGGACCGAAGTCGGCGGTGACCTGCTGACGATCGAAGCCGTGACCATGCCCGGCAAGGGCGTGATCAGCCGCACCGGTTCGCTGGGCGACGTGATGAAGGAATCGGTCGAGGCCGCGCGCACGGTGGTGCGCAGCCGCTCGCGCCGCCTGGGCATCAAGGACGAGGCGTTCGAGAAGCGCGACATCCACATCCACGTGCCCGATGGCGCTACGCCGAAGGACGGCCCGAGCGCGGGCGCGGCGATGACGACGGCCTTCGTGTCGGCGCTCACGGGCATTCCCGTGCGCAGCGACGTCGCGATGACCGGCGAGATCACGCTGCGCGGCGAGGTGACGGCCATCGGCGGCCTGAAGGAAAAGCTGCTGGCCGCGCTGCGCGGCGGCATCAAGACCGTGCTGATTCCGGAAGAGAACGCCAAGGACCTGCAGGAGATTCCCGAGAACGTGAAGAACGGCCTCGAGATCGTGCCTGTGAAGTGGATCGACAAGGTGCTCGAGATCGCTCTCGAGAAAATGCCCGAACCGCTGTCCGACGAAGAAGTGGCTGCATCCGCAGCTGCAGTGGCCGAACTGGCCAAGCAACGCGCAGGGGCGCCGGCTTCGGAAGGCTCGGTCAAGCACTGACCGGTTGATCGCAAAACTTGTGGAGCCTCGAAAAACTGGTATATAATTCGAGGCTCGAAACGCGGGAATAGCTCAGTTGGTAGAGCGCAACCTTGCCAAGGTTGAGGTCGAGAGTTCGAGACTCTTTTCCCGCTCCAGTTTTGAAAAAGGGAAGCAACAGCTTCCCTTTTTTTCGCTAGTTCGATTTCGTATTTCTGCGTGGCGCGATAGCAAAGCGGTTATGCAACGGATTGCAAATCCGTCTAGCCCGGTTCGACTCCGGGTCGCGCCTCCACTCTCTCGGTTCAACCAGATTCGACTCCGACTACCAAGCCCCGCCAACCCACGTTGCCGGGGCTTGTTTTGTTTGGGTTATCGTCGATGTTCAACCTGACGCCCGGATGGTGAAATTGGTAGACACATCGGACTTAAAATCCGCCGCTTCCTTAATCGGGGCATACGGGTTCGACCCCCGTTCCGGGTACCAAACTTACAAGGGAGCATTCGATGCCTCGCTACAACGCTCCATTTGAGATCCATGTGCACGGCGACGTGCCGCTGCGTTCGGACGTCACCTTCGACCAGATCCAGGAAGCGCTCAAGCCGCTCTGGAAGTACGCCGGCGCCAAGTCGCTGGCCGACGGTGCCACGAGCACCTACGAAGAAGAACCCGGCATCCGCTTCGAGCAGAAGGACCACACGCTGCAGATGTGCTGGACCGTGCCCGGCGACGAAGATTTCCGCCAGGCGCTCGACGAGATGTGCATGGGCCTGAACGAGCTCTCCGAACGCGGTGCGGCCATCGAGGTCACCTTCTACGACACCGACTTCGACGAGGAAGAGGGCGACCCCGAAGAAGAATCGCGCGACGACTTCCTGATGCTGTTCGTCGGCCCGAACCCGGCCGCGATCATGCAGGTGCAACGCGACCTGCTGGTGGAAGACGTCGTCAACCTCATGGAACGCCACTTCGACGGCGCCGAGCTGGGTGGCGTGGTCTCCGAGATCGACCGCCTCTTCAGCGATCGTTTCGACGCGCTGGTGAACTCGCTCGAAATCGGCAAGCGCCCGCGCGGCACCGGTGGACCGGGCAGCGGCGGCAGCGGCGGTGGCCATGGCGGCGGTCGCCGTCCGCGTCACCTGCACTAAGCAACCCCACGCCCCGGTCCAAGGCCAAGGCCGCATGGCCCTGTTTCCCGCCTCCGCGCTGCGCCCGGGCGTTCGCAAGCGCGAGGTGTTCGGTTGGGCGATGTACGACTTCGCCAACTCGGGCTACACCACGGTCGTCATCACGGCCGTGTTCGCCGCCTACTTCGTGGGTGGCATTGCCAAGGGCGCGCCGTGGGCCGCCTTCGCGTGGACAGCGGCGCTCAGTACCTCCTACGCAATCGTGATGCTCACGATGCCCGCCATCGGCGCCTGGGCCGACTTGCGCGCGGCCAAGAAGCGGGTGCTCGTTTTCGCGACCGTCGGCTGCGTCTTCGCGACAGCGGCGCTTGCCATCACGCCGGGTTTTTCGGGTGCATCCGGTGTCGCGCTGGCGATGGCGCTGGTGATCGTCTCCAACGCCTTCTATTCCTACGGCGAGTCCCTCACGGGTGCCTTCCTGCCCGAACTCGCCACAGCAGAGGGCATGGGCAAGGTCAGCGGATGGGGCTGGGCCTTCGGCTACGTCGGCGGCATGCTGGCGTTGGGCATCTGCCTGGCCTATGTGCTGTGGTCGCAATCGAAAGGTTTGCCGGCAGCGCATTTCGTGCCGGTGACTATGCTGATCACGGCAGTCATCTACGGTGGGGCCGCCTGCGTCACTTTCGTGTTGCTGCCCGAGCGCGCAAAGCCCCAGGCGGCCCGCGCGGAGCAGGGCGGTGCATGGCAGCAACTGCGCGCCACATACCGGCAGGCCCGTGCCTATCGCGACTTCATGTGGCTGCTTGCCTGCACGGTCTGCTACCAGGGCGGCGTGGCCGTGGCCATCACGCTTGCGGCGATCTACGCGGAGCAGGTGATCGGCTTCGTCGCGAGCGAAACCATGGTGCTGATCTTCGTGCTCAACATCGCGGCTGCGCTTGGCGCTTTCAGTTTCGGCTACATCCAGGACCGCATCGGCCACAAGGTCTCGCTGGCCTGCACGCTGGTCGCGTGGATCGCGGTCTGCGTGATCGCCGCGCTGGTGACGACCAAGGGCGGCTTCTGGTGGGCGGCCGCCATCGCAGGGCTCTCGATGGGATCGAGTCAATCGGCCGGTCGCGCCATGACGGGCTATCTGGCGCCGCCGCAGCAACTCGCAGAGTTCTTCGGGCTCTGGACCTTCGCGACACGGCTGGCGAGCATCGTCGGCCCCCTGAGCTTCGGCGCCATCACATGGATGACCGGCGGCAACCAGCGCATCGCGATCTTGTCGACCGCGGTGCTGTTTGTGGCGGGGCTGTTGCTGCTGCTGCCGATCGACATGCAGCGTGGCCGGCAAGCCGCGCTGCGTGCCTAGCCAACAATCAAGGCAGCTTGTCGCCGAACAGGCTGTCGTTGGTCAGCGGATAGCCGACTTCCGGTGCGTAGCGCTTGATCCAGTTCGCCGGGTCCTTCACGCGGGCAGCAAAGGCTGCCAGGTCCGAGCGGTCGAGCGAGCCGTTGTAGATCGCGTTGGTCTGGTTGGCGGGCAGCACCGTGAAGCTGATGCCTGTGCCGGCCGTCGTGACCGCGTCGGGGATGGTGCCCGCAGCACCGCCCAGCGTGATGGTCGCGAGGTGGTTGCCGACAGCGGTGATCTGTCCCGCCTGGCCGTTGTCCAGTCCGGCGATGGTGCCGCCCGCGATGGCGTAGATGGTTTCCGATTTGCCGATGCCGCCCGGCGATCCGAGCGTGAAGCCCTTGTCCGCAATCGGATTGCCGGTGACGTCGGTCTGGATGGTCACGATCGTGCCAGCCGGCAGGTTCTGGTCCGCAGTCCAGAAGAATGCTGTTTCGTTGGTGATGCCGGCGAATTCGGTCGTGCCCGCCTTGCGGTCGCGGTCGGTGAACAGCACTTGCGTGCCACCATTCACGGCCTTCAGCAGTACGAAGGCATAAGCGTCGGGCGCTTCGGCATTGGCTGCCATGAAGAGCAGGTCGCCGGCCACCAGCGGTGTGGCGCCGGCAGTGGTCGTGAAGCTCAGCTTCGTCGCATCGGAAATACCCGCGAAGGCGTTGCCAGCCGCGTCGGTGATGGCATTGGCATCCACCGTGATGTAGTAGCCGGTGCTGAGCTCGAGCGGGGCAGTCGGCACCAGCTTCAGCACGTTGAAGGCCACCTGCAGGCGCGCGGCGGGGCTGTTGGTGTGGAAGGTCTCGATCACGCTGCCGTCGGCCTTGTGCAGCACGATGCTGCCCGAGCCAAGGCGCACGGCCTCGTTGAACGACAGCGTGATCGACGTGTCGAGGTTGACGCCCACGCGGCCGGCCGCCGGCATTGACTTCTGCAGCTTCGGCGCGGCGGTGTCCACCCACGGCTTGCCAAGGCGCACGACGAAGCCGTCGAACTTCTGGTCGGCGGCGGGCAGGTCTTTCGACGCCGTCTTGCCGTCCCACTTGGTGTCGCCGTTGTCGAGCAGCAGTTGCACCTGCGTGCCGGCCGTCACGGGGCCAGGCACCTCGACGGTGGATTCGAAGCTGCCGCCGGTTTCCTTGCGCAGCGCATCGAGGTCGTTCGACAGTTCCACCGGCGCGCTGTTCGGGTTGCCGTCCCATGCGAACAGGGCGAAGTTGCGGTCCACCTCGGGCACGGCGGCGCCAGCCGGGCCAGCGACGATCAGGTACTTGCCGTCGGTGCCCTTGTCGATGGAGCGGATGCCGCGGCCGCCCAGCTCCAGCTCGATGGGTGCGCCGAAGGTGGCTTGCGTGGTGGTGCCCGCCATCAGCGCGGCGTAGTTCTGCAGCGGCACGATCAATGCCTTGGCGCGTACTTGAGTGCCCGTCTGCGGAGCGCGAAAGCCGAGCCACAGGGCGGTGTCGCCCGGTGCGCTGGTCATGCCCTCGATGGAGAAGCCGTCGACGCGCTCGGGCGCGATGCCGGCCGCGGCGGACACGGCAAAACCGAAGCGGTTGGCGCCGAGCCCATGGAGGTTGCCCGTGTCCCAGGCGATCAGCTGCGCTTCGAGCAGCGAGAACTGGCCGACATAGTCGAAGGCGGTGGCGGCGCCCGTGCCGCTGACCTTGACTGCGAAGAGGTGCGAGCGGTCGGCGGCTGCGTCGGCGCCGTCCTTCTTGTTGCTGTTGGAGCCGGTGAAGTACAGCGTGTCTCCGATGCGCGTGCCGGCCTCCAGGTCGAGCTCCTTGGCCAGCTTCGGGCCTTCGAGCTCGTAGCTCCATTCCTTCACCGCGGCACCGCCGCCGCGCGGGTAGACGCGCAGCACGTTGGCCTCATCGTCCGCCACGATCATGAAGTTGTCGGGCAACGCGATGGCAGTCGATGCGTCGGACGATCCCTTGGTGGTGCCCGCATTGGGCGTGAACCGTGCCTTCGACACGAGCTGGTCGGGTTCCGGCTGTGCGGCGGGCGGCTGGGCCGGTGGCGGCGCAGTGCTGGTGGGCGGAATGAATCCGCTGAAACCGCCTGAATTGTTACCACCGCCGCAGGCGCCCAGCAGCAACGCGAGTGCGCTGGCGAGCAACAGGGGCTTGAAGGGGATGCGGGTCTGGGAGAGTGAAGTCATTGTGCGCGGTAGTTCTTTTGGCTAAACCGCGCATCCTGTTACCTTAGTGTGACGGCTCGGTGAAAAACCGGCCGTGGGTCAGGCGCCCGTCAGGGCGTCTGTTGTTGCAGCGACTTCGGCACCTTGAAGCGCTCGCCGTCGTAGCGCAGCGTGACCGTGTCGAACTTCGCGGGCAGTGCCTTTTCCACGCAGCCCTGGTCTTCCTGCTCCTGCGCACGGCTCTGCAGCAGCGTGCGCGACAGCTGCAGATCGGCAAAGCCGTTGCTGCTGCCCTTGCCGACCGACAGCATGGTGCGCAGCTTCTCGAAGTGGCCGGTGCAAGTGGAGTCCCACCCGCCGTGGTCGTGATCGAGCTCGATCTCCTGCAGCACCTGGCGCAACTGCTTGCCATGGTGCACGTAGAGCCGCACGGTTTCGCTGGCCAGAGGGCTGCCGGGCGCGTTGCTGCCCCGGTAGCGCACGCGCAGGCCGAAGGCGCGTGCCTCGGGCGACAGCACGTAGCGCGAGGTGTCGATGCGGATGTCCTGGATCGACGTGGTGGCGTCTTCGTCGAGTGCCTCGGGCTGCACGAGCCGGCCGATGACGGTGTCGCGATCGGTGTTGCCGTTGTCGGGGCGCTGGATCAGCAGGATTTCCAGGTCGAAGACCTTGGCGCCCCGGTCGGTGGTTTCGCGCGGCATCGGCAGCACGACGATGCTGCGTCCGGGAAAGGCCGGCCAGACCTTGCAGGCCGCGAGCCGCTCGTCGAGCGGGCGGTTGGGATGCAGCTTGGCGTGCATGCGTTCGGCAAGGCCACTCTCGCAGGCCGCGTGGCTCAGGCCGGCGGCCGAGAGGCACAGGAGGAGGGCGGCGTGGCGCAGGAGACGCATGACTCGGACCTGGTCAGGTCGTGGCCGCAGCAGAAGGGAGCCCGAGCCATCGCGCGGCCGCGGCTTCGAGCACGGCGACGTCGCCGCTGCTCTGCAGAAGCAGGCCGCCACTGCCGCTGTCCGCCAGCTGGCCCGCCGCTGTCAACAGGCGCCGCGTCTGCTGCGCGACCGGCACGCCCGTGTCGATGAACCGCAGCGTGGCCGGCGCATGCCGGCGCAACTCGTCCTTCACGAGCGGGTAGTGGGTGCAGCCAAGCACCACCGTGTCGACTTCGCCAGGCGCATCGCCGAAAGGGCCGGCTTCGGCCATGTAGCGTTCGCACAGTGCCGCGATGCCTGCCGAGTCGAAGCCTTCGATGGCCTTCACGAGCCCGTCGCAGGGCACGGGACGCACATCGGCCGACCCGGCGAATGAGGCGCGCAGCGTGGCGTACTTGGCGCTGGCCAGCGTGCCGCGCGTGGCCATCACCGAGATGCGCCCCGTGCGGCTCGCGGCCACGGCGGGCTTGAGGCCAGGTTCCAGCCCGACGATCGGCAGGTCGGGATTCTCGGCGCGCATCAGATGGATGGCGGCCGTGGTCGCCGTGTTGCAGGCCACCACGAGCGCCTTGATGCCGTGCTCGCGCCGCAGGTGTTCGACCACGGTGCGCGAGCGCTCGATCACATAGGCGTCTCCGCGCTCGCCGTACGGCGCATAGGCCGTGTCGGCGAAGTACACGAAGCGTTCGTGCGGCAGTTCGGCCCGCAGCGCGGCCAGCACGCTGAGCCCGCCGACTCCGCTGTCGAAGACGCCTACAGCGCTCAAGCTTCTTCCATCATGATGGTCTTGAACTCGCCGCTGGCAATGCGCTTCTGCCACTCGGCCGGGCCGGTGATGTGCGCGCTGGTGCCGCCGGCATCGACCGCCACCGTCACGGGCATGTCGACCACGTCGAATTCATAGATCGCTTCCATGCCCAGGTCTTCGAAGCCCACGACCTTGGCGGTCTTGATGGCCTTGCTCACGAGGTAGGCGGCGCCGCCCACGGCCATGAGGTAGGCGCTCTTGTGCTTCTTGATGGCCTCGATGGCAACCGGGCCGCGCTCGGCCTTGCCGATCATCGCGATCAGGCCGGTCTGCGCCAGCATCATTTCGGTGAAGCCGTCCATGCGCGTGGCGGTGGTCGGACCGGCGGGGCCCACGGCTTCGTCGCCGACCGGATCGACCGGGCCGACGTAATAGATGACGCGGTTGGTGAAGTCCACCGGCAGCTTCTCGCCCTTGGCCAGCATGTCCTGGATGCGCTTGTGCGCGGCGTCGCGGCCGGTGAGCATCTTGCCGTTGAGCAGCAGCGTGTCGCCCGGCTTCCAGCTTGCCACTTCGGCGGGCGTGAGCTTGTCGAGGTCGACGCGCTTGCTCTTCTTCTCGTCAGGCGCCCAGTTGACGTCGGGCCACAGGTCGAGCGACGGCGGGTCGAGGTAGACAGGGCCGCTGCCGTCCATCGTGAAGTGCGCGTGGCGGGTGGCCGCGCAGTTGGGGATCATCGCAACGGGCTTGCTCGCCGCATGCGTCGGGTACATCTGGATCTTGACGTCGAGCACGGTGGCCAGGCCGCCCAGGCCCTGTGCGCCGATGCCCAGCGCGTTGACCTTCTCGTACAGCTCGATGCGCAGCGCCTCGACCTTGCTCAGCTCGGCGCCCGACTTCTTCTTGGCCTGCAGCTCGTGCATGTCGAGGTCGTCCATCAGGCTTTCCTTGGCCATCAGCGCGGCCTTCTCGGCCGTGCCGCCGATGCCGATGCCCAGCATGCCCGGCGGGCACCAGCCGGCGCCCATGGTGGGCACGGTCTTGAGCACCCAGTCGACCACGCTGTCGCCGGGGTTCAGCATGACCAGCTTGCTCTTGTTCTCGCTGCCGCCGCCCTTGGCCGCGACCGTCACTTCAACGGTGTTGCCGGGAACGATCTCGGTGAAGATCACCGCGGGCGTGTTGTCCTTGGTGTTCTTGCGGTCGAACTGCGGATCGGCCACGACCGAGGCGCGCAGTGTGTTGTCGGGGTGGTTGTAGCCGCGGCGCACGCCTTCGTTGATGGCGTCGTCGAGGCTGCCGGTGAAGCCGCCCCAGCGCACGTCCATGCCCACCTTGAGGAACACGTTGACGATGCCGGTGTCCTGGCAGATCGGGCGCTGGCCCGTGGCGCTCATCTTGCTGTTGGTCAGGATCTGCGCGATGGCGTCCTTGGCCGCGGGGCTCTGCTCGCGCTCGTAGGCGCGGGCCAGGTGGGCGATGTAGTCGGCGGGGTGGTAGTAGCTGATGTACTGCAGCGCGGCGCTGATCGATTCGATCAGGTCGGCCTGCTGGATCGTGGTCGTCATGGTGGGGGGAGTTTTTTGGAGTGTGAAACGCCCCCCGATTATCTCAGCCGACGCGCCTACCGCGCTGCGGCTCGGGCTTGCTCTATCCAGCCGTCGAACAGAGGACGGTGCACCCGGATCCACCCGTCGGTGTGCCGCTCCACGTCCTGCTGCGTATTGGCGCCCTGGCTCATGCGCAGGTTTTGGGCATTGATGTCGCCGATCGGCAGCTTCATCACCTCGAAGAGCTTGGCCGCGGCCGGGTTCTTCTCGGCGAAGGCCCGGTTGGCGACGATCTGCTCCTGGTTCGCCTGGAAGCCGTAGTTCTTGCCGTTGGGCAACTGCGTGTCGACGTTGCCGCCCTGCGAGGAGCCTTGAGAGGACGAGAAGGGCACCTGCAGCCACACAACGTCAGTACCCGGGCGCAGCACGGCGCTCACCCAGTAGGGCGTCCACGTGTAGTACAGCACCGGCTTGTCCTGCTTGAAGCGGGCGATGGTGTCGGCCATCAGCGCGGCGTAGCTGCCCTGCTTGTGCGTGACGGTGTCGCGCAGCTGATAGGCCGTCAGGTGGTTCTCGATGGCCAGCTCGCAGCCCCAGCCGGGGTTGCAGCCAGTCAGGTCGGCCTTGCCGTCGCCGTCTGCGTCGAACAGCTTCGCGATGGCAGGGTCCTTCAGCTGTGCGATGTTCGTGATGCCGTACTGCTCTGCCGTCTTGCGGTCGATCAGGTAGCCCTGCACGGCGCCGTCCGAGTACACGCCCTTGCGCCACAGCTTGGCGTCGCCGCCGCTGTTCTTGTAGAAGTCGGCGTGCAGCAGGCTCCAGTGGTTGGCCATGAAGGTGGCGTCGCCGTTGGCAATGGCCAGATGCTCGGTGGCGGGCTCCAGGTCTTTCATGGGCTCGACGGTGTAGCCGAGCTTTTCGAGCGCGCGCATCACCAGCAGCGTCTGGAAGGCTTCTTCCGCGAGCGAGCTTTTCAGCGGCTGCACGGTAACGCCCTTGCCGGGCAGGTCGTTGGCAGCATGGGCGGCCATGCCCGAGGCCACGAAGGCGAGGGCCAGCAGGCCGCGTGCGATGAAACTGGTTTTCTTCATGCGTTGTGTTCCTCCGTGCGGCTTATTGCGCTTGCGTGGACAGGGCGGGAACCGGCTGGGTGCCCGGTTGCGAAGGCGAACCCACGAGGCGCTGCAGCACGCGCAGCGCGAAGCCCACCGGCCCGGTGTGCCACCAGCGGCGGCCAGCGCTGCGGCGCGACTTGCCCATGGCTTGCGTCAGCCGGTCCAGCGAGATCGCCAACAGCACGATGCCGAGCCCGCCCACGGTAGCCAGGCCCATGTCGAGCCGGCCGATGCCGCGCAACACCATCTGGCCCAGGCCGCCCACGGCGATCATCGATGCGATGACGACCATCGACAGCGACAGCATCAGCGCCTGGTTGATGCCCGCCATGATCGACGGCATGGCCAGCGGCAGTTGCACCTTCACCAGCATCTGCCAGGGCGAAGCACCGTAGGCGCGCGCGGCCTCGATGAGGTCGGGGCGCACCTGGCGCAGGCCGAGGTTGGTCAGGCGTACCAGCGGTGCCAGCGCGAAGATGATCGTCACGATCACGCCCGGCACGTTGCCGATGCCGAACAGCATCACCACCGGCACGAGGTACACGAAGGCCGGCGTGGTCTGCATCGCGTCGAGCACCGGCCGCATGATTCGCTGCGCCCGGTCGCTGCTTGCCAGCAGCACGCCCAGCGGCAAGCCGATGACCATGCAGAACACCAGAGAGGTCAGCACCAGCGACAGCGTCACCATCGCCTCGGGCCAGATGCCGAGCATGGCCACGAGCAGCAGCGCCACCGTGGTGCCGATGGCCAGCGCGCGGCCAGCGAACTGCCAGGCGAAGAGGCCGATGAGGGCGATCATCGCCAGCGTGGGCAGGCCGGTGAGCAGGCCCTGCACCCAGTTCAGCGTGCTGTCGATGGGCAGGCGCACGGTCTGGAAGAAGGGGCGGAAGTGCTCGACCACCCAGCCGAGGCCCTGGTTGATCCACGATTCGACGGGCAGGGAGCCGTCCCACAGGCGGTGCAGCTGGAAGCCGCTGGTGGCAGCGTCGGCTTGTCCCGCAAGTTGGTGGGCGGCATTCACCGGCGCGTCGAGCCAGGCGCTGGTGGCCGAGGTGTCGGGCGCGGCCGAGAGCGCTTCCCACGGATCGACGAAGGCAGGGGCGGCAGGCGTGCTCAGGTCGGAAGGAAGTGTGTTGTCGTTCATCGTTCAGGTCCTTCGTGAATTCAGTGCGGCTCGGCGGCGAGAGCAGGGGCAGCGTTGGGCAAGACGGGCTCGATCGGCGGCGTGTCGCGGTCGAGGAACTTGAGCAGCGTCGTCTTGCTGATCGCACCGCAGAAGCGGCCGTCGTTCGCCACTACCGGCAGCGCGCACGGCGCCTGCGCGAGCTGGCCGATCAGGCCTGCCACGGGGGCTTCGGCGTCGATGCGCGGCAGCTCGTTGAGAAACGCGTGCTGCAGCCCCAGCGGGCCTGAATGTCCATCGAGCGCGCCGCGCAGCGTGTCCGCCGACACCACGCCGAGGAAGCGCTTGTTGGGACTCGTCACGTAGGCGAAGTCGCGGTCCTGGTCTTCCAGCAGCTTGAGCGCCGCGCGCGCACCGCGCTCGGGGTGCTCGCACACCACGGTGAGCGATTTGCGCGCGATGTCGCCCGCCTTGAACACGGCTGCCGCGTCCACGCCGCGCACGAAGCTGCGCACGTAGTCGTTGGCGGGGCTGCGCAAGATCTCGTCGGGCGTGCCGACCTGGATCACCTGGCCGTCCTTCATGATCGCGATGCGGTCGCCGATGCGCATGGCTTCGTCGAGGTCGTGCGAGATGAAGACGATGGTGCGGCGCTGCTCCTGCTGCAGCCGCAGCAGCTCCGACTGCATTTCGGTGCGGATGATCGGGTCGAGGGCCGAGAAGGCCTCGTCCATCAGCAGGATCGACGGGTCCGAGGCCAATGCTCGCGCCAGGCCCACGCGCTGCTGCATGCCGCCCGAGAGCTCGTCGGGATAGCTGTCGCCCCAGCCCGCCAGCCCCACCTGCGCGAGCGCGAGGTCGGCCTGCGCCAGTCGCTCTTTCTTGCCCGTGCCCGAGAGTTCGAGGCCGAAGGCGGTGTTCTCGCGCACCGTCATGTGCGGCATCAGCGCGAACGACTGGAACACCATGCTGATGTCCTTGCGGCGCAGCGCGCGCAGCTTGGTGTCGGAGTGTTCGTTGATGTCCGCGCCGTCGATCACGATGCGGCCCGCGGTCGGTTCGATCAGCCGGTTCAAGAGGCGCACCAGCGTCGACTTGCCCGAACCCGAGAGACCCATGATGACGAAGATTTCTCCGGCCTGGATTTCGAAGGTGGCGTCGAACACGCCGATCGACTGGCCGGTGCGCGCCAGGATCTCCTTCTTGGAAAAACCTTGCCGGACCAGCTCCAGGGCTTGTTCGGGCTCGTCGCCGAACACCTTGAAGACATGGTCGATGAGAATTCCTTTGGCCATACGTCGGGGCTCCTTTGGTGAGGGGTTGACAGATCGCCACCCCCGCAAGGGCGACGCGACCACGCTCCAGCCCATTGGATGGGCTGCCGACAGGCACTGAAGACGACATGGCGACGAAGCCAGTGCCCGCCGGATGCTTCATTCGCAGGGCAACGGGCCTGGTCGAGGGGCGCCGCCTGGATGAGCGTGACGTGGCAATGGGGACGGAAAAGATCCGGCCGGTTTGCCGGGCTGGGCCCGGCGGGAGAACCTTGCACCGCGACGGGATTCGGAGATCCGCGAGTAGTGAAGGGGTGACCTGCAAGTTCAAGAGAGCGGGGAACCCGAACTCATCATGACTTGTTGGTCGTCAGAAGCCCTCGATCATAACTTTTCGACATGATGCGGTCAAGGCGGGAGGCGTATCGTGATGTCAGCGGCCAGCCAATGGCCCCGTCAGATGCGAGCTATTCCTATTGGCCGATACTCGGGCTCGCGCCCGCCGAGCGGCGCGACCTTTCATGATCCTGCGGAGCTTTTTCTCATGACGACTTCCCCCAAGACCCGTGCCGAGCGCGACACCTTCGGACCGATCGACGTGCCGGCCGACAAGCTGTGGGGCGCGCAAACGCAGCGCTCGCTGCAGAACTTCGACATCTCCGGCGAGCAGCAGCCGCGCGAGATCATCAAGGCGCTGGCGCAGGTCAAGCGCGCATCGGCCATGGTCAACCACGCGCTGGGCCTGCAGGACGAAAAGAAGACCAAGGCCATCGTGGCGGCCGCCGACGAAGTCATCGCCGGCAAGCACCCGGGCGAGTTCCCGCTGGTGGTCTGGCAGACCGGCTCGGGCACGCAGACCAACATGAACGTCAACGAGGTGCTGGCCAATCGCGCCAGTGAAATCCTCGGCGGCGAGCGCGGCGAAGGTCGCCTCGTGCACCCCAACGACGATGTGAACCGCAGCCAGTCGAGCAACGACGTGTTCCCGACCGCCATGCACGTGGCCGCCGTCGAGGCCATCACGCACAAGCTGCTGCCGGCCATTGCCAAGCTGCGCGGCACGCTGGAGCAGAAGTCCAAGGACTTCGCCGACATCGTGAAGATCGGCCGCACTCACCTGCAGGACGCCACGCCGCTTACGCTGGGCCAGGAGTTCTCGGGCTACGTGGCGCAGCTCGCGCACGGCGAGGCGCATGTGCGCGCCGCGCTGCCGCACCTGAGCGAACTGGCGCTGGGCGGCACGGCCGTCGGCACCGGGCTGAACGCGCCCAAGGGCTATGCGGAGCAGGTGGCCGCCGAACTGGCGAAGCTCACGGGCCTGCCGTTCGTGACCGCGCCGAACAAGTTCGAAGCGATGGCCAGCGTCGACGCGCTGGTGCACGCCCACGGCGCGCTAAAGACGCTCGCCGCCAGCATGAACAAGATCGCCAACGACGTGCGCTGGCTCGCGAGCGGTCCGCGCAGCGGCATCGGCGAACTGAGCATTCCCGAGAACGAACCGGGCTCGTCGATCATGCCGGGCAAGGTCAATCCGACCCAGAGCGAGGCCGTCACGATGCTGGCCGCGCAGGTGTTCGGCAACGACGTGGCCATCAACATCGGCGGCGCCTCGGGCAACTTCGAGCTGAACGTGTTCCGCCCGATGGTGGCGCACAACTTCCTGCAGAGCGTGCGCCTGTTGGCCGACGGCATGGTGAGCTTCAACGACCACTGCGCGGTGGGCATCGAGCCGAATCGCGAACGCATCACGGAGCTGGTGCAGCGTTCGCTGATGCTGGTGACGGCGCTGAACACGCACATCGGCTACGACAAGTCGGCCTACATCGCCAAGAAGGCGCACAAGGAAGGCACGAGCCTGCGCGAAGCGGCGATTGCCTCGGGGCACCTCACGGCCGAACAGTTCGACCAGTGGGTGGTGCCGGAGAACATGACTGGCCGTTGATTCGGTCAGCCCATTGAAAAAGGACCCTCGTCGGGTCCTTTTTTGTTTCAGTAGCCGATCGTGTATCGCTGACGGGAGTGCGCCGGCTTTTCAAGCTCGTCGATGAACGCGATTGCGTAGTCCTCGAAGGTGATCCAGCTGCGGCCTTCGGCGCTTACCAGCAGGTCGTCCTTGCCCAGGCGGAACTTGCTGGTGCGCTCGCCTTCGACGAACTCGGCGGATGGCGACAGGAAGGTCCAGTCGAGTTCTTTCTCGTTGCGCAGCGTGTCGAGGAACACGCCGCCGGCCGAGGCTTCGGCGCGATAGGCATCGGGAAAGTTCGGCGTGTCGATCACCTTCAGGCCGGGCGCCGCGAACAGGCTGCCGGCACCGCCGACCACCAGCAGGCGCTTCACGCCCGAGCGCTTGACCGGCTCGATGATGGCCGCGGGCGGCACCGTGGAGAAGTGCGCGGCACTGAACACGGCGTCGTGGCCGGCCAGCGCTTTTTCGAGCGCTGCGCCATCGAGCACGTCGAGGTCGACGGCCTTCACGTTGGCGCGGCCTGCCAGCTTGTCGGTGGCCTTGCGGGCGATGGCCGTGACGGTGTGGCCGCGGCGCAGGGCTTCTTCCAGAAGGCGGCCGCCGGCGCGTCCGGTGGCGCCGATGATGGCGATGTGGCTCATGAGTGACTCCTGTGAAAGATCGAAAGATCGGATGGGATGAACCGCATCTTAGGTTTCTGGTTTCGAAAGAAATACCTCGATTTGCGCGCTTGTTTATTCCTAAAATCGTTCAAATGGACCGATTGAACGCCATGCGCGTGTTTGTGAACGTGGTCGATTCGGGCAGCCTTTCGGCCGCCGCCGACAAGCTCGACATGTCCCGCCCGGTGGTCACGCGCTACGTGGCCGAGCTGGAGCAATGGACCGGCGCGCGCCTGCTGCACCGCACGACGCGCCGCCTTAGCCTCACGGCCGCTGGCGAAGAGCTGCTGCCGCGTTGCCGCCAGGTGTTGGAGCTCACGGGCGACATGCAGGCCGCGGTGCGGCATCCGGCCGAGGCGCCGCGCGGGCAATTGCGCATCACCACCGGAACCTCGTTTGCGCAGGCACAACTGGCCGACGCGATTGCCGACTATGTGCGGCTTTATCCGGCCGTGATGGTTGACCTGGTGTTGCTGGATCGAACCGTCAACCTCGTGGACGAGCGCATCGACCTCGCGATTCGTACAGCGGCAGAGATCGACCCCAATCTGATCGCGCGCCGGCTCACCACGTGCCGATCGGTGGTTTGCGCTTCACCCGCCTATCTGAAGGAGCACGGAAAACCCCTGCGCGTGGAAGAACTGGCCCAGCGCAACTGCCTCACGCATTCCTACTTTGGACGCAGCCTCTGGAACTTCACGCGCAAGGACAACGGAGAGCCGGTGTCCGTGGCTGTGGATGGCAATGTCTCCGCCAACGACGCGGCGAGCCTGATGTACCTGGCAAGGGCAGGGGCCGGCATTGCGATGCTGCCGACCTATCTCACGTCGGAGCTGCTGCAGAAGGGAGAACTGGTGCGGCTCTTCGGCGATTTCGAGCCGCAAGTGGTGGGCATGTACGCCGTGTACGCCTCTCGCAAGCACATGCCGGCCACCTTGCGCACGATGCTCGACTTCCTGGCCGAGCGATTCACCGAAGTGCCTGCGTGGGACGCGCCGCACGCAGGCTAGGGGGCAAGGCTCAGTGGCCGTCGCCGGCGTGAGGCGCCGGGGCCATCAGCCGGTCGGTGTAGGCAATGGCCATTGCCGAGAACAGGAAGGCGATGTGGATCACGGTCTGCGCGATCAGCACGCGGTCGGTGTAGTTGTCCGCGTTGATGAAAGTCTTCAGCAGGTGGATGGAACTGATACCGATGATGGCGGTGGCCAGCTTCACCTTGAGCACCGAGGCGTTCACGTGGCTCAGCCATTCGGGCTGGTCACGGTGGCCTTCGAGGTCCATGCGGCTCACGAAGGTCTCGTAGCCGCCCACGATCACCATGATGAGCAGATTCGAGATCATCACCACGTCGATCAGCGCCAGCACCACCAGCATGATCACCGTCTCGTTGAGCGTGCCGACCGGCGCCGTGGTCTTGTAGCCGATGCTGGTAATGAGCGCCTGCAGTGCTTCCTTGCTGCCGAACGCGGCCTCGACCAGGTGCAGCAGCTCGACCAGGAAGTGCACGACGTACACGGCCTGCGCCACGATCAGCCCCAGGTACAGCGGCAGCTGCAGCCAGCGGCTCGCGAAGATCAGCTTGGGCAGGGGACGCAGCGGTGAAGCGCGGGCTGGTACGGGCGGGTTCCGGGGGTCGAAAGGTTCGGGAGCGGACATCGGCAAGGCGGTGGTTGGGGACCGGGGATTCTAGAGGTGCCCCAGTGACGCACTCGTGATAACCCCGAGAACTAACATCTGACCTTCGCAAGCCCGTCAGTGACCCGTAAGTGGACCCGTCGACATTACGGCCGCACCCATCCAGGAGACATAGAGCATGAGCAGCGCATCGAAGAACATTGAATCCGTCCTGGTCGAGAACCGCGTGTTCCCGCCCGACGCCCGCGCCACCGAAGGCGCCCGCATTTCCGGCATGGCCGCCTATGAGGCCCTGTGCAAGGAGGCCGAGCAGGATTTCGAAGGGTTCTGGACCCGCCTTGCCAAGGACAACCTGGACTGGACCAAGCCCTTCACCAAGACGCTCGACGAGTCGAAGGCGCCGTTCTACGAGTGGTTCGGCGACGGCGAACTCAATGCCAGCGCCAATTGCCTCGACAGGCACATCGGCACCCCGGTCGAGAACAAGACGGCCATCGTCTTCGAAGCCGACGACGGCACCGTCACCAACGTCACCTACAAGGAACTGCTCGCCCGCGTGAGCCAGTTCGCCAACGCGCTGAAGGCGCAGGGCATCCAGAAAGGCGACCGCGTCGTCATCTATATGCCGATGACGGTCGAGGGCGTGATCGCCATGCAGGCTTGCGCGCGCATCGGCGCCACCCACAGCGTGGTGTTCGGCGGCTTCTCGGCCAAGGCGCTGCAGGAGCGCATCATCGACGCGGGTGCGGTGGCGGTCATCACGGCCAATTACCAACTGCGCGGCGGCAAGGAGTTGCCGCTCAAGGCCATCGTGGATGACGGCATCGCGCTCGGCGGCTGCGAGTCGATCAAGACGGTGTTCGTGTACGAGCGCACGCCTAGCGCGTGGAACCGCGTGGAAGGTCGCGACAAGACATTCGCCGAAGCGCTGAAGGGCCAGAGCACCGAGTGCGCCCCCGTGCCAGTCAACGCCGAGCACCCGCTCTTCATCCTCTACACCTCGGGCTCCACCGGCAAGCCCAAGGGCGTGCAGCACGCAACTGGCGGCTACCTGCTGTGGGCCAGGCTCACGATGGACTGGACCTTCGACATCCGCCCCGAAGACGTGTTCTGGTGCACGGCTGACATCGGCTGGATCACCGGCCACACCTACGTCGCCTACGGTCCGCTCGCGGCCGGCGCCACGCAGGTGGTGTTCGAGGGCATCCCGACCTTCCCGCACGCGGGCCGCTTCTGGCAGATGATCGAGAAGCACAAGGTCAGCGTGTTCTACACCGCTCCCACCGCCATCCGCTCGCTCATCAAGGCGGCCGAGGGCGATGAAAAAGTGCACCCGAAGAACTGGGACCTCACGAGCCTGCGCATCCTCGGCTCAGTCGGCGAGCCGATCAATCCCGAGGCGTGGATGTGGTACCACCGCAATATCGGCGGCGAGCGCTGCCCCATCGTCGATACCTTCTGGCAGACCGAGACCGGCGGCCACGTGATCACGCCGCTGCCGGGCGCCACGCCGCTGGTGCCGGGCTCGTGCACGCTGCCGCTGCCGGGCATCATGGCTGCGATCGTCGACGAGACCGGCAAGGACCTGCCCAACGGCGCGGGCGGCATGCTGGTCATCAAGCGGCCGTGGCCCTCGATGATCCGCACGATCTGGAACGACCCCGAGCGCTTCAAGAAGAGCTACTTCCCCGAGGAGATGGGCGGCACGATCTACCTCGCCGGCGACGGCGCTGTACGCAGTGCCGACCGAGGCTATTTCCGCATCACCGGTCGCATCGACGACGTGCTGAACGTGTCGGGCCACCGCCTGGGCACGATGGAAATCGAATCGGCACTGGTGTCGAAGACCGACCTCGTGGCCGAAGCCGCGGTGGTAGGGCGGCCCGACGACGTGACGGGCGAAGCGGTGTGCGCCTTCGTCGTGCTCAAGCGGGCACGCCCGACAGGCGAGGAAGCCAAGCAGATTGCCAACGAGTTGCGCGCCTGGGTCGCAAAGGAAATCGGCCCCATCGCCAAGCCCAAGGACATCCGCTTCGGCGACAACCTGCCCAAGACGCGCAGCGGCAAGATCATGCGGCGACTGCTGCGCAGCATCGCCAAGGGCGAGGCGATCACGCAGGACACCTCGACGCTCGAGAATCCGGCCATCTTGGAACAGTTGTCACAGACCAACTGACCGGTGCTGTAGGACATGGCCGTCTATGCGGCCATCTGCACCGAACGGAGCTCTTCGCTGAGGTAAAACCGTCGCAACCACCGTGCGCCTCGACGCGCACGGGTTTTCGACGTGTTCGATCTTTCCGAAGGAGGCCCCCATGGGCGTGAGATCCGCTTTTCTTTTTGTCATCGTGCTGCTCATCGCGGCGCTCGCCGCGCTGAACTGGGGCACGCTGTCTGCATCCACCGATGTGTGGCTGGGCTTCATGACCGTCTCGGCGCCGCTGGGCCTGATCATGCTGGGCCTGACGGTGGTGCTGGCCGCTTTCTTCCTCGTCTACGTGCTGTACCTGCACAGCTCGGTGCTGATCGACACCAAGCGCCACACCAAGGAAATGCAGGTCCAGCGCGACCTGGCGGACAAGGCCGAGGCCTCGCGCTTCACCGAGCTGCGCAATTTCCTGGAGGCGCAGGAGAACAAGCACATGGCGCAGAACGCCGATCGTCAGGCGGCGATGCTGGCTCGCCTGGAGCAGCTCGAAACCGCGATCCGCCTGCGCTCGGACCAGACCGACAACACCGTGGCCGCGCACATCGGCCAGCTCGAAGACCGCATCGAGCGCCGGCCGGTGCCGGCGGACATCAACCCGCAGGCGTGATGCCCGAGGGGCCTACTTCGTCGACAGCACCCAGGCCGCGAGCTTCTTTGCGTCGGCTTCGCTGACCTGGTTGTTCGCCGGCATCGGCACCGGTCCCCACACGCCGGAGCCGCCCTTCATGATCTTGCTGGCAAGGGTGTCGACGGCGCCCTTGTCGTCCTTGTACTTGGCGGCCACGTCCTTGAACGACGGGCCGAGCACCTTGCGCTCGACCGCATGGCAGCTCATGCAGTTCTTCGAAGTCGCCAGGGCCAGGTCTGCGAAGGCGGGCGCGGCGAGCGTTACGAGGCCGAGGCCCAGAGCTGCCGACAACAAGACTCTTTTCATGGGGGATCTATTTGGTAAGGGCTGAGTTACATTCGACTCAACGCGATTGTAGGTAGCACCGTGCACGGCGTACGGATGCGTTGCCAGTACGACCCGGAGGGATTCGCAATGTGGTTTCTGGCATTGGGCCTGCTTGGACTGGCCCTCAAGTATCTCGAAGTAGGCATGGTCGCCGGCTGGAGCTGGTGGATCGTGCTGTCTCCGTTCGCGATGGCCGTCGCGTGGTGGGCCTGGGCCGATTCGTCGGGCTATACCAAGCGCAAGGTCATCGAGCGGGAAGAGCGGCGCAAGCAGGACCGCATCGACCGCCAGAAGACCAACATGGGCATGAAGACCGGCAACGGGCAGCGCCCGCGCCGCTGAGTCAGCGCCATCGGCCGAAGTCCCGGCACCGCATGCATCAAGCAGAAGTGCCATGGACGAAGAAGCCACCACCCACGCGCTGATCGTCTTCGGGCTGTCCCTGCTGCTCGGCCCGGCCCTCGGCGGGCTCGTGGGGTGGCTCAAGAGCTTTTTCTGGGGCGTGGGTGTCGGGGCGCTGGTGATCGGCTTCGCCGGCCTCTACGGCGCGGCCACCATCGGCTGGCACCGCTACCAGTCGATTGCCGGAACCACCAGCGTGCAGGGCAGCCTGGTCGAGTTCGTCGACGAACAAAGCAAGGACAGCAACGGCCGCACCGCGGTGTCGCGCGCGCCCATCATCGAATACACCGCATCCGACGGGCAGAAGCGCCGCGTCAAGGGGCTGGGCGGCGGCCTGTCGGGCAAGGAGTGGGGCGACGCGGTGGAGGTGCGCTACAGCGTGGCCGACCCTTCGAAGGCGCTGGTGGCCGATTTCCAGAACATGTGGGGCGGGGTCTGGGGGCTCGGCATCTTCGGCGCGTTTCCGAGCATGTTCGGCTTGTTCTTCATCGGCATGGCGCTGAAGGAGGGGCGCAGCAGGTACGGCTACGGCAGCAGGCCACCACCTGTGCGCGAGCCAACGCCGGTGCAGAAGCGCTGGCGCACGCGCGGCACTGTACTCGCCAACATCGTCTTCCTGGCCGGCTTCGCGCTGGTGTTTCTCTATCCCGACCCGGAACCGATGAAGCAGTTTGGCGCGGGCTTCATGACCATCGGCGCCGGCGCCATGCTGCACTTTCTCGTGCAAAACCTGCCGCCGGCACTGGAGTTCCAGGCTCGCAGCATCCTCGCGATCGTAGGCCTCGGGTTTCTGGCCTTCGGCTACGGCGCGTGGATGATGGCCTGACTGGTGGATTTCAGAACTTGTCGAGCACCGCGCCCGAGCTCGCGCTCGAGGCGTTGAACGCGAACTTCGCCTGCACGCCGCGCGTGTAGCGCGGAGCCGGTGCCTTCCAGCCTTCGCGGCGCTTGGCGATCTCGGCTTCTGGCACGTTCAGTTCGAGCTTGAGTTCGTGCGCGTCGATGGTGATCGAGTCACCCTCGTTCACGAAGGCGATGGTGCCGCCGGCTGCGGCTTCAGGTGCCACGTGGCCCACCACCATGCCCCAGGTACCGCCCGAGAAGCGGCCGTCGGTGATCAGGCCCACGCTTTCGCCGAGACCCGCGCCGATCAGCGCGCCGGTCGGCGCCAGCATTTCGGGCATGCCCGGGCCGCCCTTGGGGCCGAGGTAGCGCAGCACCATCACGTCGCCGGCCTTGATCTTGCCGTCGAGGATGGCCTTGAGCGCCGACTGCTCGTCGTCGAACACGCGCGCCGGGCCGGTGATGACCGGGTTCTTCAGCCCGGTGATCTTGGCGACCGCGCCTTCGGGCGACAGGTTGCCCTTCAGGATGGCGAGGTGGCCTTCCGCGTACATGGGCTTGTCGATGGGGCGGATCACGTCCTGGTCGGCGCGCGGCACGTCCGGCACGTCCTTCAGCACTTCGGCGATGGTCTGGCCGCTGATGGTGATGCAGTCGCCATGCAGCAGGCCGGCCTTCAGCAGCACCTTCATCACTTGCGGAATGCCGCCGGCCTGGTGCAGGTCGACCGCGAGGTACTTGCCCGAGGGCTTCAGGTCGCAGATCACCGGCACCTTCTTGCGCATGCGCTCGAAGTCGTCGATGGTCCATTCGACCTCTGCCGCATGCGCAATGGCCAGGAAGTGCAGCACCGCGTTGGTCGAGCCGCCCGTGGCCATGATGACCGCCACCGCGTTCTCGATGGCCTTCTTGGTCACGATGTCGCGCGGCTTCAGGTCTTTCTTGATCGCCTCGATCAGCACCTTGGCCGATTCCTTGGCCGAGTTGGCCTTCTCGTCGTGCGGGTTGGCCATGGTCGACGAGTAGGGCAGCGAGATGCCCAGCGCTTCGAATGCGCTGGACATGGTGTTGGCCGTGTACATGCCGCCGCACGAGCCGGTGCCGGGGATGGCGCGCTTCTCGATCTCGTGCAGGTCTTCGTCGCTCATGTTGCCGGCGGCGTTCTGGCCCACGGCCTCGAACACGCTCACGATGTTCAGGTCTTGCCCCTTGTAGCGGCCCGGCAGGATGGTGCCGCCGTAGACGTAGATGGCCGGTACGTTGGCGCGCAGCATGCCCATGAGGCCGCCGGGCATGTTCTTGTCGCAGCCGCCGACCACCAGCACGCCGTCCATCCACTGGCCGCCCACGCAGGTCTCGATGCAGTCGGAGATGACTTCGCGGCTGACCAGCGAGTACTTCATGCCCTCGGTGCCCATGGCCATGCCGTCGGAGATGGTGGGCGTGCCGAACACCTGCGCGTTGCCGCCTGCTTCCTCGATGCCGGCGATGGCCGCGTCGGCCAGCTTCTGCAGGCCCGAGTTGCAGGGCGTGATGGTGCTGTGGCCGTTGGCGACGCCGACCATCGGCTTCTTGAAGTCGCCCTCTTCGTAGCCCATGGCGTAGAACATCGAGCGGTTGGGCGCGCGACTCTTGCCTTCGACGATGTTGGCGCTGCGGCGGTTGATCTGGATTGGCTTGGTGTCCATGGTGTCTCTTCTATCGTGGGGGAGATCGGGGGAGCCCAAGTATCGGACTTCTGATTGATTGCTTCCAATCCATTTTCAAGCACAGATTAATATGCTTGGCATATGAATGAAGCCCTGATCGACCTGCGGGCCTGGCGCCAGTTCGTCGCCGTGGCCGAAGAGCTGCACTTCGGCCGCGCCGCGCTACGGCTGCACATGACGCAGCCACCGGTCACGCAAGCCATTGCCCAGCTCGAGAAGACGCTGGGCGTGGTGCTGTTCGACCGTACCCGGCGGCGCGTGGCGCTCACGCCGGCCGGCGAGGCCTTGCTGCCAGATGTGCGCGAGCTGCTGGCCCGCGCGCAGGCGTTGCCTGCCCGGGCGCGGGCAGCGGCGGCGGGGCAGGTGGGCCGGGTGCGCATCGCCTTCGTCTCGACCGTCGGCTTCGAGCAACTGCCGGCCTGGGTGCGCGAGTTCCGCGTGCTGTGCCCCGAGGTGGCGCTCGAACTGGTCGAGGCCACCGGCGACGTGCAGCTCGAAGCCTTCGCACGTGGCGAGATCGATGCGGGGCTGATGCTGCATTCGCCCGGTGCGGCGCCGCCAGGGCTGGCCCGGTTGCCGGTGGAGGAAGAGGCGCTGGTGCTGGCCCTGCCGGCGCAGCACCGGCTCGCCCGCGCGCGGCCCGTGCCGCTGGCGGAGGTGCTGGCCGAGCCGTTGGTGATCTTTCCGCGCCGCATCGTGCCCTCGCTGCACGACGCGGTCTTCGACCTCTATCACGCGGCCGGCCGCGTGCCGCAGGTGGCGCAGGAGGCAATCCAGATGCAGACCATCGTCAATCTGGTGTCGGGCGGCATCGGCGTTGCCTGGGTGCCGCACAGCGTGATGCAGTTCCGGCGCGCGGGCGTCGTCTACCGGCAGGTCGACGAGTTCAAGGGCGTTGGGCGGCGCCGCGTGGCCTTGCCGGCCTGCGAGACAAGCCTCGTGTGGCCCGCACAGGCCGCGCATCCGGCGCTGGCGCGTTTCGTGGCGTTCGTGCGCGAGCGCACGGCACGGGCCCAGGCGAAATAGCGGGCAGGGCGCCTGCCTTTGCCTCTATCTGCGCGATGCCCGCGCGCCACCCGTCTTCGACATCGCTCGCGGGTCGAGCGAATCGGAGAGCAGGGTTTCGAGCCAGCCCGCGAAGGCCTGCACGCGCCGCGACAGGTTGCGCCGGTGCGGGTACACGAGCTGCACCGGCAGCGGCTCGGCGCGTGCGTCGGCCAGCACCTCGATCAGTTCGCCGGCCGCGAGGTGCTCGCGCACGTCGTACGCCGGAATCTGGATCAGGCCCAGGCCGGCCAGTGCGCAGGCGATGTAGGTCTCGGCATTGTTCGCCGCCACCTGGCTGCGCATGCGCAAGCTCGCGGTTTCCCCGTCGCGCTGCCATTCCCACGGCGCCGCGCGCCCGCTGGTCGGCGAGGCGTAGTTGACGGCCATGTGTTGCGGCAGATCGGCGGGCGTGCGCGGCGTGCCGTGGCGTGCCAGGTAAGCCGGGCTCGCGCAGTTGATCAACGTGAAATGCCCGAGCGGCCGTGCCACCAGGCTGCTGCTGGCCAGCGGCCCCACGCGCAGCGCACAGTCGACGCCTTCGAGCACAAGATCCACCGCGCGGTCGCTGGAGCCCAGTTCGAGCTCGATGGCCGGATGGCGCTCGAAGAAGCCCGGGAGTGCTGGCGCGATCAGCCGCCGCGCGATGCGGCTCGGCACGTCGACCTTGAGCCGGCCGCTCACCTGGCCGTGCGCGGGCAGGAACTGCTGCTCCATGTCTTCCATGTCGGCCACCAGCGCGCGGGCACGCTCCAGCATCACTTCGCCGTCGGGCGTGAGGCCCACCCGGCGCGTGGTCCGGTGCAGCAGGCGAGAGCCGAGGCGGGTTTCGAGCTGCTGCACGGCCGTCGAGATGGTCGCGCGCGGCAGGCCCAGGCGGTCGGCTGCGCGTGTGAAGCTGCCGGCCTCGGCCACGCGCACGAAGACCTGGAGGAGGTCGATGCGGTCCATGGGTAATCTGGATTGTTCGTGATTTATTGAACAGTCTAGCCTTGGCTGGGTGATTTATCTGTCGTGTACTGATCAATAGACTGAATGCTCCCGTCACGCATCACCCTCTACAAAGGAGTCCATTCATGTCCGCACGCACTCTCAAGAACAAGGTCGTCGTCATCGCCGGCGGTGGCAAGAACCTCGGCGCCCTCATTGGCCGCCAGATGGTCGACGGCGGCGCCCGCGGCGTCGCCATTCACTACAACAGCGATGCCTCGCGCGCCGATGCCGAAAAA
Source organism: Variovorax sp. GW821-FHT09D05 (assembly GCF_059416325.1). Classification (NCBI taxonomy): domain Bacteria; kingdom Pseudomonadati; phylum Pseudomonadota; class Betaproteobacteria; order Burkholderiales; family Comamonadaceae; genus Variovorax; species Variovorax sp. GW821-FHT09D05. The sequence goes on along the minus strand of NZ_JBWKOZ010000003.1, from coordinate 351,334 downwards.
ACCGCCGCCGCGCTCAAGGCCAAGGGCGCCGATACGCTGCTGGTGCAGGGCGATCTCTCGGTGGTCGACAACAGCGTGAAGCTGTTCGACCAGGCCGTGAAGCACTTCGGGCAGGTCGACATCGCCATCAACACTGCCGGCGTGGTCATCAAGAAGCCGATCCTCGACGTCACCGAGGCCGACTACGACAAGAGCTTCGACGCCAATGCCAAGGCTGCTTTCTTCTTCATCCAGCAGGCCGGCCGCACGATGGCCGACGGCGGCAGCATCGTCACGCTGGTGAGTTCGCTGCTGGCGGCCTACACGCCGTTCTATGCGATCTATCCGGGCTCGAAGGCGGCGGTGGAGCACTACACGCGCGCCGCGTCGAAGGAGTTCGGCGAGCGCGGCATCTCGGTCAACGCGATTGGCCCTGGCCCGATGGACACGCCGTTCTTCTACGGGCAGGAGAGCAAGGAGGCCGTCGAATACCACAGCAGCGCCGCCGCGCTGAGCAAGTTCTCGAAGAAGGGCCTCACCGACATCGAAGACATCGCACCCATCGTGCGCTTCCTCGTCACCGAAGGCTGGTGGATCACCGGGCAGACGATTTTTGCCAACGGCGGCTACACCACACGCTGATCCGGCAAGATGCCGCCTGGAGGACGAACGATATGCACACGATCATGGTGATGGGCGGCGGCTTCGTGCTGCTGGTGGTGTTCCTGCTGGCCGCGCGCTTCATGGGCGACGGCTCTTCGGCTGCGCTGGCCGTGGCGGCCAAATGGTTCATTCCGGCGTGGTTCATCGGCGCGGGCATCAACATGGCCGTGGGCGTGATCAAGGCGGGGTACTCGGTGGCCGAGGAGCTGCCGATCTTCCTGCTGATCTTCGCGGTGCCCGCCGTGGTGGCGGGGCTGCTGTGGTGGAAGTTCGGGCGCTAGTTCTTCGGTAGCGGCCTGAATATCCCCGTCCCGGCCCCGACATTCGGCCGGGGCACAATCCGCGGATGCTCATGTATCCGCAGATCAACCCCATCGCCCTGCAACTCGGGCCGGTGGCCATTCACTGGTACGGCCTGACCTACCTGGCCGCGTTTGCGCTCTTCTATTTTCTCGGCACGCGCCGGCTGCGGCATGAGCCGTATCGCTCGCTGGTGGGCGCAGGCGCATGGCAGCGCAGGGACATCGAGGACATTCTTTTCCTCGGCGTGATGGGCGTCATCGTCGGCGGGCGGCTGGGTTATTGCCTGTTCTACAAGCCCGAGTTCTATCTCACGCATCCGCTCGAAATCCTCTACGTGTGGCAGGGCGGCATGAGCTTCCACGGCGGGCTGCTCGGCGTGATTGGCGCAATGGTCTGGTTCTCGCATTCGCGCGCACGGCCGTTCTGGCAGGTGATGGATTTCGTTGCGCCCTGCGTGCCGACAGGTCTGGCTGCCGGTCGCGTGGGCAACTTCATCAACGGCGAGCTGTGGGGCCGCTTCAGCAGCCCCGATCTGCCTTGGGGCATGGTGTTTCCGCAGAGCGGATCGATGCTGCCGCGCCATCCCTCGCAGGTCTACCAGTTCCTGCTCGAAGGGCTGCTGCTCTTCGTGGTGATGTGGCTCTATGCGCGCAAGGAACGCAAGCAGGGGCAGGTGGCCGCGGTGTTCCTGATCGGCTACGGCGTGCTGCGCTTCGTGGCCGAGTACTTCCGCGAGCCTGACGATTTCCTCGGCCTGCGTGCACTCAACCTGAGCCAAGGGCAGTGGCTCAGCGTGCCGATGGTGATTGCCGGCATTGCGCTGTGGTTCTGGTTCGGTCGCTCGGGCAGCAAGACAGCCACCGCACGCGCTTGAGCCTCTTCAATCGGAAGTTCGCAGGGTAAGTACCAGCCGCGCCGGATCGGGCGCAGGCTCAGAATTACGCGTAATTACAGGAAATTACGTCGCACTTGCTGCCCCGATCCGTATGCGCCTGGTCCCCAACTCCCTGCACGATGAAGTCGCCGCCACGCTGCGCGAGCAGATCTTCGACGGCACGCTGACTCCCGGCAGCTTCCTGGACGAGGCAGCCCTGTGCGAGCGGCTCTCCATCTCGCGCACGCCGCTGCGCGAGGCGCTCAAGGTGCTTACCGCCGAAGGCCTGCTGCGGCACGAGCCGCGGCGCGGCTGCTTCGTCAACGAGGTGACCGAGCGTGACCTCGACGAGATCTTTCCCGTCATCGCGCTGCTCGAAGGCCGTTGCGCCTACGAGGCCGCCCGCAACGCCAGCGACGCCGAGCTGCACGAACTCGACGCGCTGCACGAGCGGCTGGTGCGCCACGCCAAGGCGCGCCGCATCAACGACTACTACGCCACCAATCACATCATTCACGAGGCGATCATCAAGCTCGCTGACAACAAGTGGCTGGCGCAGGTGATCGGCGACCTGCGCAAGATCCTCAAGCTAGCGCGGCTGCAGCAGCTGCATGCGCCGGGGCGGCTCGACCAGAGCCTGTCGGAGCATCTGGCCGTGTTCGCCGCGCTCAAGGCGCGCGACAGCGAAGGCGCCGACGCCGCCATGCGCACGCACATGACGCGCCAGCGCGAGGCGCTGCGCGAAGTCATGCGCAATCAGAAATCCAGGGTGATGCCGTGACCATCCCCTCAAAAATTGGAGTGCCCCGATGAGTGCGACCGAATGGTTCCAGGCGCGGCTGCGTTCTGGCGAAAAGTCCAAGGTGCCCGTGGCGCCCGAAGCCGCTGCCAAGAGCGCGCCGAAGAATGCGCCCAAGCCCAGCGCACGCTCGACCGCCGAGCGCCTGCAGGTCACTCTGCGCAAGGCTGACGAAGCCCTGTCGCCGCGCGCGCTGCGCCGCGTGCTGGCCGACCTGCAGGCCGTGATCGACCCGCGCGTGAGCGAGGTCGAGGGTGGCCGCCGCGCCCACGCCATCGCGGACGCCTACCGCGCCGCCACGGCCGAGGAGCGCCGCGACTACTGGGCGCTCATGAGCGAGCATTTCGCCGCCGATGCGCAAAAGCTCAAGACTGCCCGCGACCAGCACCAGGCGGCGGTCGGCACGCCCGACGAAGGCCAGGCCGAGCTGCGCCTGCGCCGCGCACTGGTGTCGCCGCGCATGCGCCTGCTGCAGCGCTTTGCGGTCGAGCCTGAAGGCATGCGCTTCCTGGTCGACCTGCGCGCCGACCTGCTTCCGTGCCTGAAGGCCGACAAGCGCCTGCTCGCGCTCGACGCCGAGCTGGAGCAACTCTTCTCCACCTGGTTCGACGTGGCCTTCCTCGAACTGCGCCGCATCGACTGGGATTCGCCCGCCTCGCTGATCGAAAAGCTCATTCGCTACGAAGCGGTGCACGACATCAAGAGCTGGTCTGACGTGAAGAACCGGCTCGACGACAGCGACCGCCGCTGCTACGGCTTCTTCCATCCGCGCCTGCCGAACGAGCCGCTGATCTTTGTCGAAGTGGCGCTGGTCGACCGCATCAGCGACGGCATCACGCCGCTGCTTGACGAAGCCGCCGTGCCCGTGCTGCCGGCAAGGGCCACCACCGCGATCTTCTATTCGATCAGCAACACGCAGAACGGCCTGCGCGGCGTGAGCTTCGGCGATTCGCTCATCAAGCGCGTGGTCGAGACCCTGCAGGACGAGCTGCCGCGCCTGAAGACCTTCGCCACGCTCTCGCCGATTCCGGGCTTTCGCACCTGGCTCGCGAAGAACGCAGCCGACCTGCTGCCGCGCCTCGACGAGAAGCGCGAGGCCGAGCTCGGCCGCCTCGTCGGCTCGCTTCCGCCGACCGCCGAGCGCCTGCTTGCCGCGGTGGACGCGACCGCCACTTTCGATGCGAAGTCGCCGCTGCGCCAATGGCTGATGCAGGCCGCTGCCGAGTACCTCGGCCGCGCGCTGGTCGACGGCACGCCGGCCGACCCGGTCGCTCGCTTCCACCTGGGCAACGGCGCCCGCGTGGAGCGCCTGAACTGGGCGGGCGATCCGTCGCCCAAGGGGCACAGGCAGTCTTACGGGCTCATGGTCAACTACCTCTACGACCTCAAGCGCCTGGACAAGCATCGCACCTGGCTGGCGGATGGCAAGGTGGCAGTATCGGGAGACGTCGAAAGCCTGTACTTCAAAAAAGGCTGAGGTCCTTATCGGAAAGTCCCAAGCGCCGGCGCCACAAGCGCCTGCAACAGCCGCATGGTGCGGCAAGATCCACAACGACAGACAGGAGAAGAGACACATGAACCCAAGCTTTCAACGCCGCGACGTCCTGCGCGTGGCTGCCGCCGGTGCGGCCGTTCTCTGCGGCGCAGCGCGGGCCCAGCAGGGCTGGCCGACGAAGCCCGTGACGATGATCGTGCCGTTCCCGGCCGGCGGCGGGACGGACGCGTTCGCGCGGCCGCTGTCGGGGCAGTTCTCGCGGCTGACGAACCAGTCGCTCATCATCGATAACCGCGGCGGCGCTGGCGGCACGCTGGGTGCGAGCGTGGCCTCGAAGGCTTCGGCCGACGGCTACTCGCTGTTCATGGGCGCGGTGCACCATGCCATTGCGCCGTCCGTCTATCCCAGGCTCGACTACGACATCGAGAAAGACTTCGTGCCGCTGATGCTGCTGGCCAACGTGCCGCAGGTGGTGGTGGTCAATCCGCGCCGCGTGGCGGCCAACAACATCAAGGAATTCATCGCGCTTGCCAAGGCCAACCCCGGCAAGCTGAACTACGGCTCGGCCGGCGCCGGCACCTCGCACCACCTGGCCGGCGAGTTGTTCAAGATCCAGACCGGCACCTTCATCACGCACATTCCTTACCGTGGTGCCGGGCCGGCACTGGCGGACCTGATCGCCGGCAATGTCGACCTGATGTTCGATGGCCTCGGTTCCTCGGCCCAGTACATCAAGAGCGGTCGCATCAAGGCACTGATGGTGGCCGGCACCAAGCGCAACCCCGCGTTCCCCGACGTGCCCTGCGCCGCGGAGGTGGGCTTGCCCGACTACACCGTGACCACCTGGTACGGACTGTGGGCACCACGGCGCACGCCCGCCGACGTGCAGCCGCAGATCGTCGCCGAGATGCAGAAGGTGCTGGCGGCTGACGACATCAAGAACATCTGGGCCCAGAACGGCTCGGAAATCCCGACCCTCACGGGCCCTGCCTACGGCAGCTTCGTGAGTTCCGAGATCAAGCGCTGGGCCACGGTTGTGAAGGCCTCGGGCGCAAAGATCGAATGACAGGCGGCAGCGGCATCTCGTTGCGCCAGGAAGGCGCCATCGCGTTCGTCACGTTGTCGAACGCGGGGCGCCTCAATGCCATGACGCGCGCCATGTGGCGCGAGCTGCGCGCCGTGTTTGACAGCCTGCGCAACGACGATGGCGGCCTGCGCTGCGTCGTCGTGCGCGGCGAGGGCGGGGCCTTCTGCGCGGGCGGCGATATTTCCGAGTACCCATCGTTCCGCTTCGAAGAGCCCAGCCTGCGCGAGTTTCACGAGAACGAAGTGTGGGCCGCGCTGCAGGCCATGCTCGACTGCGCGCTGCCACTCGTCGCGCAGATCGAGGGTGCCTGCATGGGCGCGGGCATCGAGATCGCGAGCTGCTGCGACATCCGCCTGGCCGGCGCGTCCGCGAAGTTCGGCGCGCCCATCGCAAAGCTCGGTTTTCCGATGGCGCCGCGCGAAGCCGCGCTGGTGCATGGCGCCATTGGCGATGTGCTCGCGCGCGACATGCTGCTCGCCGCTGGCGTGCACGGTGCGCAGCGCCTGTACGACGCGGGCTTCCTGCTGCAGGTGCTGCCCGACAACGAAGTGGCTGCCGCCGTGCAGTCACACGCCACGCGCATCGCCGCGCTCGCGCCGCAGGCCGCGCGCCTGCACAAGCAGACCTTTGCAGCACTGCGGGCCGGAGCCCCATCGGCCCACGACCTGCTGGCCACCGCCTACGACTACGCCGACTCCGCCGAACACCGCGAGGGCATCGCCGCCTTTCTCGCCAAGCGCACCCCGAATTTCTGAAGATAAGAAACCGTCAGATGAAGAAGACCGCCAACGCCAACCTGTTCGCCGCCCTGCGCGCGGCTTTCCCCGCCGACCTCGACAGCATCGCCGTCGAAACCGACAACGGTCTGTTCTATTCCTGGCGCGATGTCGAGCGCGCCAGCGCCATGATCGCCAACCTGCTCGATGCGCTGAAGCTGGAGAAGGGCGCGCGCATCGCGGTGCAGGTCGAGAAATCTGTCGAGGCCATGCTGCTGTACCTCGCCACGCTGCGCGCGGGCTATGTGTTCCTGCCGCTCAACACCGCCTACCAGAGCGCCGAGATCGAATACTTCATCGGCAACGCCGAGCCGGCCGTGGTGGTGTGCACCAGCCGCAATGCGTCGTGGGTGGGGCCGATCGCCAACGCGGCGGGCACGCAGCACGTCTTCACGCTGGACGACGACCGCACCGGGACGCTGCTCGAAATTGCCGCGCAATGCAGCGACAAGCACACCATGGCCCAGCGCAAGGCCGACGACATGGCCGCGATCCTCTACACCAGCGGCACCACCGGCCGCAGCAAGGGCGCGATGCTCACGCACGGCAACCTGCTGTCGAACGCCCAGGTGCTGAAGGACTACTGGGGCTGGACCGAAGGCGACGTGCTGATCCACGCGCTGCCCATCTTCCACGTGCATGGCCTGTTTGTCGCGCTTCACGGCGCGCTGCTCAACGGCAGCAAGATGCTGTGGTTCTCGAAGTTCGACCCGAAGCGCGTCGTGCAGAAGCTGCCCGAAGCCACGGTGTTCATGGGCGTGCCCACCCTGTATGTGCGGCTGCTGGCCGAGCCGGGCCTCACGCGCGAGGCGGTGCGCAACATGCGCCTGTTCGTCGCGGGCTCGGCGCCGCTCTTGATCGAAACCTTCGACGAGTGGCGTGAGCGCACCGGCCACACCATTCTCGAACGCTACGGCATGAGCGAGACGGTCATGCTCACGTCGAACCCCTACACCGCCGCACAGGGCGAACGCCGCGGCGGCACTGTCGGCTTTGCGCTGCCGGGCGTGCAACTGCGCGTGCGCGACGACAGCGGCCGCGACTGCACCACCGACGAGATCGGCAACATCGAGGTCAGTGGGCCCAACGTGTTCGCGGGCTACTGGCGCATGCCCGAGAAGACGAAGGAAGAGTTCACCTCCGACGGCTTCTTCAAGACGGGTGATGTGGGCAAGATCGACGGCCTGGGCTACATCGTCATCGTCGGGCGCAGCAAGGACCTGATCATCAGCGGCGGCTACAACGTGTACCCGGCCGAGATCGAGGGCTACATCAACGAGATGGCCGGCGTGGCCGAGAGTGCCGTGGTCGGCGTGCCGCACCCCGACTTCGGCGAGGTGGGCGTGGCCATCGTCATCGCGAAGGCAGGCGCTTCGCTGGATGCCGAGGCCATCGTGGCCGACCTGAAGGCCAGGCTCGCGAACTTCAAGATTCCGAAGCGCTGCTTCGTCGTGCCGGAACTGCCGCGCAACGCGATGGGCAAGGTGCAGAAGGCGCTGCTGCGCGCGGAGCACAAGGCGCTGTTCGCGGCCTGATCGAATCGGCTCATGCAACGGGCGCCAGCCCGTTCATCAGCCCGCTGCGCGCGTGGCAGTTGATGTACTCGTAGCTCTGCTCGTCGGCCTTGAGCACCGACACCTCGTGGTACACGCGCAGCTGCAGCTGGAAGTTCAGCGCCTGCACATAGCGCATGAAGCTGCCGAAGATCGCGACGTGCGTGGGGTGCGATTCGGCCCAACGCTCCATGTCGGCCAGCGAGCGCCAGTAGCTCAGGCCGAAGGACTTCTGCAGCGGTGCGCCTTTCGCGTCGAGGTGGTGCATGTAGCGGTTGCTGTAGCAGCCGATGCCCAAGCCTTGGTCGCGCAGGAAGTCCATGCCCTCGCGCAGCACCGGCTCCATGTCTTCCAGGTAGAGCGTGCGTTCCTGCCCGGTGGTGTCGGTCCATTCCTGGCCGGAGCGGATCATTGCGATGTTCTCGTGGCCCGCGATGCGCACGCGCTGGCCCGGAGCCGGCGTGCCGGCGATCACTGCACGCGTGCCCGAAGGCGTCATCGCATCGGTCTGCGAGAGCGGGATGCGGTCGCGCATCGAACCCCAGTAGCCGTGCTCCTGCAGTTCGCCGCTGACCTCGCCCATGACCACGCCGACGCCCTCGAAGCGGTCGGGTGTGTTGAACATGGTTTCGAAGTGCTCGACGCGCGGCGACGCGATCTCGCGGAAGTAGCCGAGGCCTTCGTTGAGCCGATCGTCGGAGCGCCACCAGGCATCGATTGCGGGCGTGGCGCACCAGCGTGCGTAGGCCGCAGCGTCGCTCCAGTAGGCGATGGCGATCATGTTGTCGAAGCCCTCGGCATCGACGTAGTGCGTCAGGTCATGGTGGCCCGGGCCGTCGGGCAGGGCGAAGTCGCGGGCGATCTTCATCAGCGCGGCGCAGGCGCGGCCCTGTATTTCGGGGCCGCGCGATTGCACGCCGAAGTAGCCCATCACGACCTGCTTCACCGATGTTGGCGCACGGGCCGACCACACGGGGTAGGGCGGCGTGTAGTCGTCTTCCACGCGACGGTGCCGCGTGCGAGGGCACTTCAGATGCTCGGCAATGGCGGATTCCATGGCGTGCCTCCTTGGGTTCAGGCCGCGACCGGCTCGGGCACGCTGCTTTCAGGCTCGGGCGTGTGTTGCACCACCACGGGTTCGCGGCGCGTCTTGTTGAGCAGCAGCTGGGTGACGTCAGGCCGCGAGTAGTGGCCGCTGGGATCGGCCGCCGCCTTGGCGAGCGAGATCATGCCGAGGTCGATGTCGGCGATGACCAGGCCTTCTTCGTCTTCGGCGAGCGGCGTGCCCAGCGGAGAGCCGTCCGGTGCGTAGATGCGTGCGTAGCCGCCGCCGACGCCCAGCATCTGCTGCTTGCCTGCGTCGGTGCACATCAGCTCGCTCATGGCCTTCGACACGGTGGCGCAGGGCGCGACCACGAAGCACTGGCCCTCGGCCGCATACACCTGGCTCGCGGCGTTGTTGACCTCGGGGCCCAGCGCGTAGGCCGCGCCGCGGTACAGCGAAAAGCTCGGCCATGCGCCGCAGTGGATCTGCTCGTTCTGAGAATACATCGCGTACTTGCTCAGCGGCTGCAGGTGCTCCCAGCACGAGAGCGAGCCGATGTTGCCCAGCGCCGTCTCGACCACGGCGAGGTCTGAGCCGTCGCCTTCGCCGAACACAGTGCGCTCCACGTGCGTGGGCTTGAGCTTGCGCCGCGTCTGCACTGTGTTGCCCTGGTCGTCGATGAGCGCCTGCGCAATGTAGAGGCTACCCGCCGCCTTTTCGCTGTAGCCGAGCGACACCCAGATCTTGAGCTTGCGCGCTGCCTCCCTGATGCGGTCGAACTCGGCCGAGCCGACGACCAGCGAGTTGTCGTGGTAGCGCTGCACGAACTGCATGCCCCAGGCCGGCGAATCGAGCCAGATCCACCACGGGTAGCCGGGCACCCAGGTTTCGGGAAAGGCGACGAGCTGCACGCCCTGTTTTGCGGCCTGCGCCATCAGGTCGATGGTCTTGTCGATGGTGCCGTCGAGGTCGAGGAACACGGGGGCGGCCTGCACGGCGGCAACGCGCAGCTTGGGGTGGACGGTGGTCGGCATGGTGGTTCTCCAGATGCAATGAAAGTAACGAGGCGTCTTCCGCACCTACGGCGCACCGGGTTTGCGCTGTGGCATGCGGGTTGCTTGAAGCGTAAATTCGCGCCGCCGGAACGCCTTGACCCGGATTGGCGGCGTTCTTGTTCCAGCGTTGCATGCCCTTGTTGCCAAGGCTTTCCGAGGCCCCCCCGATGACCCAGTTGCTCAGCACCGACGCCGTCCCGCGGGACCAGCGGCTTGCCTACTGGACCGACATGATCTGCAACGTCTACGTGCAACTGGGCTGCGATCCGGTGCGCGAAGGCGATACCTGCGATTTCGAAGGCAGCATCCGCCAGCACGCGCTGCCCGGGCTCGACGTGTCGGTCGTCACCTCGAGCCCGCAGAAGGTGATGCGCACGCCGGGGCACATCTCGCACTCCAGCGACGACTACTTTCTCGTGAGCATCCAGGCGCGCGGCCGTGGCGTGGTGCGGCAGGACGGCCGCGACGCCGTGCTGTCGGCCGGCGACTTCGCGCTGTACGACAGCACGCGGCCTTATCAGCTGCTGTTCGACGAGTCCTTCGAGCAGATCGTGCTGAAGCTGCCCGGCGAACGCCTGCGCAGCGAACTGCGCGACACCGAGGCGCTGACGGCCACCATGGTGTCAGGCCGTGCGGGCGCGGGGCACCTGCTGCTGGGCATGATCCACACGCTGCGCGAAGACATCGATACGCTGCAGCCCGCGTCGGCGCTTGCGGTGGCCAACGGCGTTCAGAACATCCTGGTGGCGGGGCTGCAGACGCTGCCCGCTGCGAGTGCGCCGTCGCTCAGCAATCTCACGGCGTATCACCTGGCGCGCGTGAAGCGGCTCATCGACGAGCAGCTGGCCGATCCCTCGCTGTCGGTGGGCACGCTGGCGGCGGGGCTGGGCGTGTCGGTGAGCCACATCCACCGCGTGTTCAGGAGCGAGCCGCTGACGCCGTCGCAGTACATCTGGGAGCGCAGGCTGGAGGCGTGCAGCCGTGACCTGCTGGAGCCGCGCCTCGCGGGCCGGCCGGTGGCCGAGATTGCCTATGGCCGCGGCTTCAACGACGCGGCGCATTTCAGCCGCGCGTTCCGCGAGCGCTTCGGCTGCTCGCCGCGCGAATGGCGGCAGCAGCGCATGCAGTAAGAAGGGCTACTGGACCAGCATCACCGTCGTGTTGGTTTCGGCGACCACCTTGGTGGCAACCGAGCCCATCAGCGCGCGGCCGAAGATGCCGTGGCCATGGGTGCCGAGCACGATCAGCCCGGCTTGTGCCGCCGCGGCCGACTTGAGGATTTCCTCGGCCACATGGCCGTGGCGCGAGTCGATCGTGTAGTTGCTCACGCCGCTCTCGGCGAACAGCGCCTTCACCGGGTCGAGCACCTTGGCGTTTTCCTCGGCGTAGTAATCCGCCACCAATTCTTTGCTCAGGTGGCGCGCGACATGGCCCGAGATGCCGGTGCACACGTGCACCACCACCAGCTGATGCCCGTCCACGAACATGGCGCGATTGGCAAGCAGGTAGTCGAGCGCTTTGCGGGTGTAGGCGCTGCCATCGACGGCAATGAGGATTTTCATGAAACCCTTATACGGCGCGGCTTCGCGCACCGCAACGGGGCGTACCTCAGGCCCGAAGGGCTTTGCCCGGCCAGATCAGCCGTGCAGGCCCTTCCAGAGCATGTAGGCCGCGAGCAGGTAAAGGATGCTCGCGAACACGCGCTTGAGCTTCTTCACCGGCAGGCTGTGCGCCGCCTTCGCGCCCAGCGGTGCGGTGAACACGCTGCACAGCGCGATCACGGCCAGCGCGGGCAGCCAGATGTAGCCGAAGGAGCCAGCCGGCAGGCCTTGCACCGACTGGCCGCTGACCGCATAGCCGAGCACGTTCGCCACCGCGATCGGGAAGCCCAGCGCCGCGCTGGTGGCCACCGCGTTGTGAATGGACACGTTGCACCACGTCATGAACGGCACGCTGATGAAGCCACCGCCCGCGCCCACTAGGCCCGAGATGAAGCCGATCGCGCCGCCTGCCGCGAGCTGGCCGCCCGTGCCCGGCATCTGCCGTGTGGGCGCGGGCTTCTTGTCGAGGAACATCTGCGTGGCCGAGAAGCCCACGAACAGCGCGAAGAAGATGGCCAGCGCCGTACCCTTGAGCAGCGAGAACACGCCCAGGCTGCCAGCAAGGCTGCCGATGACGATGCCGGGCGCGAGCCGCCGCACGATGTCCCAGCGCACAGCGCCGCGCCGGTGGTGCGCGCGCACGCTGGACACCGAGGTGAAGATGATCGTCGCCATCGAGGTGGCGATGGCCATCTTCACCGCGAGGTCGGCCGGCACGCCGCGATGGCCCATGATGATCGTGATGAACGGCACCATCAGCATGCCGCCGCCGATGCCCAGCAGGCCCGCGAGAAAACCGGTGCCGAGGCCGAGAGCGGCGAGTTCGGCGATCAGGAGGGGGTCGAGCAGGGCAGCGATATTCACGGGAAAGTCACGCAAGAGAAGTGAGAGGCTGGAAAAAGCAACGGCCCCGAGCAGTGGATGCAGGGGGCCGTGGCAGGAAAAGGTGTCTGCAGGTGATGTGCCGGACCCGCATCCTGAACCAGGGTTCAGGTGGGCGAGGGCAGCAGGACTTCGGGTTCATCTGACGCGAGATGATCACGCCCGTCGAGCGATGTACCAAGCCCGGCTCCGGAGAGCATTGGAACAAGGAAATATTAAGCCCGACACAGTCTGCAGACGGATTGGATTTTACGCCTCGTCCGTCTTCGTGCCAGCCTTATTCAGAGTAAATGTCCATCGCCAGCCAGGGCCTGATCGAGTTTCTGGATGAGCTGCGTGGCCTTCGCGTCGGTTTCGACGCTGTCTGCAGCCGAAGTGGCAACTGGTGCCGCGGGCGCTGCGACAACAGCGGCCTGCTGCGCGGCGAGGTCGAACGCCAGGTTCAGCGAAGCCAGCACCGCGATGCGGTCGCGGGCCTTGACTTTTCCGGCATCGCGGATCTTGCACATGGCTGCGTCCACGCGTTCGACGGCTTCGCGCAGCTGCGCCTCGCCGCCATCGGGACAGCCGAGCAGATAGCTCTGGCCCATGATCTGTACTTCAATCTGCTTCATGCGGGGGAATCTTCGGAGGGTGGTTCAGCCGGCAACCGTTCGAGCAGGGCATCGAGGCGCGTACGTGCCGCAACGAGCCGCGACTTCAGGACGTCGCGTTCGCGCGTGAGCGCATCGACCTGCTCCTGCAGCAGCGCATTGGTGCGTTGCACCTCTTCGTGACGCACAAGCAGTCGTTCAACACGCTCGGCGATCTGATCGATAGGGCTGGAGGCGGGCATGGTTGGCGATTGTAGTTTCCCAAGGAAGCGGCCCCCAGGCGGTGCCTGGGCGTGGCATGGATTCTGCTGCCTTCTAGTTGCCTTTCAAACTCCAATAGCCTGTCAATGACCACGAAGAACAACACTTTATTCAGTCGGCGCGACCTGCTTACGCTCATCGGCAAGACCGCAGGGGGCGGCGCGATGTACCAGGCGATGACCTCGCTGGGCTTTGCCGCCGAATCCAACTACAGCGGACCACCGAAGCTCGATGGCGCAAAGAAGGGTGCGTCGGTGCTGGTTCTTGGCGCAGGCCTGGCCGGCATGGCCGCCGCGCTCGAACTGCGCAACGCAGGCTACTCGGTCAAGGTCCTCGAGTTCAGCAATCGCGCGGGCGGCCGGTGCTGGACGCTGCGCGGCGGCGACACCTTCACCGAGCTGGGTGGCGCCGTGCAGCAATGCGGCTTCGCCAAGGGCGAGTACTTCAATCCGGGGCCGTGGCGCATTCCCTATCACCACCATGCGGTGCTGGGCTACTGCAAGCGGCTGGGCGTGGCGCTGGAGCCCTTCGTCCAGGTCAACTACAACGCGCTGGTGCATTCGAGCAAGGCCTACGGCGGCAAGCCGCAGCGCTACCGCCATGTGCAGGCCGACTACCAGGGCTACGTCGCCGAGCTGCTCGGCAAGGCCACGACGCAAGGCAACCTCGATGCGGCGCTGACGAAGGAAGACAAGGAGAAACTGCTCGAAGGCCTGCGCCGCTGGGGCGCGCTCGACACGCAGTTCCGCTATCTCGAGGGCACCGTCAGCAGCGACCGCCGCGGCTATGAAGTCGATGCGGGCGGCGGCCTCATGCCGTTGGCCAAACCGTCGAAGCCGCTCGACATGAGCGAGCTGCTGCAATCGAATCTTTGGCGTTACATCGCCAGCGGGCAAGACTACGAATTCCAGAGCGCGATCTTCCAGCCCGTGGGCGGCATGGACATGATCGCCAAGGCCTTCCAGAAAGAAGTGGGCAGCCTGATCCGCTACGGCGCCAAGGTCACGAAGATCGAGCAGAACGACCGCGGCGTGACGGTCACCTACACCGATGCATCAAAGGGCGGCGCGGTCACGCAGGCCAAGGCCGACTGGTGCCTGTGCACCATTCCGCTGTCGGTGCTCAGCCAGATCGACATCCAGGTGGGCTCGGCAATGCAGGAGGCCATCAACGCCGTGCCTTATGGTGCATCAGTAAAGGTGGGCCTGCAGTTCAAGCGCCGCTTCTGGGAAGAAGACGAGCACATCTACGGCGGCATCAGCTACACAGACCTGCCGATCTCGCGCATTTCGTATCCCTCGACGCGCTATGGCGCCAAGGGCAAGTCGGTGGTGCTGGGCGCTTACGTGTTCGACGGCCCGAACTCCTACGAATTCACCGCCATGGCGCCCGAGGAGCGCGTGCGCCGCGCGGTCGAGTTCGGCACGCAGCTGCATCCGCAGTACGCGAGCGAATTCGACAACGGCATCTCCGTGGGCTGGCACCGCGTACCCGGCACGCACGGCTGCTACGGCATGTGGACCGACGAGACGCGCCAGAAGCACTACAAGAACCTGTGCCAGGTCGATGGCCGCATCGCGCTGGCCGGCGAGCACGCTTCCTACATTCCGGCCTGGCAGGAGGGCGCACTGCTCTCGTCGCTCGACGCCATCCAGCGGCTGCATGCCCGCGCCGTCGCGTGAAAGCCGAGTGAAGGACACACCCACCATGAACAACAACATCACGACCTTCAAGCGCGCGCTGCTCGGCCTTTCGCTGGGCGCGCTGGCCTCGGTGGCCGGCCAGGCTGCTTTCGCGCAGTCGCCGGAGCCCGTCTTTTCCGTCGGCCCCCGATTCCAGGAGAGCTCGGGCGAGGCGATCTACCGCGCGACCTGCCAGGGTTGCCACATGGCGCAGGGACAAGGGGCGAAGGGCGCAGGCGCCTATCCGGCGCTCGCCTCGAACCCGCGCCTCGCGAGCCCGGAATACCCGCTCTACGTGGTGATCAATGGGCAGAAGGGCATGCCCGCCTTTGGCAAGATGCTGAGCGACGAGCAGATCGCTTCCGTGGTCGGCTATGCGCGCACCCATTTCGGCAACCAATATCCTGACGCCATTGCGGCGGAGAGCGTCAAGAAGCTGCGGCCTTGATCGGCCTTCTTCTTTCGATACCTGGCAGATCCTTTCTTCATCCACCCCAGCAGAGAGACAACACGCATGACCATGACCTCCATCACGAAGAAGCTGGCGCTCGTCGCCGCACTGCTCGCAGCCGGCACCGGCGCCGCCCATGCGGCCGATGAAATCATTCGCCACCGCATTCCGAATTCCACCTTCCCGATCTCGGCAGCGGTGGAGGTACCGTCTTCGTTCACCAACGTCTACCTCTCGGGCCAGGTGCCGCCGCTGCAGGACGCGACCGCGCCCAAGAACAGCGCGGCGGCCTATGGCGGCGACACCAAGGGCCAGACCGTCGGCGTGCTCAAGGCCATCGAGAAGAGCCTCACAGGCCTGGGCCTGACGATGGGCGACGTGGTGAAGATGCAGGTGTTTCTCGTCGGCGATCCGGCCAAGGACAACAAGATGGATTTCGCCGGCTTCATGGAGGGCTACACCCAGTTCTTCGGCACCACCGCCCAGCCCCGGCTGCCGGTGCGTTCGGCGATGCAGGTGGCGGCGCTTGCCAATCCGGCCTACCTTGTCGAGATCGAGGTGATGGCGGTGCGTCCCGCCAAGTAAAAAAGCAGTGCTGCGCTACTCGCTCAGCCGCACGTAGGTGGCGAGCAGCGCGCTCTTGGCAACAATCCCGAGCAGCACAGGGTTGCCGGCGCTCTCGATCACGGGCAGCCGTTCGCCCAGGTGATCGAGAAAACGCTGCAGCGCCTCGCCCAGCCCACTGTCGGCGGTGATCGGCTGGATGGCCTGCGAGAGCAGGGCGCCCGCGGTCGTTTCCGCTGGCGCCGTGCCGAGCGACGAAAGCGGCACCACGCCGAGGTAGTGGTTGCCCGCATCCACCACGTACAGGTACTTCACCGGGTGCTGCAGGAATAGCTTGCTCATGGCCTCGCGGTCCGCCTCCGGGCCCACCACCGTTTCGGCCGGCTGCACCAGGTCGCGCATGTGCAGCCCGCGCAGGCGCATCTGCGTGTCGCGCTGCTCGTTGCGGTGCAGGGTGATCTCGTACATCGAGCCGGCATTGGCCGAGCGCGCGACGAAATACGCGATGACGCTCGCCGCCATCAGCGGCAGCATGACCTGGTAGCTGAGCGTCATCTCGAAGATCATCAGGATGGCCATCAGCGGCGCCTGAGTGGCGCCCGCCAGGAATGCGCCCATGCCGACGATGGCATAGGCGAACGGCGCCGAGGTGGCCGCTGGCCACAGCGCCTGCGCGCCAAGGCCGAACAGTGCACCGACCATGCAGCCGAAGAACAGCGCCGGCGTGAACACGCCGCCCACCGCGCCCGAGCCGGCCGTGGCCATCGTGGCGACCGCCTTGGCGACCAGCACCATCGCGATCAGCGTCCACGGCCAGGGCGTGTGCAGCACCGAATTGACCACGCTGTAGCCGTTGCCCCAGACCTCGGGCATGGGCACCGACACCGCACCCATCACCAGCCCGCCCAACGCCAGCCGCCACGGCAACGCAACCGGCAAGCGCGAGAACAGCGCACGGCTGCCCTGCAACGCGCGCAGGAAGCCGACCGCCGCAAAGCCCAGCAGCACGCCGAGCACGCAGAACAGCACGACCTCGGTGCCGTGGATTTCCGGGAACGCCGGCATCTTGTAAGGAGGCTGGTAGCCGGGCAGGGCGCGCATCGCGACGTTGGCGACCACCGAGGCAATGATGATCGGCCCCACGCTTTCCATCGCGATAGAGCCCAGCACGATCTCGGCGACGAAGAAGGCGCCGGCAATGGGTGCGTTGTAGGCGGCGGTCAGGCCGGCCGCCGCGCCGCAGGCCACCAGCAACCGCAGCCGCTCGACCGGAAAGCGGAACACCCGCCCCAGCAGAGACGACGCCAGCGCCGCCAGCTGCACCATCGAGCCCTCGCGCCCGATGGAACCACCGGTGCCGATGCTCACCAGCGACGAGGCGCTGCGCACCAGCGTCTGCGCCACCGGAATGCGCCCATTGCCGAGCACGATGGCTTCCATGTAGTCGGAGGCGGCGCTGCGCAAGGCGACGCGTTTCGCCATCACCAGCAGGCCGCCGGCCACCAGTCCACCCAGCGTGGGGCAGGCGATGCGCGCCCACCAGGGCAGGTGCTTCGCCATTGCCACCAGCCCTTCGCCGGGACCGAGCACCAGATGCTCGAAGTGATAGAGCGCCGCGCGAAAGAGTTCGGTCGCCAGCGTGCCGAGCAAACCGGCCACGATGGACCACAGCAGCATCGACTGCCAGCCCGAGACACCGAAGACACGCTGCAGCGCCGAACGAAGATTGAGAACTACCGAGGCGGGCCGCATCATGGGCTGGGATGTTAGCTGCGAGCGCCACCCAGGCGGGAACACCGAGGAACCGGCTTTGCCGGGCCTCAGGTGCTGCCCCCGGTAGGAGGAAGGGGAAGCGACACGAAGTGCGCGCAGCCTGGGGGCGAGCCAAGTCACTGGCATAAAATCCCGCCCGTTGGTGCCTGCGGCGTGGTTCACGCGCCGCGGTTCAACGGGAAGCAGGAGTGGAAGCCCCCGACCTCATCAGGACGGAACAAGGCCGAAGCCGCCTGCGCTGCCCCCGCAACGGTCAAGCAGACGGCGCCGCAAGGCGCCAACCCCTTTCCATCGAAGCCACTGGGTGCCCTGAAACAGGCGCCTGGGAAGGCGGTGAGGGGCCGTTCTGCCAGCCCGGATACCGGCCAACAAGGCGGCTGCCGCATGCGTGATCTGTGCATGGGGCGGCCATGGCGCCCAGGCGCCGGCGGGGAGGCCGGCGAGGGGTATTGACGTTCGTTCGGCTCATTCATGATTTCCCACGTTTGCTTTTCTCGCGGCCGCACTCCTGCGCGCCGTCTCCGCCATGCCTGCCTGCCGCTGGCGCTGGCTTCCGCCTTCGGTGGCCTGGCCCATGCACAAGACGCCCCCACGCTGGGCGAAACGGTGGTCACGGCCAACCGCACGCCGCAGGCGCTGTCGGACCTGGTGGGCGACGTGTCCATCATCGACCGCAAGACCATCGAGCGCAGCGGCGCGACCGGCGTGGCCGACGTGCTGGCGCGCCTGCCCGGCATCGAGATCTCGCGCAGCGGCGGCGTGGGCAACACCACCAGCCTGTTCATCCGCGGCGCTGAAACGCGCTTCACGGCCGTGTACCTCGACGGCGTGCGCATCGACTCGCAATCGACCGGCGGCGCCGGCTGGGAAGGCATTCCGCTCTCGCAGATCGACCGCATCGAAGTGCTGCGCGGCCCGGCCGCCGCGGTGTACGGCTCCGACGCCGTGGGCGGCGTGATCCAGCTCTTCACCAAGCGTGGCGAAGAGGGCGTGTCGCCTTACGCCGGCATCGGCTTCGGCAGCAAGGGCCTGCGCAAGATCGAAGGCGGCGTGAGCGGCAAGTCGGGCCTGTTCGACTATTCGTTCGGCGTGGCGCATGAGGAAAGCAAGGGCTACAACGTGCAGCCCGCAAGCAAGCGCAACGTGGTGAAAGACGGCTACACCAGCCCCGACCGCGACGGCTACAACAGCACTTCGGGCAACGTGAAGCTGGGCTTCCAGATCACGCCCGACCAGCGCCTGGAGGCCACGCTGCTCACCAGCGACATCAAGGCCGGCTACGACACCACCGTCTCCTACAGGACCAAGCCGCCGATCCTGTTCCGCGACGACGTGTCGAACAACACGCTGCGCACCGCCGGCCTGACCTGGTCGGCCAAATGGAACGACATCTACAGCACCCGCGTGCAGGTGACCGATTCGCAGTCGGTCTACAAGACGCAGCCTTCGTTCTACCGGACCGAAACCAACCTGCGCGGCTACCTGTTTCAGAACGAATTCCGCTTCGGCCCGCACCTGGTGACGGCCACCCTCGAACGCCGCGAAGACGCGCTCGAAAACGCGCCCACCACCTCGTCGAAGCTGCTGTCGCGCGACCGCTCGCAGGACGCCATTTCGCTCGGCTACGGCTTCGTGCAGGGCCCGCATTCGCTGCAGCTGCATGTGCGCCACGACAGGGACAGCGAGTTCGGCGGCAAGACGACCGGCAGCGCGGCCTATGGCTACGCCATCACCCCGTCGCTGCGCTTCACGGCATCGGCCGGCACCGCCTTTCGCGTGCCCACGCTGTACCAGCGCTTCAGCGAGTACGGCGTGTCCACGCTGCGGCCCGAAAGCAGCCAGAACGTCGAGTTGGGCATGAACTACGCCAAGGACGGCACCACCGCCGGCATCGTGGTGTATCGCAACCGCGTGCGCAACCTGATCAACTTCGTCGGCACCGCCACGGGCTGTGCCTCGACGTTCGGCTGCTACACCAACGTGAATCGTGCCACCCTGCAGGGCGCCACGCTGTCGGCCAGCCAGCGCCTGGGCGACGTCACGCTGCGCGCCTCGCTCGACGTGCAGGACCCGAAGGATGCCGACACGGGCAACCTGCTCGCACGCCGCTCCAAGCGTCATGGCACCCTGGGCGCCGACTGGCGCGTGGCCGGCTGGACGCTGGGCGCCGAGGTGCAGTCCTCGAGCAAGCGCTACGACGACGCGGCCAACACCATCAAGCTCGGTGGCTACACCGTGCTGAACCTGTCGGCCAGCACGCAGATCACGCGAGACCTCAACCTCGTGGCCCGCGTCGACAATGTGGGCAACAAGGACTACCAGTTCGCGCGGCTGTACGCCAATGCCGGCCGCACCGCGTACGTCGGTCTCAAGTGGACGCCTCACTAAGCCAAGCTACCCAACCAGGCGACACCGCCGGTGCCGCGGCAGTCTCGTGCGCCGCGGTGCTGGTGGCCGCCCCGGCTTCGGGGCAGGGCAAGACCACCGTCGCCGCAGCGCTCGCGCGGCTGCATGCGCGCCAGGGGCGGCGCGTGCGAGCCTTCAAGTGCGGGCCCGACTTTCTCGACCCGCACTGGCTGGCGCTGGCCACCGGCGCGCCGGTGCATTCGCTCGACCTCTGGATGACCGGCGAGGCCGATTGCCGCTCGCGCCTGCGCGCCGCAGCGGCCGAGTGCGACCTGGTGATCGTCGAAGGCGTGATGGGTCTGTTCGACGGCGCGCCCAGCGCGGCCGACCTGGCAGAACGCTTCAGCCTGCCGGTGCTGGCGGTGATCGATGCGCACGCCATGGCGGGCACCTTCGGCGCGCTGGCCTACGGGCTGCAGAACTTCCGGCCCGGGTTGCCATGGGCCGGCGTGCTGGCGAACCGCGTGGCCAGCGAGAGGCACGCGGGCATGTTGAAAGACGCGCTGCGCGAACCCTCGCAGTGGCTTGGCGCCTTGCCGCGCGACGCGGGGTTCACGCTGCCCGAGCGGCACCTGGGGCTCGTCGCCACTACCGAACTCGGCGATGCGATGGCGCGTCTCGACGCGGCGGCCGACGTGCTGGCCGCCACGCCGCTCGGGCAGATGCAGACCAGTCAACTGCCGCAGGTGCGTTTCGAGGCACCCGCTTCCGGCGAGGCAGAAGCCGTGCCGCCGCTGCTGGCTGGCCGCGCCATCGGCATTGCGCGCGATGCCGCCTTTTCATTCATCTACCCCGCGAACCTCGACGTGCTCACGGCGCTGGGGGCGCGCCTGTCCTTTTTCTCGCCGCTCGCAGGCGATGCCTTGCCGACATGCGACGCGGTCTGGCTGCCCGGCGGCTACCCCGAACTGCACGCCGAAGCGCTGGCCGCCTGCGCGCCGATGCGCGAATCGCTTGCCGCGCATGCCGCTGCGGGCAAGCCGGTCTGGGCCGAGTGCGGCGGCATGATGGCGCTGTTCGACGAACTGGCCACGCAAGACGACGCGCAGGTCCACCGCCTCTGGGGCCTGCTGCCGGGCCGCGTGACCATGCAGAAGCGGCTCGCCGGCCTTGGTCCGCAACAGCTCACCCTCGGCAGCCACACCCTGCGCGGACACACCTTCCACTATTCGCGCTGCGAAACGCCACTGGCGCCCGCCGCGCTCACTGCCAGGCCCGGCGCGACGCAGTCCGTGGGCGCACGCGGCGGCGAGGCGCTGTACGTGCACGGCCCGGTGCGCGCGAGTTACTTCCACGCGTGGTTTGCCTCCAGTCCGCAAGCCACGGCCCGCCTTTTCGGCGCCATGCCCATCGAGTTGGAGATCCATGCCGCAATCGAATAAGCCGAAGACCGTCGAGCACGAGTTCATCCTGGGCGGCCAGAAGAGTGGCAAGTCGCGCCGCGCCGAGCAGCGCGCGATCGACTGGTTCGCGGCCGATTCCCGCACGCACCGCGCAGTGCTGATCGCCACCGCGCAGGCCTACGACGACGAGATGCTGGAGCGCATCGTGCGCCACCAGGCCGACCGTGCCGAGCGCGTGCCAGGCATGCGCACCATCGAGGAGCCGATCGAACTCGCGCGCGCCGTCGTCACGCAGAGCACGCCCGAGACGCTGGTGGTGGTCGACTGTCTCACGCTGTGGCTCACCAATCTGCTGATGCCCTTGCACTCCGAAGACGCTCGCCCCGTGACGCGCACTCCGGCCACGCACATCGCCATGCTGCTGGTCGCGCTGCGCGAGGCGCGCGGGCCGGTGGTGCTGGTTGGCAACGAGATCGGCCTGGGCGTGATTCCGCTGGGGCGCGAGACGCGCGCGTTCGTCGACGCGCTCGGCCGGCTGAACCAGGACGTGGCCGCCGCCTGCGACCGCGTCACCCTGATGGCAGCCGGCCTGCCGTTGAGCCTGAAAGCGCCTGCTGCATGAAGAAGAAAAAGGCGATCCGCACTCCGCTGGCCGCGCTCGGCCTGGCCCTGTTCGCGCTGGCCGCGCACGCCTTCGACGTGGTCGACGAGCGCGGCGTGTCCGTGAGCCTGCCGCAGCCGCCGCAGCGCGTCGTCTCGCTGCTGCCGTCGCTTACCGAATCGATTTGTGCGCTCGGTGCCTGCGACCGGCTGGTGGGTGTCGATCGCTATTCCAACTCGCCCGAACAGGTGAAGGCGCTGCCGCAGCTCGGTGGCGGGATCGACCCGAACGTCGAGGCCATCGTCGCGCTCAAGCCCGACGCGGTGCTGCTCGCCAAGTCGTCGCGCGTCACGCAGCGGCTCGAGGCGCTGGGCCTGAAGGTGCTGGTGCTCGAACCCAAGAGCCATGCCGACGTGCAGCGCGTGCTCGACAAGCTCGACCAGGTGCTCGGCACGCACGAAGCGCCGAAGGTCTGGCGCGTGATCGATGCCAGCGTTTCGGCCGCCGCGCAGTCGGTGCCCGCGAGCGCCAGGGGCATGCGCGTGTACTTCGAAGTGAACAGCGCGCCGTATGCGGCGGGCGAGTCGTCGTTTATCGGTGAAACGCTCACACGGCTCGGCGTGAGGAACATCGTGCCGGCTTCGCTCGGCCCGTTCCCCAAGCTCAACCCCGAGTACGTGGTGCGGGCGAACCCCGACCTCATCATGGTCAGCGTGCGCAGCGCGCAAGGGCTGGAGCAGCGCCCCGGCTGGGCCGGCATCCGTGCGGTGCGCGAGGGCCGCATCTGCCGCTTCAGCGCGGAACAGTCCGACGTGCTCGTGCGCCCCGGCCCGCGCATGGACGAGGCCGCGCGCCTGATGGCGCAGTGCCTTGCCGACAAGGGAGGCAAACGGTGAACGCAGCGCGAAGGCACACGGTCCACCTGCGCCGCGTCTTGCTGCTTGGCGCAGGCCTGCTGGTGGCGGGCGCTGCGCTGATGGTGCTGGGCCTGGGCATCGGCAGCACCGGTTTCGAAAGCCTGCTCGCGGCGCGGCACGACCCGGTGGCGCTGCAGATCGTGTGGGACATCCGCCTGCCGCGCACGCTTGGCGCATGGCTCGCGGGCGCGCTGCTGGGGCTGGCGGGCGCGGTGGCGCAGGGGCTGTTCCGCAATCCACTGGCCGATCCGTACCTGCTGGGCAGCGCCTCGGGCGCCTCGCTGGGCGTGGCGCTGGCGCTGCTGATGTTCGGCGGCTCGGCCGCCAGCGCGCAGTGGGTGATGCGGCTCGGGCTCACGGGTGCGGCCTTTCTCGGCGCGGTGCTGGCGGTAATGCTCACGCTGATGCTGGCGCGGGGCGTGCAGCAGACGCTGCGCCTGCTGCTTGCCGGCGTGATCGTCGGCGTGGTGCTCGGCGCGGCGAAAGACCTCATCACCATCGCCTCGGCAGACATCCTGCAAGCCATTCAGGGCTTCATTCTCGGCAGCACCGGCCTCGTCGGCTGGAGTGCCTGCGCGGTGATGGCGATGGTCGGCGCGGTCTGCCTGCTGCTGGCCTGGGCGCTGGCGCCGGTGCTCGACGGGCTCGCGCTCGGCGAGGCCACCGCGCGCAGCCTCGGCCTGCCGCTGGGCGCGATGCGCGCGGCGCTGGTCGTGGTGCTGGCACTGGCCACTGGCGCAGCCGTGGCACAGACCGGGTTGATCGCCTTCGTCGGCCTGGCGGCGCCGCACCTCGTGCGCTCGGCCATCAAGACCACGCACGCGCGGCTGATCCTGCTGTCGGCGCTGATGGGCGGGCTGCTGCTGATGGCGGCCGACCTGCTGGCGCGCTGGCTGATCGCGCCGCAGGAACTGCCGGTTGGCGTGCTCACGGCCGTGCTGGGCGGCAGCTACCTGCTGTGGCTGATGCACCGGCGCGGCGCGCGGAGTGGCGTGGCATGAGCAGCCGGCAGAACACACCCGCTCTCGAAGCACACAAGGTAAGTGCCACGCTCGGCGCAACCGAGGTGCTGCACGACATCGATCTGGCGTTGTGGTCGGCCCGCTGGACCAGCATCGTCGGCCCGAACGGTGCGGGCAAGTCGACGCTGCTCAAGGCGCTCGCGGGACTGCTGGCGCACCGGGGCGAGGTGCGGCTCTTCGGCGAGGCGCAGAACAAGGTGCCGGCGCGCATTCGCGCCCAGCGCCTTTCCTGGCTCGGCCAGAGCGGCACGGGCGAGGGCAGCGCTGACGACCTGATGGTCTATGACGTCGCCATGCTTGGCCGCCTGCCGCACCAGCGCTGGCTGGCCGCCCCCAGCGAGGCTGACCGCGAGGCGGTGGAGCGTGCGCTGCGCAGTACGCAGGCTTGGGACTGGCGCGACCGCCCGCTGGGTCAGCTCTCTGGCGGCGAACGTCAGCGGGTGCTGCTGGCGCGCGCGCTCGCTGTCGAAGCCGAACTGCTGTTGATGGACGAGCCGCTCGCCAACCTCGACCCGCCGCATCAGGCCGACTGGATGCAGACCGCCCGCGCGCTGGTTGCCGAAGGCAAGACCGTGATCAGCGTGCTGCACGAGCTGCCGATGGCGCTGGCGGCTGACGAACTTGTCGTGATGGATCGCGGCCGGGTGGTGCACCACGGCGGCTGCAGCGACCCTGCCACGCACGCGGCGCTGGAGCAGGTGTTCGACCATCGCATTCGGGTGCATCGGGTGGCTGAGCAATGGATTGCGCTGCCGTTATGAGATGCGCTGTGTTTTCGGTGCGTTGTTCGGGGCGCGATCGTGCAGCGCCGTCGTTGATCGGCCGGCACAACAGCCGCGTCCATGTGCGAATGGCACCGGGTGCTCCCCGCAGCGAAATAAAGGAGGAGGCCGCAGGCCGGAGGACATTCGCGGAGGGGAGTACCCGGTGTCATTCGCACGCACCCCGAAACAACAGCCCCGAAACTGAACTGGAAAAGCCATGCAAATAGAGACACCCCCAAGCGAAAAGCCATACGAGAAACCAGAAGGCGAACGCCGAGGCCTCGTCATCGTCAACACAGGCGACGGCAAGGGCAAGAGCACCGCCGCCTTCGGCCTCGCGCTGCGCGCCCATGGCCGCGGCAAGGCCGTGAAGATCTACCAGTTCATGAAGGTGCCGACCGCGCGCTTCGGCGAACACCGGATGTTCGAGCAGATCGGCATCCCGATCGAAGGGCTCGGCGACGGCTTCAGCTGGAAGAGCCAGGACCTCGAACGCTCCGGGCAACTGGCGCGCGACGGCTGGGAGAAGGCCAAGGCCGCGATCCTGTCGGGCGAGTTCTTTCTGGTGGTGCTCGACGAGATCACCTATCCGCTGATCTACGGTTGGCTGCCTCTGGAAGGCGTGCTCGAAACGCTGCGCGCGCGGCCGAAGCACGTGCACGTGGTGCTCACCGGCCGGCGCTGCCCGCCCGAGATCATCGAACTGGCCGACACCGTGACCGAGATGACGCTCGTCAAGCACGCCTTCAAGGCCGGCATTCCTGCACAACGCGGCATCGAAGATTGAGCGTGATGGCACATGCGTTCGCGGTCGACGAGGTGAGGGCGGTCTACCGCGCCATCCACGAGCGGCGCGATATGCGCCACTTCGCGGGCGGGCAGGTCGCGCCCGAGGTGCTGCGCCGGCTGCTCGATGCGGCGCACCACGCGCCCAGCGTCGGTTTCATGCAGCCGTGGCGCTTCATCCGCATTCGCGATGAGGCGCTGCGCCAGCAACTGCACCGTGTCGTCGAGCACGAGCGCGTGCTGACTGCCCGCGCACTCGGCGAGCGCGAGGACGAGTTCATGCGCCTGAAGGTGCAGGGCCTGCTCGACGCGGCTGAGCTGCTGGTGGTGACGCTGGCCGAGGGCCGCGAGAAGCACGTGTTCGGCCGCCGCACGTTGCCGCAGATGGACCTGGCCTCGGCCTCCTGTGCCATCCAGAACCTCTGGCTCGCGGCGCGCGCCGAGGGGCTGGGCATGGGCTGGGTGTCGCTGTTCGATCCGGCCGAGGTGTCGGTGCTGCTCGGCCTGCCTGAAGGCGCGGAGCCCATCGCCTTGCTGTGCCTGGGGCCCGTGCACAGCTTTTACGAAGAGCCGATGCTGCAGCGCGAACGCTGGGCGAAGCGCGAGCCGCTCGCGTCGCTGGTGTTCGACGAGGGCTGGGGTCGGCCTTCGGACCTTTTCGACCATCCGTCTCCCGTGGAGCGCACCTGATGCTGGCTTTCGACACCGTTCTCTTCGAGCTTGCGCGCCTGTTCCTCTGGCCGGTGACGCTGGGCGTGCTGCTGTCTTTCGTCTATGCCGTGTACTGCCTCGGCGCGTTCGGCATCGAATACTTGCAGCGCCGCCGCGACCCATCGCGCGCGCTGGTGCTGCAGGGCCATGCGCAAGCCAGCCAGGAGCAGATGGAGCTGGTTGTGCTCAAGCAGCTCGAAGGCGTGCGCCTGTGCAGCCGCGTGGCGCCGATGCTGGGGCTGATCGCCACCATGATCCCGATGGGCCCCGCGCTCGTCGCCGTGGCCTCGGGCGAATCGCAGGGCGTGGCGCAGAGCCTGGCGCCCGCATTCGCGAGCGTGATCGTGGCGCTGGCCTCGGCCTCGATCACCTTCGTGGTCTACACCGTGCGCCGCCGTTGGCTGATGCGCGAGCTGGTGTCGGTGCTCGATGCGCGGGATCGCCTTTCATGAGCCGACGCCAGTTCTCGATCTTGAGCAGCTTGGACAGCGATGACGACGACCCGGTGCTCTCGACCATCAACCTGATCGACGTGTTCATGGTGGTGATCGGCATGCTGATGATCGCGGTCATCAACAACCCGATGAACCCCTTCGCGCAGGACAAGGTGACGATCATCCGCAACGAGGGCCAGCCGAACATGGAGATCGTCACGCGCGAGGGTCGCAAGATCACGCGCTTCAAGGCCAGCGGCGCGACGGGCCAGGGTGATGGCGAGAAGGCCGGCACTGCCTGGCGGCTGAAGGACGGCACGATGGTCTATGTGCCGGCGGATGCGGTTCCGGCGCAGGGCGGGAAGTGACGCGGTTTTTCTTCTGGCTGCTGGTGGCGGTGCTGGGGTTTCTTGCGCCGGCACAGGCCCAGCCTGCGGGGGGGCGTGTCGTTGTGCTGAGCACCTCGCTGGTTTCGCCGGCGCGCGTGGTTCGATTGGAGGCTGCGGCGCGTGAAGCCGGGTTGCCGTTGCAGGTGGTTTCGGCGTCGCAGGACTCGCCCGAGACGCTGACTGCTGCGCTCGAAGGGGCGCGTCTGCTCGTCATCGATGCACCGCACATCAGCGTCGCGCAAGCTGCTGCAGCGCGCTTCGGCGACACGATCTCGCGAAGCACTGCGCCGTATGTGCTGATCGGCGAATTCGCGCTGGTGGCCAAGGGGCAAGCCTCCACTGCCGCGCCGCTGGTGCCCGAGCGCGGTGTCGATGCCGCATGGGCGCAGCGCCTGCGCGAGTACTGGCGCTTCTCGGGTGCGGCCAATCTCGGCGCGGCGATGAAGGCCCTGGAGCAGCCCGGCAAGCTCGACGGCCTGCCCGACCCCGTGCCGCTGCCGCTGGCCGGCCTCTATCACCCAGGCTGGCCCCGCATCGAAACCGACATCGCCGCCGTCGAACGGTTGCCCGGCAGCAGCGGCACGGTCGCCATTGCCATCAACAGCGCCACCGTGACGGGCGACGACACCGGCTGGCTCGATGCGCTGATCGCCTCGCTCGAACGGCGCGGCCTGCGCGCCTATGCCTTCTACGGCCCGCGCCAGCAGAAAGACCTGTTCTTTCGCATGACGCACGCCGGTGATCGGCGCGTGGCCGATGCGATCATCAATGCCTCGCTGGTCTTCAGCCCGAACGAGCGCAAGGCCGAGCTTGAGCGCATCGGCGTGCCGGTGCTGCAGACGCTGCCCTCGCTGGCCATGGACGCCACCCAATGGACGCAGAGCAAAGATGGCCTGTCGCAAACCGACATTGCTGCCTACTACAGCCCGAGCGAGCTGGCCGGCATGACAGACCCGATGCTGGTGAGCGCGCGCGATGCGGCGGCTGGCACGCTGCAGCCGTTGCCCGCGCAGATCGATGCTGTGGCAGACAAGGCGGCTGCGCTGTTGCGGCTTCAACGCACGCCGGCCGCGGACCGCCGTGTGGCGATGCTGGTCTACAACTACCCACCGGGCGAAGCCAACTTCGGCGCGTCCTTCCTCAATGTGCCGCGCAGCGTGAGCAACATGCTCGCGGCAATGAAGTCCGCCGGCTACCGCACCGAACTGCCGGGCGCCGACGCGCTCATCGCGCAAGTGCAGGCGACGATGAGGGCCTACTACCCGACGGGGCAGGGCGACGAGCTGCAGCCGCTGCTCGACAAGAACCTGGCCGACGTGATGCCGCTGTCGCGCTACCTCGCATGGTTCCGGTCGCTGCCGGTGGAAACGCAGCACCGCATCGAAAGCTACTGGGGCCAGCCCGAGAAGTCGACCATGCTGCGCCCCGTCGCGGGCGAGCCGGCTTTCGTGATCCCGCGCGTGCAGTTCGGCAACGTCGTCGTGCTGCGCCAGCCGCCGCGCTTCGAGCCTGGCACGCAGGTGGCGAGCAAGGCTGAGCTGGTGTACCACCGCTCGGCCATTCCGCTGAGCCACAGCTACCTCGCCACCTACCTCTGGCTGCGCACGCAGTTCGGTGCGAGCGCGGTGGTGCACGTGGGCACGCATGGCACGGTCGAATGGTCGGCGGGCAAGGAGCGCGGGCTGTCGGTGCAAGACGATCCGCTGCTAGCGCTGGGCGATCTGCCGAATGTCTACCCGTACATCATGGACAACCTAGGCGAGGCCACGACAGCAAAGCGCCGCGGTCGCGCGACCATGGTGAGCCATTCGACGCCGATGTTCGCGCCCGCCGGTTTTCGGCCCGGCGTGCAGGCCATGCACGAGCGCATGCACGACTGGGAGACGCTGTCGCCCGGCCCGGTGAAGACGGCGATGGAAAAGCAGCTGACGGCCGAGGTCGTGGAGCAGCACTACGACCGCGACCTGAACTGGACGCCCGCTCGGATTCGAGCGAACTTCGCCGGCTTCATCGCGGTGCTGCATCCGTACTTGGACGAACTCGCGCAGACCGCGCAGCCGCTGGGTCTGGCGACCTTCGGGCAGGCGCCCGATGCGCTGCGCCGGCGCATGACGATCCTGCAGATCCTCGGCAAGCCTTTGGTCGAGGCGCTAGGTGAAGAGATCGACGAGGTTTTTCTGATCGATGCGAAGAGCGTTGCCGGCTCGCGGCCCGCGCGCTGGGTCGAACTCGCGCTTACCGATGCGCAGGCAGCGAGTGCCATGGGCAAGACCCCGGCCGAACAGCGGAGTCTGCTGTCGCTGGCCGAACGCGCGCAGAAGCTCGATGCCGTGCTTGCCCACAACGAAGAAATCGAAGGACTGCTCACGGCGCTCGACGGCCGCTACCTGAAGTCGAGTTACGGCGGCGACCCGGTGCGCAACCCCGACAGCCTGCCGACCGGTCGCAATCTCTACGGCTTCGACCCGAGCCGTGTGCCTACGCGCGCGGCCTGGGACGCAGGCGTTGGCGCGATGGACGCCTGGATCGCCGGACATGCAAAGACCCATGCCGGCAAGGCGCCGGAAAAGATCGCCTTCACCCTCTGGGCCGGCGAGGCCTCGCGCCACCAAGGCGTGCTGGAAAGCCAGGCCTTCTACGCCATGGGCGTGAAGCCGCGCTGGGACGAGGGCGGGCGCATGACGGGCATCGAGGTGATTCCCGCGTCGGTGCTGAAGCGGCCGCGCGTGGACGTGCTGATCAGCGTCACCGGCTCCTACCGGGACCAGTTTCCCAACGTGATGCGCTGGCTCGACGAGGCGGTGCAGCAGGTGGCTGCCTTGCGAGAGCCCGGCAACGCCGTCGCGCAGCACAGCGAGGCGATGGCGCGGAGGCTGCGTTCGGAGGGCGCGTCGGCGCGGGAAGCACAACGCTGGTCCACAGCGCGCGTTTTCTCGAACGAGCAGGGCAGCTACGGCGCCGGGCTCGAGGAGGCCGCGCTTGCGAGCGACGTATGGAAGAACCAGCAACGCGGCGGCGGCGATGCGCAGATGGCGCAGCTCTACATGGATCGCATGGGCCACGCCTACGGCAAGGGCCTTGACGGCGCCGCGCGGCCGGGCGCCTATGCGGGCAATCTCATGCAGGTCGATGCGGCGCTGATGGCGCGCAGCTCCAACCTGTATGGCGTGCTGACCAACGACGATCCGTTTCAGTACCTCGGCGGCATTGCGCAGGCCGTGCGCCAGCTCACTGGCAAGGACCCGGCGCTGTACGTGCAGAACCTGCGCGACGGCAGTGCGGTGCGCACCGACACGGCCGCAGGCGCCATTGCACGCGAGATGCAGACGCGCTACCTGCACCCGCAATGGATCGAGGCGCAGAAGGCCGAAGGCTACAGCGGCACGCTGCAGGTGCTCAAGACTGCGCAGTTTCTCTGGGGCTGGCAGGTCACGGCGCCGCAGGCCGTGCGGCAGGACCAGTGGCAGTCGCTGCACGAGGTGTACGTGCGCGACAAGTACAAGCTGGGCACGCGCGAGTGGCTGGAAGGTGACAACCGGGCGGCCTTCGCGCAGACGCTGGAGCGCATGCTCGACGCGGTGCGGCTGAACTACTGGAAGCCGGATGGTGCCACGCGGCGCGAACTGGCACGGGCCTATGCGGAGGCGGTGCGCGGGACCGGGCTGCGCGAGCGGAATGCGGGTGTGCAGCGGTTCGCGCAGGCGGAGTTGTCGCCGCCTGCGCCTACGCACCAGCCGCGTCCGTCGGTCAAACCCGTGGTCGCGGCAGCGCCTGCGCCAGTTCCTACCCCGGCAGCCGAGCCGGCGCCGGACAGCCCCCAGCCCGTCAGCGGCCTCAAGCTCGAACCGACGCCCGCTGACGCGCCATCGCCAAAGGCCGAGACCATCATCCTTCGGCTCTGGGTGGCGTTGGGGGCTGCGTTGCTTGTCGCACTCGGTGCACTGATGCAGTGGCGCCGGGGCAGGGCGACTGCCTGATTCGCGAGAATGGCGGCTCCCATGCTCCTCCAGAATCTCGAATACGCCATCGCTGTAGCCGCCGCGCTGTGGATCGCGCTGGCTATCGACCGCTGGCTGGGTGAGCCGCCTGCGGCGTTGCATCCCGTCGTGTGGATGGGACGCTACCTCGGGCTCGGTTCGCGCATCGCGCCGCCTGCGTACCCCGCGAAGCCGGTGGATCTGCCGATGTTCTTCATTGGCGCGTTGGTGTGGTGCGTGGGGGGCGCGTGCGTCTGGGGCGTCGCCATGGTCTTGCAGACGTTCATGGTGCTGTCGCTACCTGCATGGGCCGTGGCGCTGTTGCTGGGCCTGCTGCTGAAGCCACTCTTTGCCTGGCGCATGCTGCGCGATGAAGTACTTGCGGTCGAGGCCGCGCTGGCCGTTTCGCTCGATGCCGGCCGCAAGCAACTGGCGCGCTTGGTGAGCCGCGACGTTTCCCGGCTCGGCGAGCGCGAAGTGCGCGAAAGCGCCATCGAATCGCTCGCGGAAAACCTCAACGATTCGCTCGTGGCCCCGGTGTTCTGGTTCGTGCTGTTCGGCCTGCCGGGTGCGGCGCTCTACCGTTTTGCCAACACCGCCGACGCGATGTGGGGCTACCGCGGCGAGCGCAATGGCCGTGATTGGACCTGGCTCGGCAAATGGGCCGCGCGCGCAGACGACGTGCTCTCGTGGGTGCCGGCGCGCATCACCGTGGGGCTGCTGGCGCTGGCGGCGTGCCGCTGGCCCACGGGGCTGTCAGAAGAGGCGCGCCGTACGCCGTCGCCCAACAGCGGCTGGCCGATGGCGGCGATGGCGCTGCTGCTGGGCGTGCGGCTTGCGAAGCCGGGCGTGTATGCGCTGAATGCCGAGGGGCGTGCGCCCTCCGCGTTGGACATGCAACGCACCGCGCAACTGGGTGGCCGGGCCGCGTTGGCGGCGGGCGTGTTCGCGTCGCTGGTCATCGTGGCGACGGCCGGCTGGAGGTGGGTATGAGCACGGTGGTGCATGGCGGTCCTGATGCGGCTGGCGCCGCGCCGCACGACTTCTCGACCAATGCCAATGCCTGTGGCCCATGCCCCGAGGCTCTGGAGCGGGTCAGCGCTGCCGACGTCTCGCGGTATCCCGATCCGGCCTACACGGCGTTGCGTGACCAACTTGCGGTCATGCACGGCGTGGAAGCCTGGCGCATCGTGCTTGCAGCCGGGGCCAGCGAGTTCATCCGGCGCATCACCACCTGGGCGGCCCTGGAAGATCGCGGCGGCCATGGCGAGGTCGCGCTGCCGCCCATGTCTTACGGCGACTATGCGGCGGCCGCGCGAGCCCATGGGTTGCAGGTGGTGCGCGCGCCGCATCCGGCGCGCCAATTGCGGCTCGCCTGGTGCTGCGATCCCTCCACGCCGCTGGGTCAGGCGCAGCAGGGCATTCTCGAGACAGTGGATGCCCTGCCCGAGGGCGTGCCTTGCGTGCTCGACCGCGCCTACGAGCCCTTGCGCCTGGAGGGCCGCCTTGCGCTGAGCCAGAGCCGCCTGGATCGCCTCTGGCAGATGTGGTCTCCCAACAAGGCGCTGGGGATGACAGGCGTACGTGCGGCCTATGTGATCGCTCCGTCAAACGCGCAGGATGCGGTGCGTGCCTTGTTGCGCCTGAGCGCCTCGTGGCCGGTGGGCTCGCACGGCGTGGTGATGCTTTCGGCCTGGACGCAGCCTGACGTGCAGGCCTGGCTTCGTGAAAGCCTCGGGACCTTGCGCGACTGGAAGGCGTCGCAGATGGCCATGTGCAGTGAGATCGGTTGGCACGTCTGGCCCAGCGACGCGAACTTTCATGTCGCCCAGCCCATGGGGGACGACTTCGCCGGTCTGCTGAAGCACCTGCGCGCCGAAGGCATCAAGCTGCGCGACTGCGCCTCCTTCGGCCTGCCGGGCCACGTGCGTCTCGGCGTGCTGCCGCCCGCCAGCCAGCAGGCGTTGAAAGAGGCCTGGACAAACGCGTCCTGAACACATACACCCGCACCCACAAGAAAAATGCTCTACGCCATCACCACGCTCTTTCTCTGCCAACTGGCCGGCGAACTGCTCGTGCAGTGGCTCGGCCTGCCCATTCCCGGTCCGCTGATCGGCATGGTGTTGCTGTTCATCGGCCTGCTGGTGCGAGGCGGCATGCCTCAGGTTCTGACCGACACTTCGGGCCATCTGCTGCGCAACCTGATGCTGCTGTTCATTCCGGCCGTGACCGGCGTCATGCTGCATTTCGAGCGGGTGGGGCGCGAGTTGCTGCCGTTTCTTGCGGCGGGCATCGTCGGCGCGGCCTTCACCATGACGGTCACGGCGCTCACGTTCCGCTGGATGATCCGCCTCACCGGCAAGGACGCGCAATGACCGCGCCGGCCAAGCTTTCTGAAATCTGGGTCTTCCTTGCGCAGTCGCCGCTGCTGTGGCTGTCGCTCACGCTGCTGGCCTACCTCGGCGCGCTGTGGCTGCACACCCGCAGCGGGCGCAATCCGGTGGTCAACCCGGTGCTGATTTCGGTGATCGTCATCGTCGGCGTGCTGCTGCTCACGCGCACGCCCTACGACACGTATTTCGAAGGCGCGAAATTCGTGCATTTCCTGATCGGCCCCGCCACGGTGGCCCTTGCCGTGCCGCTGTACAGCCAGGTTGGCCGGCTGCGGCGGCTGTGGCTGCCCATCGGTGTGGCGCTGCTGGTGGGCTCGGTCGCGGCCATCGTGTCGGCCATCGGCATCGCGTGGGTGCTGGGCGGCTCGCATGAGCTGATGATGTCGCTTGCGCCCAAGTCGGCCACCATGCCCATCGCGATGGGCGTGGCCGAGAAGATCGGCGGGCTGCCTTCGCTGGCGGCGGTGGCCGCGGCCGTCGCCGGCATCTCGGGCGCGATCATGGCGACCGGGCTGCTGAACCTGCTGCGCATCAAGGAACCCGCGGTGCGCGGCTTTGCGGTCGGCATGGCGGCGCACGGCATCGGCACGGCGCGGGCCATCCAGGTGAATGAGACGGCGGGCGCGTTTTCCGCGCTGGCCATGGGGCTGAACGGCATCGCGACAGCGCTGCTGGTGCCGCTGATCGTCAGGCTGATGGGAGCATGAAACCATCCATGTCCAAGGCCGAGACGCGTCCGATGGAACTGGTCTGGCCCGCCAAGGCCTACCTGCCCAGCTATGTGTCGGCCCTGAACCGGGGCTGGGCGCGCGACGAGACGCGACCCGAATCGGGCTCCGAGGAGCGCGCCGCCATCAAGGCCAATGCCGACCGCTTCCTTGCCAGCCTGGTGGACCGCGAAGCCAAAGGCGGGCGCATCGTCATGCCCGACGGCTCCAAGGTGCGACGCCTGCCTGGCTACAAGTGCTGGATGTGGGACGGCGAGTTCTGCGGCAGCATCGACCTGCGCTGGCAGCCTGGCACCGACGCCTTGCCTCTCTACTGCCTGGGTCACATCGGCTACAACGTCGTGCCTTGGAAGCAGCGCAAGGGCTATGCGACGCGTGCGCTCGGCGCCATGCTGACGCTTGCTGCGGGCGAGGGGCTGAGCCGCGTCGAGATCACGACCAGCCCGGACAACTTCGCGTCGCAGAAAGTGATCGCGGCCAATGGCGGCGTGCTGATCGAAACCTTCATCACCCTGCCGAGCCAGGGCAGCCTCACCAAGTTTCGCTACCGCATCGATCTCTGAAGGAAAATTGCGCATGGCTCACTACACCGCTGAAATCCTCTGGCTGCGCGGCGAGCAGGACTTTCTCGGCAACACCTACAGCAGAAGGCATTCGCTGCGCTTCGACGGCGGCGCGGAAGTGGCGGGCTCGTCGTCGCCGCACGTGGTGCCGCTGCCGATGTCCGATGCGTCGGCGGTCGATCCCGAAGAGATGTTCGTCGCCTCGCTGTCGAACTGCCACATGCTGTGGTTCCTCACGATGGCCGTGAAGCGCAAGTTCGTCGTCGACCGGTATTTCGATGCAGCCACTGGCGTGATGGAGAAGAACGCCGAGGGAAAGATGGCGATGACGGTGGTCACGCTGCGGCCGGAAGTGACCTTTTCCGGCGAGAACGTGCCGACGCGCGAGCAGATCGAGCAGATGCACCACCGGGCGCATGAAGAATGCTTCATTGCCAATTCGGTGAAGACCGAGGTGCGCTGCGAGCCGGTGCACTGACGCGCTCCCTGCCTTGGCTGCCCGCGCGGGCCGATTCAGCGGCGCTGCAGCCGCGGGTTCTTCGCAAACAGCTCCGCCGCCCAGTCAACGAACGCCCGCACCTTCGCGCTCAGGTGCCGGTTGGGCGGGTACACCACGTGAATGGGCAGCGGATCGCGACTCCAGTCCGGCAGCACCTCGACCAGTTCGCCGCTTTCCAGCAGCGGCTCGGCCATGAAGGTGATGCACTGCGAAATGCCGAAGCCGCCGAGCACCGCCGTGATGTGCGCGTTGCTCTCGTTGACCGACACGCGGTAGTGCCCGTTGAGCTCGATGTGCTCGTCACCCTTCTTGAACTCGTGCGGGTACACGCGGCGCGTGGTGCCCGAGAAGTAGCTCACTACCACGTGGCGCTTCTCGATGTCGTTCGGGTGCTGCGGCACGCCGTAGCGCTTGATGTACGCCGGTGACGCCACGGTGACGAAGTGCAGCGTGCCGATGCGCCGTGCCACCAGCGACTGGTCGCTGAGGTCGCCCGCGCGGATCACGCAGTCGACGTTGTCGCTGATCAGGTCGACGGTGCGGTCGCTCACGCCCAGGTCGACCTGGATGTCGGGGTAGCGGTCGCAGAAGGTGGCCAGCGCGGGCAGGATGATCTGCCTCGCCACCGAGGTGCCTATGTCGATGCGCAGCCGCCCCGTGGGGTTGGCCTGCGCATTCGTCATGCTGGCTTCCATGTCGTCGAAGTCGTTGAGCAGGCGCGCGGCGCGCTCGTAGTAGGCCGCGCCGTCGGGCGTGACGGTGACGCGGCGCGTGGTGCGGTTGAGCAGCTTCACGCGCAGGCGCGATTCGAGCGCCTGAATCTGCTTGGTGACCGTGCCCTTGGGCAGGGCGAGCGAGTCTGCCGCCCGGGTGAAGGTGCCGGCTTCCACGACGCGGACGAAGATCCGCATGGCCTGGATTTGATCCATCGAATGCCTGTTGTTGGTGCCCGGCCCACACCGGGGGGAGCGGATTCTCACACAAGGCGCCAAACCCTTGCGAAGCGCCGCGATTGTTGTCGGTTTGGAAACAGAGTAGGGGCGGCTTGCCTGTTTAACGTCACACTGGGCGACTTATATTTCAACCATCGCCCAATTCCCTGAGGTCGCCCATGTCACCCGTTCCATCGTCCCGTTCTGCCGAAGCCGCCGCCCGCGCTGCGGCGCAAGGCGTGGAAGCCGATCTGTCGATCGAGCTGCCCGGCCGCGAACCGGTCGGTGCCCGTGTGTACGGCCAGCGCGCCAAGGGTGACGTCGCACCGCTGGTGCTCCACTTCCACGGTGGCACCTTCGTCTGCGGCGACCTCGACAACGGCCGCAATGTGGCCCGGCTGCTGGCCGGAGCGGGTGCGGTGGTGGTGTCGGTGGCTTACCCGCTGGCGCCCCAGTCGCCGTTCCCGGAGCCGATCGAGGTGGGCTATGCCGCCCTCGAATGGCTCTACAAGCAGCGCACCAAGCTCGGTGGCAAGGGTGCGCAGGTGTACCTGGCCGGCGAAGAAGCCGGTGGCAACCTGGCGGCCGCGGTGGCACTCATCGCTCGCGACCGGGCGCATCCGCCGGTGGCAGGCCAGATCCTGCTGTCGCCCATGCTCGACCCGTGCGCCGGTACCGCCTCGCTGCGTAACGCCACCAGCGACGAGCCCGAGTGCCGCTGGGCCAGCGGCTGGGAAAAGTACCTGAGCTGCCCCTCGAACGCCACGCACCCCTATGCGGTGCCTAGCGGTTCGCTGCGGCTGTCGTCACTGGCGCCCGCGCTGGTGCTGGTGGGTGCGGACGACGCCATGCGCGACGAGGCGCTGACCTTCGCGGGCCGCCTGCGTGCCGCCGGCATCGAGGTCACGAGCAGCGTGCTGCCCAGCGCCTCGAACTGGCCCAAGGCGCTGTACGACACCGAGAACACGGGTTGCGTGGCCTGTGAGGCCACGGTGCAGCAGCACTTCCGCGAGTTCTTCAGCGCGACCACACCGCCGACCACCGTGCCCACGGGTGCGGCGCCCAACCACCCCAGCTAGCTCCCGGCCAGCCACGGCTGCCTGATCGACACGCTGCCAGCGCGGCAGCGTGCGAGGGCCCTCTTTTTCCTGAATTCCGCCTCCTGGTGCCAAAAGCGCCGGGGTGGCCTGTTGCATCCCCAAAGTCATCGAGAAGGACGAACCATCATGTCGAACAACGAGAAAAAGCTGTCTTCCGTAGCCCGCAAGGGCCTGTGGCCCGCCGTGACCGGCATTACCGCACTGCTGGCGGTGGCCGCCGCGGTGGTTGGCATGTACAGCTTCAAGGCCGAAGCCAACAACGCCCCGGCCGCGCCGCAAGCCACGCCGGTTTCTGTCGCCACCGTGGCGTCGAGCGAGATCAACGCCTGGGACGAGTTCTCGGGCCGGCTCGAAGCCGTCGAGCGCGTCGACGTGCGCTCCCGCGTCGCGGGGGCCGTGCAGTCGCTGCACTTCCGCGAAGGCGCGCTGGTGAAGCAGGGTGAGTTGCTGGTCACCATCGACCCCGCACCGTACGCGGCCGAGGTCGAGCGCGCCGAAGCGCAGGTGGCATCCGCACAGGCCCGCCAGTCGTTCAGCCGCAGCGAGCAGGAGCGTGCCAAGCGCCTGTGGGACGACAAGGCCATTGCCCAGCGTGAATACGACGAGCGTGTGAACGCCGGCCGCGAAGCCGACGCCAACCTGCGTGCGGCGCAAGCCTCGCTGCAGTCGGCGCGCCTGAACCTGGGCTACACCCAGGTGCGGGCTCCGGTGTCGGGCCGCATCGGCAGGATCGAGGTGACGGTGGGCAACCTGGTGGCGGCCGGTCCGGGCGCTCCGGTGCTGACCACGCTGGTCTCGGTGAGCCCGATCTACGCGAGCTTCGATGCTGACGAACAGGTCATCACCCGTGCGCTGAAAGACCTGCCGAGCGGCTCCAGCGCCCGCGGCCAGATCGAGTCGATTCCCGTGCAGATGGGCACCGCCGGCCTCGACGGCACGCCCTTCACCGGCAAGCTGCAGCTGATCGACAACCAGGTCGACGCCCGCAGCGGCACGGTGCGTGTGCGTGCCTCGTTCGACAACAAGGACGGCGCGCTCATCCCCGGCCAGTTCGCCCGCATCCGCATGGGCCAGGCTCGCAACGACACCGCACTGCTGGTGAGCGAGCGTGCCATCGGTACCGACCAGAACAAGAAGTTCGTGATGGTCGTGGGTGAAGACAGCAAGGCCACCTACCGCGAAGTGACCCTGGGCACTTCCATCAACGGCCTGCGTGTCGTGAGCAAGGGCCTGAAGGCGGGCGATCGCGTCATCGTCAACGGCCTGCAGCACATCCGCCCGGGTGCGCTGGTGGCGCCGCAGCAAGTGACCATGGACGCCAAGGCGGACCCCAAGCAACAACAACCGGAACGCGTCGCGGAAGCGGCCAAGTCCTGATTTCGGAGGAGGGCGCACCCGCGCCCACCGGAGAACCATCATGAATCTCTCAAAATTCTTCATCGACCGGCCGATCTTTGCCGGCGTGCTGTCGCTATTGATGCTGATAGCCGGCCTGATCGCGCTGCGCGGGTTGCCGATCTCGGAGTACCCGGAAGTCGCGCCGCCCTCGGTGGTGGTGCGCGCCACCTACCCCGGCGCCAACCCCAAGGTGATCGCCGAAACCGTCGCCACACCGATCGAAGAGCAGATCAACGGCGTCGAGGGCATGCTCTACATGGGCAGCCAGGCAACCACCGACGGCGTGCTGACGCTCACCGTCACGTTCCGCCTCGGCACCGATCCCGACAAGGCACAGCAGCTCGTGCAGAACCGCGTCTCGCAAGCCGAGCCGCGCCTGCCCGAGGAAGTGCGCCGGCTCGGCATCACGACCGTCAAGAGCGCACCTGACCTGACGATGGTGGTCCACCTCGTCTCGCCGAACAACCGCTACGACATCAACTACCTGCGCAACTACGCGGTGCTGAACGTGAAGGATCCGCTGGCGCGTATCGAAGGCGTGGGCCAGGTCCAGATCTTCGGCGGCGGCGACTACTCGATGCGTGTGTGGCTCGACCCGCAGAAGGTCGCGCAGCGCGGCCTCTCGGCCAGCGACGTGGTGGCTGCCATCCGTGGCCAGAACGTGCAGGCCGCGGCCGGCGTGGTCGGCGCTTCGCCGGGCCTGTCGGGCGTGGACATGCAGCTGTCGATCAATGCGCAAGGGCGCCTGCAGAGCGAAGAAGAATTCGGCGACATCATCGTCAAGAGCGGCACCGATGGCGCCGTGACCCGCCTGCGCGACATCGGCCGCCTCGAAATGGGCGCCGCCGATTACTCGCTGCGTTCGCTGCTGAACAACGACCCGGCCGTCGGCATGGGTGTGTTCCAGGCACCGGGCTCCAACGCGCTCGACATCTCGTCGAACGTGCGCAAGACGATGGCCGAGCTCAACAAGAACATGCCCGAGGGCCTGGAATACCGCATCGCTTATGACCCGACGCAGTTCGTGCGCGCATCGATCGAATCGGTGATCCACACGCTGCTCGAAGCCATCATGCTGGTGGTGCTGGTCGTGATCCTGTTCCTGCAGACGTGGCGCGCTTCCATCATTCCGCTGCTGGCCGTGCCGGTGTCGGTGATCGGTACCTTCGCGGTGCTGCACGTCCTCGGTTTCTCGATCAACGCGCTGAGCCTGTTCGGGCTGGTGCTGGCCATCGGCATCGTGGTGGACGACGCCATCGTGGTGGTGGAGAACGTCGAGCGCAACATCGAGGCGGGGCTCACGCCGCGTGAAGCAACCTACCGTGCGATGCGCGAAGTGTCGGGCCCCATCATCGCGATCGCGCTGGTGCTGGTGGCCGTGTTCGTTCCGCTGGCCTTCATCAGCGGTCTCACGGGCCAGTTCTACCGCCAGTTCGCGGTGACGATTGCGATCTCGACGGTGATCTCGGCGATCAACTCGCTCACGCTGTCGCCCGCGCTCGCTGCCTTGCTGCTGCGCGGCCACGATGCTCCCAAGGACGCGCTGACGCGCGGCATGGACAAGGCCTTCGGCTGGCTGTTCCGCGGCTTCAACAAGCTGTTCCATCGCGGCTCCGAGGCCTACAGCGGCGGCGTGAAGCGCGTGATCTCGCGCAAGGCGCTGATGCTGGCGATCTACGTCGCGCTCGTCGCCGTGACCTTCGGTCTCTTCAAGGCGGTGCCCGGCGGCTTCGTGCCGGCGCAGGACAAGCAGTACCTGATCGGTTTTGCCCAACTGCCCGACGGCGCCACGCTCGACCGCACGGAAGAGGTGATCACCCGCATGGGCGACATCATGAAGAAGAACCCGAACGTGGAAGACGCCATCGCCTTCCCGGGCCTGTCGATCAACGGCTTCACCAACAGCTCGAACTCGGGCATCGTGTTCGCAACGCTCAAGCCCTTCGACCAGCGCAAGCGCCCCGACCAGAGCGGCGGTGCGGTGGCCGGCCAGCTCAACGGTGCCTTCGCAGGCATCCAGGACGCATTCATCGTGATGTTCCCGCCGCCGCCGGTGGCGGGCCTGGGCACCACGGGCGGCTTCAAGCTGCAGCTGGAAGACCGTGCCTCGGTGGGCTACGACCAGATGGACGCGGCAGTGAAGGCCTTCATGGCCAAGGCACAGCAGGCGCCCGAACTGGCCGGCATGTTCACGAGCTGGCAGGTCAACGTGCCGCAGCTGTATGCCGACATCGACCGCACCAAGGCGCGCCAGCTCGGCGTGCCGGTGACGGACATCTTCGACACCATGCAGATCTACCTCGGCAGCCTGTATGCGAACGACTTCAACAAGTTCGGCCGCACGTACAGCGTGCGAGTGCAGGCCGATGCGCCTTACCGCGCCCGTGCCGAAGACGTGGGCCTGCTGAAGGTGCGCTCGACCACGGGCGAGATGGTGCCGCTGGCTGCGCTGATGAAGGTGAATTCGACCTTCGGCCCTGAACGCGCCATGCGCTACAACGGCTACCTGGCCGCCGACATCAACGGCGGCCCGGCACCGGGCTATTCGTCGGGCCAGGCGCAGGACGCGATCACCAAGATTGCGGCCGAGACGCTGCCCAAGGGCGTGAGCTTCGAGTGGACCGAGCTGACGTACCAGGAAATCCTGGCCGGCAACTCCGCCTTCCTGGTGTTCCCGCTGGCCATCTTGCTGGTGTTCCTGGTGCTGGCCGCCCAGTACGAAAGCCTGACGCTGCCGATCGCGATCATCCTGATCGTGCCCATGGGCATCATGGCCGCGATGACGGGCGTATGGATATCGGGGGGTGACAACAACGTCTTCACGCAGATCGGGCTGATCGTGCTGGTGGGGCTGAGTGCGAAGAACGCGATTCTTATCGTGGAGTTCGCACGGGAGCTCGAATTCGCCGGCCGCACACCGATACAAGCCGCCATCGAAGCCAGCCGCCTGCGCCTGCGCCCGATTCTGATGACCTCGCTGGCCTTCGTGATGGGCGTGCTGCCCCTCGTGCTGTCGACCGGCGCGGGCTCGGAGATGCGCAAGGCCATGGGCGTGGCGGTGTTCGCCGGGATGATCGGCGTGACGGCTTTCGGCCTGTTCCTGACGCCGGTGTTCTACGTGCTGCTGCGCCGCCTCGCGGGCAACCGGCCGCTCAAGCTGCATGGCGAAGTGCCGCATGGCGACGACTTCGTGTCGGCCGAGCATCCGGCTGCGCCGTCGCACGGTGGCTCGGGCGGTGGTGGGCTGCACCCTGTGCCTGCATCGCCGCGTCCCTCGCATGACGACTGATCAATAAGAAAGAGAAAGCTCATCATGAAATTCTCAGTTCAACCGCTGGTGAAGCCTCTTCGTACCGCCTTGCTGCCGCTGATGGCCGCCCTGGTGCTGGCCGGCTGTGCCACCGTGCCTTCGGGCCTGCCCGAGATCACGACCACGGCGCAGTTCAAGGAGCAAGGCAAGGACGGCATGTCGCCGCCCGCCGGCTTCACGCGCGCCGTGCCTTCCGAGGCACAGGCACGCGGCGCCTGGTGGCTGGCGTTCAACGACCCGACGCTGAATGCGCTGGTCGAGAAGGCCGACGTCAGCAACAACAACATCCAGGCCGCGGCTGCACGGCTGGCCGAGGCCCGCGCGCTGGCGCGCAGCGCCAACGCCGACCGCCTGCCGCAGATCGGCCTGAGCGCCGGCGCCAACCGCGGCGCCGGCCTGGACAAGGCCACGGCCAGCACCACGCCGGCCACGATGACCAACATCGGTGCCACGTTCTCGTACGAAGTCGACCTGTTCGGCCGCCTCTCGGGCGCCAGCAATGCGGCCAAGCTCGACGCGACCGGCCGCGAGGCGCTGCTGCAAAGCACCCGGCTCGCGGTGCAGGCCGAAGTGGCGCAGACCTACCTGCAGCTGCGCGCGCTCGATGCCGAACGCGCGCTGGTGCGCGAACAGGTCGAGGCCTACCGCGACACGCTGCGCCTGTCGCAGCGACGTGAACAAGCCGGCGACATCGCCGAGCTCGACGTGGCGCGCGTGCAGACCGAGGTGTCGTCGACCGAGTCGGACGCGCTCGCGCTCGACCGCCAGCGCGCCCAGGTGGAGCATGCGCTGGCAGTGCTGGTGGGCGACTCGGCTTCGAGCTTCGGCCTGCGCAGCGACGAGTGGTCGACCGCCTTGCCGTCGATCCCACCGGGCGTGCCGGCCACGGTGCTCACGCGCCGGCCGGACGTGTCGGCGGCGCAGAACGCTGTGCTCGCCGCGCAGGCCCGTGTCGGCGTGGCGCAGGCCGCGTGGTTCCCGGACATCTCGCTGACCGGCGCCGCCGGCTATGCCTCGCCCGAGGTCGGCGACCTCTTCAAGTGGTCGGCGCGCTCGTGGGGCGTGGGCGCGCTGCTGTCGCTGCCGATCTTCGACGGCGGCCGCCGCGAGGCCGGCGTGCAGGGCGCCAATGCCCAGCTCGACGGCGCGCTCGCGAGCTATCGCACGCAGGTGTTGGTGGCGTTCCAGGAGGTCGAAGACCAGCTGGCTGCCATACGCATCCTGCAGGAGCAATCGGTGGTGCAGGCGCAGGCCGTGACCTCGGCCCAGCGCGCTACCAGCCTGTCGGACACGCGCTATCGCAACGGCTACATCAGCCAGCTCGACCTGCTGGACGCACGCCGCAGCGAACTGCGCAATCGGCGGCAGGCGCTGCAGGTGAAGTCGGCGCAGTACCAGGCGGCCGTGGGGCTGATTCGCGCCATTGGCGGCGGATGGGAAGCTCCAGCGCCCGTGGCGGCTGCCGGCGCACAGACCAAGGTAGCCACGCGCTGAAAAGTGACGACCCAGACGACCCAGGATTGAAATTGACAGCCTGAACGCCGCAAGGCGGTCTTTGCGCCGTCGTGGGCTTAGCCGGCTTTGCCGGCGAGGTTCGCGGCGGCGCTTATTTTTTGCAGCTCCGCCGCGCCCATGGCCAGGGCGCTGGAATAGCTGGCCTGCGGCCTGGCCGCCGTCCGGTAGACCCGGTAGTCGAGGGTCTCGGAGGCTTCGTCGCCATGGCGGGCTTCGAGCAGGGTCCAGAAGAACTGGCCCGGTTCGCGTTCCTCGACGGTGAGCGCCAAATCGTTCAAGGCTGGCATGGGTCCCTGGGGTGCAGTGCGGTGTGTGATGCCGGGTGTACGCAAGAAAGGGACTGTTGGATTCACCGGATGCGTTTGCAACGCCTTGGGTGTGAAAAATGTCTC
The DNA here is from genome assembly GCF_059416325.1 of Variovorax sp. GW821-FHT09D05. Taxonomy (NCBI): domain Bacteria; kingdom Pseudomonadati; phylum Pseudomonadota; class Betaproteobacteria; order Burkholderiales; family Comamonadaceae; genus Variovorax; species Variovorax sp. GW821-FHT09D05. The sequence continues at coordinate 307,718 of NZ_JBWKOZ010000003.1, read as the reverse complement.
ATTTCGTCGGCTTGGTTCTGTCTCGCTCGGTCTTTTTCGGGCCGGCGCGGTGCTCAACGACAATCCGCCGATGAGTTCAAAGGCGAAAAGCGGGCCGGCGCGGTGCGTCATGGTTCTGGGCACCACCAGCGGAGCCGGCAAGAGCTGGCTGGCCACGGCGCTGTGCCGCTGGTATGCGCGGCAAGGCCTGAAAGTAGCGCCCTTCAAGGCGCAGAACATGAGCAACAACGCCCGCGTGGTCGATGGCGGCGAGATCGGCAGCGCCCAGTATTTCCAGGCCCTGGCCGCGAACGCACTACCCGACGTGCGCATGAACCCGCTGCTGCTCAAGCCCGAGCGCGACACCCATAGCCAGGTGGTGCTGATGGGGCAGGTGAGCGAAGAGCTCTCGGCCTTGCCCTGGCGTGGCCGCAGCGAGCGCGTCTGGCCGCAGATTGCGCAGGCGCTAGACGAACTGCGCGGCGACAACGACGTGGTCGTGATCGAAGGCGCTGGCTCGCCGGCCGAGATCAACCTGATGGCCAACGACATCGTCAACATGCGCATCGCCCGGCATGCTGGCGCGCGCTGCCTCCTGGCGACTGACATCGACCGCGGCGGCGCTTTCGCCCACCTGTACGGCACCTGGGCGCTGCTGCCCGAGGCCGACCGGGCGCTGCTGCGCGGCTTCGTGCTCAACAAGTTCCGCGGCGATGCCTCGCTGCTCGCGCCCGCGCCGCAGCAACTGCAGGAACTGACTGGCGTGCCCACCGTGGCCACGCTGCCGATGTGGTGGCAGCACGGCCTGCCCGAGGAAGACGGCGTGTTCGACGACCGCAGCCGCGCCAGCGGCACCGTCACCCGCACCGTGGCGGTGGTGGCGTACCCGCGCATCAGCAACCTCGACGAATTCCAGGCGCTGAAGAACGTACCGGGCGTGCGGCTGGTCTGGGCCCGCACGCCGGCCGACGTGGCTGGCGCCGACTGGATCGTGCTGCCCGGCTCCAAGCACACCAGCGGCGACCTGGCCTGGCTGCGCGCGCAGGGGCTGGACCGCGCCGTGGCCGCCCACGCCGAACGCGGCGGCGCGGTGCTGGGCATCTGCGGCGGGCTGCAGATGCTGGGCGAGGCGCTGGTCGATCCGCACGGCATCGACGGCAACGCGCCGGGGCTCGGCCTGCTGCCGCTGGTGACGGTGTTCGCGCGCGAGAAGACGGTGCGGCATCGCGCCGCGACCTTCGGCGAGCTGACCGGCACTTGGGGCCCGCTGTCGGGCGTGCCCGTTGTCGGCTACGAAATTCATCACGGCCAGACCGCCGCACACCCGCAGATGGCACAAGACGGCCACGCGGTGATGCCTGACGGGCTGGCCTGGCAGAACGCGCGCGGCAACGTGCTCGGCATTTACCTTCACGGCCTGTTCGAAGACCCCGGCACGCTGCATGCATTGTTCGGTGCCTCCGTGCCCACGCTGGACGCCACCTTCGACGGCCTGGCCGAATTCATCGACACCCACTTCGACGCCGGCGTGCTCGCCGGACTGATTGCATGACCGAGACCATCCCCACCATTTCCGACATCACCGACGCCCAGCTTGCCGCCCGCCTGCACAGCGCGATCGACAACAAGACCAAGCCGCTCGGTGCGTTGGGCCGGCTCGAAGCGCTGGCCTTGCGCATCGGCAGCATCCTGGGCACTGAGAACCCGGTGCTCGAAGCCCCGCAAATGCTGGTCTGCGCGGGCGACCACGGGCTGGCGGCGCGCGGAGTCTCGGCGTTTCCTGGCGACGTGACCTGGCAGATGGTCGAGAACTTCCTCGCCGGCGGCGCCGCCGTGAGCGTGCTCGCGCGCCAGCACGGGCTGGCGCTGACGGTGGTCGATTGCGGCGTGCGGCGCGATTTCCAGCCCCGCCCGGGACTGGTGTCGCGCCGGATCGCTGAAGGCACGGCCGACGCCTCCACGGGCCCGGCCATGACGGCAGCCCAGTGCGCACAGGCCATCGTCAACGGGCGCGAAGTGGTGCGTGCGCTGCCGGGCAATGCGCTGCTGCTTGGTGAGATGGGCATCGGCAACAGCTCGTCTGCCGCGCTGCTGCTGTCGCGGCTGGGCGGGCTGGGCATCGACGTCTGCATCGGCGTCGGCACGGGCCTTGACGCGGCTGGGCTGGCGCGCAAGCGCGAGGTGCTGCGGCAGGTGCTTGCGTTGCACGCGGGTGCAACGGCGCCGCTGGACGCACTGGCGGCCTTTGGCGGTTTCGAGATCGCCACGCTGGTCGGCGCAGTGCTGCAGGCGGCCGAGGAGCGGCGCGTGATCGTGGTCGACGGCTTCATTGCCAGCGCGGCGGTGCTGGTGGCACAGGCGCTGCAGCCCTGCGTGGTGCAGCGCTGCGTGGCCGCGCACTGCTCGGCCGAGCCCGGGCATCTGCTGCTGCTGGAGCGGCTGGGGCTGGACCCGCTGCTGAACCTCGAACTGCGCCTGGGCGAGGGCTCGGGCGGTGCGTTGGCCTGGCCGCTGCTCGAATCGGCCTGCCGCATCCTGCGCGAGATGGCGAGCTTCGAGTCGGCCGGCGTGTCGCGCAAGGACGCCTGAAGCGGATGAACGGCGTTCGCCACTTCCTGCTCGCGCTGCAGTTCTTCACGCGTGTGCCGGTGACGGGGCCACTGGCCGCATGGGTCGGCTTCAGCCCTCAGATGCTGCGAGCGAGCGCGGCCCATCTGCCCGGCATCGGATGGCTGGTGGGTGGGGTGGCGGCGCTGGTGCTCACGGGTGTCGGCATGGGGCTGCCCGGCGTCGCGGGCGCGCTGGCGGCTGCATTGCTGAGCACCCTCGCCACCGTGATTCTGACCGGCGCCTTCCATGAAGACGGACTGGCCGACGTGGCCGATGGCTTGGGCGGTTCGGCCGACCGGGACCGGGCTCTGGAAATCATGAAGGACTCACGCATCGGCGCCTTCGGTGCGATTGCGCTGGTGCTGGCACTGGCCCTGAAGTGCGCGCTGCTCGCCGTGCTGGCCGGGCGTGGCCTGCAGACCGTGGCCGTTGCCATCGTCGGCGCGCACGTGCTGTCGCGACTGATGCCGCTGTTCCTGATCCGCTGGCTGCCTTATGTGGGCGACAGCGGGGCGAGCAAGGCCAAGCCGCTGGCGGATGCGATCAGCGGCGGAGCGCTGGTGATTGCGCTGGTGTGGACGGTTCCGGCGGTGGCGCTGCTGCTGTGTGCGCACGACGCCGTGCACGTCGGGGCGGCCGTGCTTGCGGCCGTTCTGGCCGCGGGCTGGATGGCGAGGCTGTTTCTTCGGCGGCTGCAAGGCTTCACCGGCGATGGCCTGGGAGCGACGCAGCAGGTCTGCGAGCTGGCGATCTACCTCGCGCTGGCGTGGCGTGCATGAGCACAAGCCGAAACCTCTGGCTCCAGCGCCATGCGCCCGTGGTGGCCGAGCCCGGCCTTTGCTACGGCGCCACGGACCTCGAAGCCCATGCGGACGCGACGCTCGAAGCCGCGCAGCGCATCGCGCCCTTGCTGCCTGCGGACATCACCTTGATCAGCTCGCCGCTGCGGCGTTGCGCCGGGCTGGCCGATGCCATCGCTGCATTGCGGCCCGATCTCCGGGTACAGCACGATGCCCGGCTCGCCGAAATGAACTTTGGCGGCTGGGAAGGGCGGCCATGGTCCGCCATTCCGCGCGAAGATTTCGAAGCCTGGACCGGCAACTTCGCCGACGCGCCCGCGGGCGGCCATGGCGAAAGCGTGCGTGCCTTCATGCAGCGCGTGGCGGCCGCGCACGATGAATGGCTGGCGAGCAAGGGCGACGCGCTGTGGGTCACCCACGCTGGCGTGCTGCGCGCGATGACGCTGCTGCACCGGGGTGTGGGCTGTCCTGCAGCTGCTGCCGATTGGCCTGCCGGCGAGATTGCGTTCGGCAGCTGGCTGACTTTCGACAATTCACCCGCCATCTGACAGGCTCCCCGGCCAGTCAGCTCAGTTCTTCTGCCGCCACTGTTCGCGCCAGAGCTTTTCGAGCTGAGGGGCGAGCGCGGCGGGCGGCGAGCCCACGAGGCGGTTGCTGCCGTTGCGCTGCACCAGGCCGTAGATGCGGCCGGAGCCCTGGTCGTAGAGCGCGATCGCGTTGTTGTCGAAGCAGTCGTGCGGCTTGCAGAAGGCGTGCAGCAGGTAGCGCGTGCCCTCGACCGTCACCCATTGCGGCTCGGGTGCCGGGCCTTCGCGGCGCACCAGCCAGCGGTCGTTCTCGCGCGCCCCCAGGGCGGCGCGCCAGGCCTTCTGCATCGCTGGGCCCTGCGCCAGCGCCGCCGGGCTGCCCGTGGGCGGGGGAGGCACCTTGGCCTTGGGCTCGGTGGGCGGGGGCTCGGCCCGCGCGGCGCCTTCGCAGCGCCAGTAGCGCTGCTTCATCAATTCGAGGCCCAGCTGGCCGGCGACCGGCTTGTCGGCGTCCAGCGTGATGTACTGGCCGCGCGTCGTGCGGTAGACGAGGAATGTCATCGAGCCGGCTTTGCCCGCGTCGCTCATCAGCGCCACGTCGAAACCTGCCGGCGGCGGACTGTTGCCGAAGAAGCTGTGGGCTGTCTGCGGCTCGCGGGTGACCACGCGGCGCTTGCCGCTCTCGGCGATCAGCTTGTCCTGGAGCACCTGCAGCGTCGGCGCCGAGGCGTCGGCGCAGTTCGTCGACCAGCGGCCGCCGTAGAGCGTCATGGCGTCGGGCGGCAGGCCTGCGGCCGGTTGCTGCGACCAGGCCGCGGCCGGGAGGAGGGCTGCCAGCAGCGCGGTAGCCAGCAGCGTCCGGGTGTCGTTCTTTCGTGTCGTCATTCTTCAGGCCGTTTTCGGGGAGGGCGTCTTTGGTTTATAGGCGCAGAAGGTGGCCACCGCACATTCCCAGCACCGCGGCTTGCGCGCTACGCAGATGTAGCGGCCATGCAGGATCAGCCAGTGGTGCGCATGCAGCCGGTATTCCGGCGGAACACGCTTCTCGAGCTTGAGCTCCACTTCGAGCGGCGTCTTGCCGGGCGCGAGCCCGGTGCGGTTGCCCACGCGAAAGATATGCGTGTCGACCGCGATCGTCGCTTCGCCGAAGGCCACGTTGAGCACCACGTTCGCCGTCTTGCGGCCGACGCCGGGCAGCGCCTCCAGCTCGGCGCGGGTGCGCGGCACCTCGCCGCCGTGCAGCTCCACCAGCATGCGGCAGGCTTCGATCAGGTGCTTGGCCTTGCTGCGGTACAGGCCGATGGTCTTGATGTACTCCTCCAGCCCCTCGACGCCCAGGTCGAGGATGGCCTGCGGCGTGTTCGCCACTGGAAACAGTTTGCGCGTGGCCTTGTTCACGCCCACGTCGGTGGCCTGCGCCGACAGCAGTACGGCTGCCAGCAGCTCGAAGGGGCTGTCGTATTCGAGCTCGGTCTCGGGTGTGGGGTTGGCCGCCTGCAGGGTGGCGAAGAAGAGGGGGATGTTGTCTTTTTTCATTGAGCTTCGTGAGGGCAGCTCGCGCAATATATCGTTGAAAGGCGATAGCCTTACGCAGCTTTATTGCCCGAGCTTTGGTGACAATGTCACCCAGAAAGTGAGACTGACCATGCAATTCGCCTCCCGCCTCGACAATGTCGAGACATCCGCCATCCGCGAACTCTTCAAGCTGCTGGGCAAGCCCGGCATCATCAGCTTCGCGGGCGGCTTCCCCGACAGCGCCATGTTCGATGTCGAGGGGCTCAAGGAGGCGAGCCAGAAGGCGCTCACCGAAGAACCCGGCGGCGCGCTGCAATACGGTGCCACCGAAGGCTACGAGCCGCTGCGCACCCAGCTCAGCGCTTTCATGAAGACCAAGGGCGTCGACGTCGACCCGAGCGGCCTGATCGTCACCACCGGCAGCCAGCAGGCGCTGGACCTGCTGGGCAAGACCATGATCTCGCCCGGCGACAAGGTGATCGTCGAGGGCCCGACCTTCCTGGCGACCATCCAGTGCTTTCGCCTTTATGGCGCGCAGCTCATCAGCGCGCCCATCGACGCCAACGGCGTGAAGACCGACGAGCTGGAGAAGCTCATCGCCGAGCACAAGCCCAAGTTCGTCTATCTGATCCCCACCTTCGGCAACCCCAGCGGCGCGATGCTGACGCTGGAGCGCCGCAAGAAGGTGCTCGAACTGGCCGTGAAGTACCAGACGCTGATCGTCGAGGACGACCCCTACGGCGACCTCTACTTCGGCGAAGCCCCGCCGCCGTCGATCCTTGCGCTGAGCAAGGACGTGCCGGGCAGCCGCGAACTGCTGGCGCATTGCGGCAGCCTGAGCAAGGTGCTGAGCCCCGGCCTGCGCATCGGCTGGATGATTGCTCCGCCCGAGCTGCTGGCCAAGGCAACGATGTGCAAGCAGTTCAGCGACGCGCACACGAGCACCTTCTCGCAGGCCACGGCCGCCCAGTACCTCAAGAGCGGCCGCATGCCCGCCACGCTGGCGCATGTGCGCGAGGTGTACGGCCAGCGCGCGCAAGCCATGGGCGCGGCGCTGAAGCGCGAGCTGGGCGATGCGGTGAGCTTCACGCAGCCCAACGGCGGCCTGTTCTTCTGGGCGCGCCTCACGGGCGCCAACGGCAAGCTGGCGGATGCGAATGAACTGGCGAAGCGCGCGATCGAGAAGCTCGTGGCCTTCGTGCCCGGCGCGCCGTTCTTTGCCGAGAAGCCCGATGTGGCGACGCTGCGCCTGAGCTTCGCAACGGCCGATGTGGCGAAGATCGAAGAGGGCGTGAAGCGTCTCGGTCAGGCGCTGTAAAGAGCGTTGCCGATCACGGCGAGCGGTGCAGCCGGGGCGCCGCAAGCAGTTCCAGGTTGTCCGCAATGGCCGCATCCACGTTCGGATAGCGGCCTTTCATTTTCGAGAGCGTCATGATGGTCTGCAGCGCCTTCAGGTCCTTGACCGAGGGCGCGACCTTGATCTGCGCGATGGCGGCGGTGGGGTTGCCACCATTGATCAATGCCATCACCTTGCTTGCCCAGTCGTTTGCGCGCGCCATGTCTTTACCTGCTTCCATTCGAAGCGCCGACTGTACACAGCGCGGCAGCCGTCGCCGCCAAGACCATCACGCGATATCCGCGAATCCCCCGAAGAAGGCGCTTGCATTGGCTTCCAGGCTCTCCAGGTGATAGCCGCCTTCCTGGACGATCAATGTCGGCAAGCCCAGCGCGCCAACAGCCTTGCCCAGGCGCCCGAAGCCCTCGGTCGTCACTGCGACCTGGGACTGCGGATCGTCCTTGTAGATGTCGAAGCCGAGGGCCAGCACCAGCGCGTCGGGCGCGAAGCGCCGCAGCGCCTCCGTGGCCTCGTCGAGCCGCTCGAAGAAGACTGCTTCCGGCGCGCCGTGCGGCATAGGGAAGTTGACGTTGAAGCCTTCGCCCTCGTCGGTCCCGCGCTCGTCTTCGTAGCCGGCCACTGCCGGGTAGAAGTTGGTCGGGTCGCCGTGGATCGAAACGTACATCACGTCGCTGCGGCCATAGAAGATTTCCTGCACGCCCTGGCCGTGGTGCATGTCGGTGTCGAGCACCGCCACACGCCCGAAGCGCCCGCGCAGCGCCTGGGCGGCGATGGCGGCGTTGTTGAGGTAGCAGAAGCCGCCGGCGGCATCGACGCGTGCATGGTGGCCGGGAGGGCGGCACAGCGCATAGGCCGCGCGGGCGCCGTCGGTGATGGCCGTCGCGCCGGCCACCGCGCTCTGGGCCGACCAGTACGCGGAGCGCCAGGTCTCGGCTCCGACCGGGCAACTGCCGTCCGCAAGGTAGCGCGCCGCCTTCGCCAGGATGCCGCGCAGCCGGTTGGGCTCGCGCACGTAGACGTTCGACATCACCTCGTCGCCCCAGTCGGGCGGCATCTGCTTCCATTCACCGTGTGCTTCTTCGAGAAAGCGCAGGTAGTCGTTGCTGTGCACGGCGGCCAATGGCGCCATGCCGGCATCGGCCGGTGTCTGGAGGTCGAAGCCGAGCGATTGCACCGCGGCGACGAGCCGCAGCGCGCGCTCGGGAATTTCCTGCGGCGTGCGCATCTGTCCACGCGACAGATAGCTGCGCGGATGGTGCAGCAGCTGCTCCGGATGAAAAAAGGTCAGCATGGGTGATTCGGCGTGGCCGCCGCAAAATTTGCCTGGCAGCCATGGTAGCGAGCAAGATCGGTGCCCATCCAGGGCATCGGGCGGTGCCGGATTCGGTGGCTTTCACATTGGTTACGATCACCCATGAGAAAAACCTTTCAGCTTCAGGTCGAGGGCAAGCACCCCGACCGTCTCCTCGAAGCCATCAAGCACGAGATCCGCAAGTACATCAAGCGCGAGCGGCGGCGCGTATTGCCAGAAGGCGCGGACTTCTGGGACTTCGACTGCAAATTCGGCACCGAGGCCGAGAACGCCGAAGTCGTTCACCTGTCGGCCATCACCGGCCTCATCGACGGCGTGGTGAAAGAGGCCGGCAAGCAGTTCTACGTCGAGATCCTGGCCAAGCCCGGCCAGCGCAAGCCGCGCCCAGCGGGCGAAGCCGCGGCGTCGCCCGACGCCGAAGACTGACCCTCGCTCAGACCAGCGCCTGCGCCAGCCGCAGGCCGTGGCGCTGCTCCGCATCGTGCAGTGAGCGCGCAATCGACGGGTGCAGCCGCACCCCGTTCTTCGACTGCGCTTCCCGACGCTTCAACCCGCCTTCGCCCGGCAGCCGCACAGGCCTGGCCGGGTCGATGGGCGTGTTGTCGCGGCACTTGGCCGCCACATGGTCCATCTGGTACAGGAAGGCGTCCTTGCCGCCGAAGGCGTTCAGGTCGTGCAGCGTGATGTGCACCGTCGCGCCCCAGCCCTCGGGCGGATCGGCACGGCCATGGCCCGCGAGGCCGGCCGTGAGCGTCTCGACCAGCAGCGCCATTCCGTAGCCCTTGTGCCCGTGGCTCAGCCCACCGACCGGCAGCAGCGTGCCGGGCGGCTGGTCGAACAGCACCTGCGGATTGTTCGACGGCTTGCCGGTGGCGTCGATCAGCCATTCCTCGGCGAAGGTCTCGCCGGCCGCGCGCTTGCGGTTGCTCATGCCGTTGGTGGTGATGGAGGCCGAAATGTCGACCATCACGCCGCCCTGCGACAGCGGAAAGCCCATGGCCAGCGGATTCGGCGTGAACACCGCCTGCGTGCCGCCGAAGGGCGCGACGCTGGCGGCATTGGGGTCGGAGCAGGCCAGCAGCATCAGCATGTCTTCCTGCAGCGCGCGCAGCATGTAGACGGCGAGGCAGGCGATGTGGTGGCTGCGGCGGATCACGAGCGAGGCCGTGCCCAGCTCGCGCGCACGCGGCACCAGCAGGTCCATGCCGTGGTCCATGAGCCAGGGGCCGGGCAGGCGCTTGCCGTCCCACAGCACGGCGGCGGGGCGGTCCGACAGCACCTCGGGGGCGCCGTCGCGCGTCATGCCGCCCGACTCGATTTCCTTCACATAGCCGGCCAGCAGCGCGAGGCCGTGCGTGTCATGGCCCAGCAGGTCGCCTTCGACCAGCGTGCGCGCCACGCTGTCGGCCATCGATGCGGCAAGGCCGGCTTTCTGCAGCAGGGCGCTGGCATAGTCCCTGAGCGCGTCGGCGCTGTAGAGCGGGGCGGTGTCGGTCATTTCAATACCTCCAGCACGCGGTCGAGGCCGCCTTCGTTGATGGCCACCATGGCCTGCTCGCGCACCTTCGGCTTGGCGTGATACGCAACCGAAAGGCCGGCCTCGCCCATCATCGGCAGGTCGTTCGCGCCGTCGCCCACGGCGATGGTTTCCTGCGGCGAGATGCCCATGAGCGACGCCACCTCGAGCAGCGTGCGGCGCTTTTCGGCGCCGTCGCAGATGTCGCCCCAGCTCTGCGTGACCACCTGGCCGGTGAGCTTGCCGCCAGCCTCGTCGAGCAGGTTGGAGCGCGCGAAGTCGATGCCCAGCCGGTCCTTCACGCGGTTCGCGAAGAAGGTGAAGCCGCCCGACACCAGCAGCACCTTGAGGCCGGCCGCCTTGCAGGCCGCCACCAGCTCGCTCGCGCCGGGGTTGAGCTTGAGCCGCTCGTCGTACACCTGCTGCAGTGCCTCGACCGGCACGCCCTGCAGCAGTGCCACGCGGCGGCGCAAGCTTTCCTTGAAGTCCTTGATCTCGCCGCGCATCGTGGCTTCGGTGATGGCAGCCACCTCGGCCTTCTTGCCGACCGCATCGGCGATCTCGTCGATGCATTCGATGTTGATCAGCGTCGAGTCCATGTCGAACGCGATCAGCTTGAAGTCGGCGAGCTTGAGCGGCGGCTTCACGCGCTGGATGACGAGGCCGGGGGAGATTTCTGTAGCGCTCATGCGGTGACGGTTTCCTTGACGATAGGTTGGCCCAGGCTGCGCAGCACGTCGCGCACCAGCTGGGCCCGGTCTTTGGGCTCTTTCAGTTCGCGCTCGATGCGCAGCTTCTCGTTGCCGGCGAGCTTGATGTGTTTGTTCTTCTGGATCAGCTGGATGATGGCCATGCCATCGACCGGCGCGTCCTTCTTGAAGGTGATGTTGATGATCCCCGGCGCCGCATCGACCTTCACCACGCCGTAGGGCCGTGCCAGCACGCGCAGGCGGTGCGTGTCGATCAGCGTCTGCGCCTGCGGCGGCAGCTTGCCGAAGCGGTCGACGATTTCTTCCAGCAGCGTGTCGATCTGGTCGGGCGTCTTCGCGGTGGCCAGCTTCTTGTAGAACGACAGCCGCAGGTGCACGTCGCCGCAATAGTCGTCGGGCAGCAGGGCGGGTGCGTGCAGGTTGATTTCGGTGGTGACCGACAGCGGCGACAGCAAGTCGGGCTCCTGGCCGGCCTTGAGTGCACGCACGGCTTCGCTCAGCATCTCGTTGTAGAGCTGGAAGCCGATCTCCATCATGTTGCCGCTCTGGTTCTCGCCCAGCACCTCGCCGGTGCCGCGGATCTCCAGGTCGTGCATGGCCAGGTAGAAGCCGGAGCCCAGTTCTTCCATCTGCTGGATGGCGTCGAGCCGCTGCGCCGCATGCTTGGTCAGGCCTTCGGTGTCGGGCACCATGAGGTAGGCATAGGCCTGGTGGTGCGAGCGGCCGACGCGACCGCGCAGCTGGTGCAGCTGCGCCAGGCCGAACTTGTCGGCGCGGCTCATCACGATGGTGTTGGCGGTCGGCACGTCGATGCCGGTCTCGATGATGGTCGAGCACAGCAGCAGGTTGTAGCGCTGCGCCACGAAGTCGCGCATGACGCGCTCAAGCTCGCGCTCGGGCATCTGGCCGTGGGCCACGGCGATGCGGGCCTCGGGCAATATTTCTTCGAGCTTCTGGCGGCGGTTCTCGATGGTCTCGACCTCGTTGTGCAGGAAGTAGACCTGCCCGCCGCGCTTGAGCTCGCGCAGCACGGCTTCGCGGATCACGCCGGTGCCCTCGTTGCGCACGAATGTCTTGATGGCCAGCCGGCGCTGCGGCGCGGTGGCGATCACGCTCAGGTCGCGCAGGCCTTCGAGCGCCATGCCCAGCGTGCGCGGAATCGGCGTGGCCGTCAGCGTGAGCACGTCGACTTCGGCGCGCATGGCCTTCATCGCCTCTTTGTGGCGCACGCCGAAGCGATGCTCCTCGTCGATGATGAGCAGGCCCAGGTTCTTGAACTTGACCGACTGCGAGAGCAGCTTGTGCGTGCCGACCACGATGTCGACCTGGCCCTCGGCCAGCCCCTTGGCTGCGGCGGTGATTTCCTTGGCCGAGCGGAAGCGGCTCATCTCGGCCACCTTCACCGGCCATTTGGCGAAGCGGTCGACCAGCGTCTGGTAGTGCTGCTCGGCCAGCAGCGTGGTGGGCGCGAGAAACGCCACCTGCTTGCCGCCGGTGACGGCAATGAAGGCGGCGCGTAGCGCAACTTCGGTCTTGCCGAAGCCCACGTCGCCGCACACGAGGCGGTCCATTGGCTGGGGCGAGATCATGTCCTGCACCACGGCGTGGATCGCGGCCTTCTGGTCGGCGGTTTCCTGGAAGCCGAAGTCGTTGGAGAACACCTCGTAGTCGGCCGGCGAGTAACGGAAGGCATGGCCTTCGCGTGCGGCGCGGCGAGCGTAGATGTTGAGCAGCTCGGCTGCCGAGTCGCGCACCTGCTCGGCGGCCTTGCGCTTGGCCTTTTCCCACTGGCCGGAGCCCAGCTTGTGCAGCGGGGCTTCGTCGGCGCTGACGCCGGTGTAGCGGCTGATCTGGTGCAGCTGCGACACCGGCACGTAGAGCGTGGCCTTGTCGGCGTACTCCAGGTGCAGCATTTCCTGCAGCAGCGGCTTGCCTTCGGCGTCGGTGCCCTGGCCCAGGTCCATGTGGATCAGGCCGCGGTAACGGCCGATGCCGTGCGCGGTGTGGACCACCGGGTCGCCCACGTTGAGCTCCGACAGATCCTTGATGAGCGCTTCGACGTCGCTGACCTGTTCCTGCTTCTTGTTGCGCCGGCGCGTGGTGGGCGCGGTGGCGAACAGCTCGGTTTCGGTGACGAGGTCGATGCCCTGTTCGCGCCAGGCGAAACCCGAGGCCAGCGCGGCGGTGGCGATGCCGATCTTTTCGTCGGCGGAGGCTTCGAACTCGGCCAGTGAGTCGAAGGCCGGCGGGCTCACGCCGCTGGCGCGCAGGAAGTCGAGCAGGCTTTCGCGGCGGCCGTCGCTCTCGGCGATCAGCAGCACGCGGTGCGGCGTGGCGCGGATGTGGGCCTTCAGGCCGACCAGCGGGTCTTCGGCACCGCGCACCACGGCGAAGGGCGGCAGTTTGTCGAATTCGGCGTAGGGTGCATCCGTAGGCACATCGCCGCGAATTGCGAGCTGCGCATGGGGCTTGGCGCGCTGGTAGAACTGCTCGGCGTTCAGGAACAGCGCCTCGGGCGGCAGGGCTGGGCGCTCGGGGTCGCCGCGCACCAGCCGGTAGCGTTCGTTCGTGTCCTGCCAGAAATGCTGGAAAGCCGGTTCGAGATCGCCGTGCAGCACCACGGTGGCATCCGGCCCGAGGTAGTCGAACACCGTGGCCGTCTCGTCGAAGAACAGCGGCAGGTAGTACTCGATGCCGGCGGTGGCCACGCCGTTGCCCATGTCCTTGTAGATGCGGCTCTTGGTCGGGTCGCCTTCGAGCAGTTCGCGCCAGCGGCTGCGAAAGCGCCCGCGCGCGTCGTCGTCCATCGGGAACTCGCGGCCCGGTAGCAGCCGCACTTCGGGCACGGGGTAGAGGCTGCGCTGTGTGTCGGGGTCGAAGGTGCGGATGGAGTCGATCTCGTCGTCGAACAGGTCGACGCGGAAAGGCACCGGCGAGCCCATGGGGAACAGGTCGATCAGGCCGCCGCGCACCGCGTATTCGCCGGGGCTCACCACCTGGGTCACATGGGTGTAGCCGGCCAGCGTGAGCTGGGCCTTGAGCTTCGATTCCTCGAGCTTCTGCTTGGCCTTGAACTGGAAGGTGTAGCCGGCCAGGAAGGCCGGCGGCGCCAGCCGATAGAGCGCGGTGGTGGCGGGCACCAGCACCACGTCGGCCTCTTTCTGGCTGATGCGCCAGAGGGTGGCAAGGCGCTCGCTGATCAGGTCCTGGTGGGGCGAGAAGCTGTCGTAGGGCAGCGTTTCCCAGTCGGGGAAGAGGGCGCAGCGCAGGTCGGGCGCGAAGAAGGCGATCTCGTCGATCAGGCGCTGGGCATCGTTGGCATCGGCCGTGAACATCGCCGTGGCGCGCCCCGCGGCTTTCTCGCGCATGGCCAACTGCGCCAGCAGCAAGGCATCGGCCGACAACGGGGGGCGCGGCAGCGTGAAACGCTTGCCCGCCGTGAGGTGGGGGAGGTCCATGGAACGCTTGGTGGAAATGCACAACACCCCGCGCCGGCTGGCGAGGGGTGTGCACAGCGGGCAATTCTAGAATGGCGGCCCCTTATTCGCTTGTCGGCCACCGCCGACGCCGGGCCCTCCCTCATGTCCTCTTCCCGACTCTTCGTGCTGATCCCGTGTGCCGGCTCCGGCTATCGCGCGGGGCATGCGCAGTCCACGCAGCCCAAGCAGTACCGGCGCTTGGCCGGCCTGCCGATGGTGGCCCACACGCTGGAGGCCTTCCGCGCGCTGGCGGGGCGCTTCGCCGGGCTGGCGCTGGTGGTGTCGCCGGACGACCGCGACGTGGATGCGGTGCTGCCGCGCTTTCCCGCCGAAAACGAATACCTGCTGCGCGTGGGCGGCGTGACCCGCGCGGCCACGGTGCGCAACGGCCTCGTGGCGCTGCGGCAGAAGGGCGCTGGCGCACACGACTGGGTGCTGGTGCATGACGCGGCGCGCTGCCTCGTCACCTCGAGCCAGATCGAGGCGCTGATCGCGGCCTGCGAGCACGACGCCGTCGGTGGCCTGCTGGCGCAGCGGCTGGCGGACACGCTGAAGTCATCGACCTCCGAAAGCCGCGTGGCCCAGACCCTGCCACGTGCCGACAAGTGGCTGGCGCAGACGCCGCAGATGTTCCGCATCGGCATGCTGCTCGACGCGCTGGAGCGCACGGGCGACACGGTGACCGACGAGGCCGGCGCCATCGAGGCCGTTGGCCTGTCGCCGCTGCTGGTGCCGGGCAGCGCGCAGAACTTCAAGGTGACCTTTCCCGAAGACTTTGCACTGGCCGAGGCGGTTCTGCTGGGCCGCAAGAAGGGCCTGGCATGACGAGCGCTTTCAACATCCGCGTGGGCGAGGGCTGGGACGTTCATCAGCTGGTGGCAGGGCGCAAGCTGATCCTGGGCGGCGTCGAGGTGCCGCACACCACCGGCCTGCTGGGCCATTCGGATGCCGACGTGCTGCTGCACGCCATTACCGATGCGCTGCTGGGCGGCGCGGGGCTGGGTGACATCGGCCGGCATTTTCCGGATACCGACCCGCAGTTTCGCGGCGCCGATTCATCGGTGCTGCTGGCTGAGGCGGCACGCCGGGTGCGCGCGGCGGGCTGGGAGATCGGCAATGTCGACAGCACCGTGATCGCGCAGGCGCCCAAGCTCGCGCCGCACATTCCGCTGATGTGCCAGCGCATCGCCGACACGCTGGGCATTGCGCTCGAGCAGGTGAACGTGAAGGCGAAGACGGCCGAGAAGCTCGGCCCGGTGGGCGAGGGCCGCGCGATGGAAGCCCGCGCGGCCGTGCTGCTGCACCGCTGACGCGGCCCCGGATCAGGCCGGCTTCTTGCCGCCGCCCTGCGGCTCGCCGGGCTTGGCGCTGCCGGGTGGCATCGCGCGCGGCATCCGGATGTGTGCCGCCAGGCCGCGGCCCGGCGTGCTGGTCAGCGCAAAGGTGCCGCCCATGCGCTCGATGTTCTTAGCCACGATTGACAGGCCCAGGCCTGCACCGGCGGCTGACGTGCGCGCGGCATCGCCACGGAAGAAGGGCTTGGTCAACTGCGAGAGCAGGGCGGGCTCGACGCCCGCGCCGTGGTCGCGCACCTTGATGAGCACCGCGTCGTTGTTGGCCTGCGCCTGGATCGTCACGTCGGCCACGCCTGTGGAGGGCGACTTGCCATAGCGCCGCGCGTTCTCGACCAGGTTGGAGATCACGCGCGTGAGCTCGACCTCGTCGCCCAGCACCCGCAGGTCGGGGGGCACCTCGACCTTGATGTTCATTTCCTCGTAGTCCTGCACGGCGTAGGTACAGGCGTCGACCACATCGCGCAGCAGCACCGGGCGCGGATCGACATGGTCGGGGCGCGCGTAGTCGAGGAACTTGTCGATGATCGCGTCGAGCTGGGCGATGTCGGCGGCCATGTGGTCGCGCGCGTCTTCGTCGGCCACGCTCATCTCGGTTTCCAGCCGTAGCCGGGCCAGCGGCGTGCGCAAGTCGTGCGAGATACCGGCCAGCATGATGGCGCGGTCCTGCTCGATCTTGGCGAGCTGGTCCGCCATCCGGTTGAAGCCGATATTGACCGCGCGAATCTCGTTGGTACGGGCGCGCTCGTCGAGCCGGTGCGCCTCGTACTCGCCCTCGCGCACCTGCATGGTCGCGCGCGACAGCTGCTTGAGCGGCAGGTTGATGAGCCGGGTGATCAGCGCCGCGCCAGCCAGCGACAGCGCCATGGCAGTGCTGAGCCACACCAGCCAGGTGCGCCCGCCCACGCGGCTGAAGCGCGTCGGGTCGAGTAGCAGCCAGTAGGTGTCGCTCTCGATGGTGAAGCCGATCCACAGGCCCGCCTCGTCGTTCACGCGGCTGGCCACCGTGGTGCCTTCGCCCAACTGGTCGATCAGCTCCTCGGTCACGCGCAGATCGAGCGCGCCGCTGGTGTAGGGCTGGAACCGGTCGTTGGGTTCGCGCGGCAGGATGCGCACGCCCTCCTGGTCGGCCAGCGTCTTGATCAGCGACACCCGGGTGATGGCGTCCGAATACACCAGCGCCGCGCGGGTGAGGTTCACGAGCGAGGCGATCTGGTGGGCGGTTTGAATGGCGCGCGGCTCGTATTCGAGCGAGCGGAAGGTCTGCAGCCAGGCGACGGTACAGCCGATCAGCAGCAGCGCCAGCAGGAAGAAGGTGCGCCAGAAAAGGCTGAAGCCCAGCTTGAGGCCGGGGCGTCGGTCACGTTGCGCGCTCGCTTCGAGCGGGCTCGGCATCGTGACCTGTGCGCCGTCCTCCTGAGCGGGGCCTGGTCTGGTGGATTGGCCGATGGCCACCTCTCAACGTGGCGTCAGGCCGTGCCGTCCGGCACGAACACGTAGCCCACGCCCCAGACGGTCTGGATGTAGCGCGGCGCTGCGGCGTCGGACTCGACCAGCTTGCGCAGGCGCGAGATCTGCACGTCCAGGCTGCGGTCGAAGGGCTCGAACTCGCGCCCGCGCGCCAGCTGGGCCAGCTTTTCGCGCGACAGCGGTTGACGCGGATGGCGCACCAGCGCCTTCAGCATCGCGAACTCGCCGGTGGTCAGCGAGAGCTCTTCGCCATCCTTTTTCAAGGTGCGCGAGCCGAGATCGAAGGCGAACGGGCCGAAAGTGACGGTCTCGTTCTCCGTGGAGGGGGCGCCCGGCGCTTCGAGCGGCGGACGGCGGCGCAGCACTGCGTGCACACGGGCCAGCAGTTCGCGCGGGTTGAAAGGCTTGCCGAGGTAGTCGTCTGCGCCGACTTCGAGACCGACGATGCGGTCCACGTCTTCGCCCTTGGCGGTGAGCATGATGATCGGCGTACGGTCGTTGGCGGCGCGCAGGCGTCGGCAGACCGAGAGGCCGTCTTCGCCGGGCATCATCAGGTCGAGCACGATCAGGTCGACCGTGTCGCGCAACAGGATGCGGTTGAGCGCCTTGCCGTCCTCGGCCACGATCACTTCAAAACCTTCCTGGGTCAGATAGCGGCGCAGGAGGTCGCGGATGCGGGCGTCGTCGTCGACGATCACGATCTTGTCGGTGCGAGCGGGAACTTGAGTCATTTCTACAACGATGAATTTGTAACAGGGCCGATTCTGAAGGCGTTGAGTGGTCGTTGAGCCGGATTTACTTATGGTTTGACACTAAGTTACAAAACTTGCGGACGCTCGCCGTCTGGTCATCTGACGTTAGCGCGGAGGTGGCAAAGTCGCTTTTCCTGATGACTTCCACTCAATGAGACGTCCTTTTTCAGCCCTCCCGTTCATCCTCGTTTTCGCCTGCGGCCCGTCGCTGGCGGTGTCTGGCGACTTTTTCAGGGTGGGCGAGGTGCGTCGCAGCGAGGTCCGTGACGCGGTGGCGGCCCATCGGGCCGCGCAGCGCGAGGAGGTTCGCCGCGAACAGGCGATCGCCGGCCGGCGTCTTACCGCCGCCGAACTGTTCGAGCTGCGGCAGCAGGTCCGCGGCCAATGGACCCCGCCCGCGGCGGGTGCTTTGATCAATTCGGCAGAATCGCAGCCGGCCGAGCGGATCGTGCCGGTGCCTCCGGCCGCGGACCGCCAGTCGCTGACCGCGCCGCGCAGCCAGCGCCGCTGACGCGCCGGCTGGCCTGCCTGCGAACGCGGGCCTGTTTTTCACACCAACAAAGGGAGTACTTCGCCTTGAAGAAAAAAATCAAACTGCTCGCGGCCTGCGCCGCCCTGGCCGCTGCCGGCAACGCACTGGCCCAGAACGTCGTCACACCCGCGCCACAGAACGTGTTGCAGCTGACGGCTTCCGGCACGATCGAAGTCCAGCAGGACATGCTGAGCATGACGCTCGTGACCACCCGCGACGCGACCGACGCAGCCACCGTGCAGACGCAACTGAAGGCTGCGCTCGACGCCGCACTGGCCGAAGCGAAGAAGAACGCGCAGGCGGGCCAGCTGGACGTGCGCACCGGCAACTTCAGCCTGTCGCCGCGCTACACGAAGGACGGCAAGATCAACGGCTGGCAGGGCTCGACCGAACTGGTGCTCGAAGGCCGCGACTTCCCGCGCATCACCCAGACGGCCGGGCGCATCACCACGCTCAGCGTGGGCAACGTGGGCTTTGGCCTGAGCCGCGAACAGCGCGCCAAGACCGAGACCGAGGCGCAGAACATCGCCATCGAGAACTTCAAGCAGAAGGCCGGCGAGCTGGCCAAGGGCTTCGGCTTCGGTGGCTACACGCTGCGCGAGGTGTCGGTGAACGCGAGCGACAACGGCCCGATCCGTCCGCGCATGATGGCGGTGCAGGCCAAGTCGTTCTCGGCTGATTCGGCTGTGCCGGTCGAGGCCGGCAAGACCAGCGTGGTGGTGAGCGTGTCGGGCTCGGTGCAGCTCAAATAAGAGAAACCCGTACCGGCGGGCTACCCTTTACTGGGCAGTCCATCCGCCGTCCATGGCCCAGGCAACGCCCCGGACCTGGTCGGCTGCCGGCGAGCACAGGAAGACGGCGAGGCCACCCAGTTGCTCGACCGTGGTGAACTGCAGCGAAGGCTGCTTTTCGCCCAGCAGGTCGTTTTGTGCCTGCGCGGCCGTGATGCCTTCTCGCGCTGCGCGGTCGTCGATCTGCTTTTGCACCAGCTGGGTCAGCACCCAGCCCGGGCAAATTGCATTGGCGGTGACGCCGGTGGTCGCGGTTTCGAGCGCGACCGACTTGGTCAGGCCGACGATGCCGTGCTTGGCCGCCACATAGGCCGACTTCTGCGCCGACGCCACGAGGCCATGGGCCGACGCGATGTTGATGACGCGGCCCCAGTTGGCCTCGCGCATCGCGGGAATTGCCAGGCGCGTCGTATGAAAGGCGCTGGTGAGGTTGATTGCGATGATGGCGTCCCAACGTTCGGTGGGAAAGTCTTCGACCTTGGCCACGTGCTGGATGCCGGCGTTGTTCACGAGGACGTCGACGCGGCCGAACTTCGACGCGGCGAAGCTCATCATGTCTTCGATCTGGTCGGGCTTGCTCATGTCGGCGCCGTGATACTCGGCGCGCACGCCGAGCGCTTCGATCTCGGCCTTGGGGGCTTGGGCATCGCCGAAGCCGTTGAGCACGATGTTTGCTCCTTGTTGAGCGAGAGCCTTGGCGATGGCGAGGCCAATGCCGCTGGTGGACCCCGTGACAAGCGCGGTTTTGCCTTTGAGCATGAAGATCAATCTCCGGATGAATTAGGATGCGACGAGACAATTATCCGCACCAGGACGACTTCGTTTTCATGACCGAACCGACGCTTCATTACGTGGCGTGCGACGACGCCCAGGGCGGCCATCGCATGGCCTATTGGCAATGGGGCGACGCGCGCAGTGCGCATGTCGTGATCTGCGTGCACGGGCTGACCCGGCAGGGTCGCGATTTCGACCTGCTGGCGCAGGCCATCGTGGCGCGCGCCAATGGCAATGTGCGCGTGGTCTGCCCTGACGTGGTGGGCCGTGGGCGCAGCGACTGGTTGCGTGACCCGGCCTTTTATCAAGTGCCGGTGTATGCGGCCGACATGGTCGCGCTGATTGCGCAACTGCATCGCGAGCAGGCCATCGACACGCTCGACTACCTGGGCACCAGCATGGGCGGGCTGATCGGCTTCGTGCTTGCAGGCCACAAGGAACTGCCGCTGGCGCGGCCCATTCGCCGCTTCATTGCGAACGATGTCGGCCCGACGATCGAGCCGGCCGCGGTGCAACGCATCGGTGCCTATGTGGGGAGGAACGGCAGCTACGAGAGCGTGCAGGCGGCGGCTGATGCCATGTGGGCGCTGTCGACCACCTTCGGCCCACACACTCCGGCCCAGTGGCTGGCACTGTCGCAACACATGGTGGTGCCTGCCTCGCAGCGCACGGCCGACGGTTCGGCCAAGGTCGAAGCGGGCAGTGATGATGAAGGCTCCTGGCTGCTTCACTACGATCCGGCCATCGGCGTGGCGCTGCGCGCCATCACCCCCGAGGCTGCGGCACAGGGTGGCGCGATCATGTGGAGCCTGTACGACGCGATCGAGGCGCGCACGCTCATCACGCGCGGCGCTGTGTCGGATCTGCTCTCTCGCGAAACTGCCCTGGCCATGACGCAGCGCGGCCCGCGTGCCAAGCTGGTCGAGTTCGAGGGCGTGGGCCATGCGCCGACCTTTGTCGACCCCGCACAGATCGCTGCCGTCACCGACTTCCTTTTCGACTGAGTGATTGAGTGAACGAAGCGTGAAGCGCGATTCTTCGAGCCTCCAGACGGCACCCATGTCCGACGCGGCCATGGTCGACTACCCGTTGTCCGCCGCAACGGCCGACCGCACGCCGGTGATGGAGAACATGCTGGCGCGCGCGCGTGCGTTCGCCGAGCCGCTGATCGCCGATGAAAAGCTCGACACGGGCGAGAACACGCTCGCACACGCCGACGCAGTGGCCACCATCGTCGCGAAGATGGGCGGCTCCGAGGCCATGCAGGCGGCGAGCTACCTGGTCTATTCGTGCCAGCACCTGAACCGCCCGCAGGAAGTGATCGCCAAGGTGTTCGGCGACAACTTCGCGGCGCTCGCGGTCGAGACGACCAAGCTGGTGCGTGTGCAGGAGCAGGCCCGCTCGGCTTCGCAGGGGCATCACGTCGAAGGCGCCGGTGCGCAGACCGAGAACGTGCGCAAGATGCTGCTGGCGTTCTCGCGCGACCTGCGCGTGGTGATGCTGCGGCTGGCCTCGCGCCTGCAGACGCTGCGGCATGCGGCTGCGAGCAAGCGGCCCGCACCCGAGGGCGTTGCGCGCGAGTCGCTGCAGGTGTTTGCGCCACTGGCCAACCGGCTGGGCATCTGGCAGGTGAAGTGGGAGATCGAAGATCTCTCGTTCCGCTTCCTCGAACCTGAAACCTACAAGCTGATCGCGCGCCTGCTCGACGAAAAGCGCATCGAGCGCGAAGGGCACGTCGAGCAATTGCGCTCGCAGCTGGAGAGCGAGCTGCAGGCCGAAGGCGTCAAGGCCGCGGTGCAGGGGCGGCCCAAGAACATCTACAGCATCGTCAAGAAGATGCGCGGCAAGTCGCTCGACTTCGAGCAGGTCTTCGACATCCTCGCGCTGCGCGTGGTGGTGCCTGACGTCAAGGACTGCTATGCGGCCCTGGCGTGGGTGCACTCGCATTTCCAGCCGATCGACGAAGAGTTCGACGACTACATCGCGCGGCCCAAGCCCAATGGCTACCAGTCGCTGCACACGGTGGTGCGCGAGCTGGTGGATGGCAAGGCAGGCAAGCCGATCGAGATCCAGATCCGCACCGAAGAGATGCACGATCACGCCGAGCATGGCGTGGCGGCGCACTGGGCCTACAAGGAAGCGGGCCACAAGGGCTATGCGGGCGTGTGGGCCAGCGGCGAGTACGACGCGAAGATCGCGGTGCTGCGGCAACTGCTGGCGTGGGAGCGCGATCTTTCGGGTGGCCTGCAGGGGCAGGGGCTGTTCGATGACCGCATCTATGTGCTGACGCCCGATGCTGCCATCGTCGAACTGCCGCAGGGTGCGACGCCGGTCGACTTTGCCTACACCGTGCACACCACGCTGGGCCATCGCTGCCGCGGGGCGCGTGTCGATGGCGCGATGGTGCCGTTGAACACGCCGCTATCGAACGGGCAGACGGTCGAGATCATCGCGGCCAAGGAGGGCGGGCCTTCACGCGACTGGCTCAATGCCGAGCTGGGCTACCTGGCCAGTCATCGTGCACGCGCGAAGGTGCGTGCATGGTTCAACGCACAGATCACGCACGAGACCGTGGCGCGCGGACGCGAAGCGGTCGAGAAGCTGCTGCAGCGTGAAGGCAAGACGGCCGTGCGGCTCGAGGACCTGGCGTCGCAACTGGGCTTCAAGTCGGCGGACCATCTGTTCGAAGTGGTGGGCAAGGACGAATTCTCGCTGCGCAACATCGAGACGCTGCTGCGCCCACCGGAGCCCGCGCCGGGCCCGGACGACGGCGTGCTCATCAAGAAGGCGCGCGGCAGCGAGAAGTCGGGCAAGGGCGGCGTGCTCGTGGTGGGCGTGTCTTCGTTGATGACCCAGCTTGCCAAGTGCTGCAAGCCTGCGCCGCCCGATGCCATTCGCGGCTTCGTCACGCGAGGCCATGGTGTCAGCGTGCACCGCAGCGATTGCAGCAACTTCCGCACGATGGCTGCGAAGGATGTCGAGCGCGTCATCGACGTGGAGTGGGGCGTCGCGAAGAAGGGCGCCGACGCGCCCGTGTATGCGGTGGACGTGGCTGTGGAAGCGGCCGACCGTCAGGGCCTGCTGCGCGATATCTCCGATGTGTTCGCACGCGAGAAGATGAACGTGATCGGCGTGCAGACGCAGTCGATCAAGGGCACGGCGTGGATGACGTTCACCGTTGAAATCGCGGATGCCGCGCGGCTCACGCAGGTTCTTGGCATGGTCACGGCAGTGATTGGTGTGCGATCTGCACGTCGTCGCTGAAAAGCACGTTTTCTCCTGCTACAATAGCTGCTTCTCGGACACATCCTTAGGCGCGTAGCTCAGCTGGTTAGAGCACCACCTTGACATGGTGGGGGTCGTTGGTTCGAGTCCAATCGCGCCTACCAATTTCTGCTTCAGTCCCGGCCAACCACCGGATCAGCTGACAGAGCATGCACCGGGTTCCCCGGTGCACATATCGTCCCTTGTGGTGATGCAGGCAAAGACCTTGGCCATGTTGTTGTGCTACCTTGGCTGCTCTGCAATTCCATTCCACTTTTCTTGATAAGCGATCAGATGAATACGCGATCAACGCCTGTTGATCGGGCTCATGCCGACAAGCGCTTGGCCGCACTGTTGAGGCAGGCTCCTCTCGAGTTTGCGCGTGCTGTCTACGGCATCAACGACTATGCAGGTGGGCGCACCGACACCATGGCGGCACGCGAGGTGGTGCGTGCGCAACGCCAGGGCATGCCTCTGACCGAAGAGCGCGCCGAGCAACGCGCTCGCGCATATCTGCCGACCGTGGGACAAGAGCACTGCCCGCGCTGCTGGGTGGTCTACGGGCAGAAAACCCCGCTGCGGTTTCGGGAGGCCGACGAAGAGCGACCCGAGACGGCTGCCTGCCATGCATGCGGCGCGGAGTACGCGACATCGCCGGATTGAGGAAAGTGCCGCGTCTGGTCAGGGTAAACCTTGTCGCGGCGCAGCAAAACCGCTCCCTAGAATCATCCGATGACATGGGCGTCCATGTGAAGGAGTCCGCAGTGCAGAGCAAGAAGTCCGGGGTCAAGCCGGTACAGCGTGTGATCAAGAAGTACCCCAACCGAAGGCTCTACGACACCGAGACATCCACGTACATCACGCTGACCGAGGTGAAGCAGCTGGTCATCCAGAGTGCCCAGTTCGTGGTGCGCGATGCCAAGACCGGCGACGACCTCACGCGCAGCATCCTGCTGCAGATCATTCTCGAAGAAGAGGCGGGCGGTGCGCCGATGTTCACCGAGCAGGTGCTGGCCAACATCATCCGTTTCTACGGGCAGGCGATGCAGGGCTACATGGGCCCGTACCTCGAGAAGAACATCCAGGCCATGACCGAAGTGCAGGCGCAACTGACCGAAAAGGCCGAAGGCCTGACGCCCGAGATGTGGTCGCGCTTCATGACCATGCAGTCGCCGATGCTGCAGGGGCTGATGGGCAATTACGTCGAGCAATCGAAGAACGTTTTCCTGCAAATGCAGGAGCAGATGCAGAAAAACACCGAGCAGGTACTGGGGGCCTTTGGCATTAAGCGGCCCTGAATGTCCTGCCGTCACCGATAGCTGGGACAATAGAGGCATATGAGCGAAGTTGCCTCCCCCGAACGTACGGCCACGCCGACCGCCCCCAAGGTCGGTTTCGTGAGCCTGGGCTGCCCCAAGGCCCTGACCGATTCCGAACTGATCCTGACCCAGCTGAGTGCCGAGGGTTATCAAACCGCCAAGACTTTCGAAGGTGCCGATCTGGTGATCGTCAACACCTGCGGCTTCATCGACGATGCCGTGAAGGAGAGCCTGGACACCATTGGCGAAGCGCTGGCAGAAAATGGCCGTGTGATCGTCACTGGCTGCCTGGGCGCCAAGACCGGCGACCAGGGCGGCAATCTGGTGCGCCAGATGCACCCGAGCGTGCTGGCCGTGACCGGCCCGCACGCCACGCAGGAGGTGATGGATGCGGTGCATGCGAACCTGCCGAAGCCGCACGATCCCTTCATCGACCTGGTGCCGAACACTTTCGGCGTCGCCGGCCTAAAGCTGACGCCGCGCCACTATGCGTACCTGAAGATCAGCGAGGGCTGCAACCACCGCTGCACCTTCTGCATCATTCCCTCGATGCGCGGCGACCTCGTGTCGCGGCCGGTCGGCGATGTGTTGAGCGAGGCCAAGGCCTTGTTCGAAGGCGGCGTGAAAGAGCTGCTGGTGATCAGCCAGGACACCTCGGCCTACGGCGTCGATGTGAAATACCGCACCGGGTTCTGGGACGGCAAGCCGGTCAAGACCCGCATGCTCGAACTGGTGCGCACGCTGGGCGAAATCGCCGAGCCATATGGCGCCTGGGTTCGCCTGCACTATGTGTATCCGTACCCGAGCGTTGACGAGATCATTCCGTTGATGGCGAGCGGTCAGGTGCTGCCGTATCTCGACGTGCCCTTGCAGCACAGCCATCCCGATGTGCTGAAGCGCATGAAGCGCCCGGCCAGTGGCGAGAAGAATCTGGAGCGGCTGGCGCGCTGGCGCGAGGTGTGTCCGGAGCTCGTGATCCGCAGCACCTTCATCGCCGGATTCCCCGGCGAGACGGAACAGGAATTCGAGCATCTGCTCGACTTCATTCGTGAAGCCGAGATCGACCGCGCCGGTTGCTTTGCCTACAGCCCGGTCCAAGGCGCCACCGCCAACGACATTCCGGGCATGCTGCCCGAAGCCGAGCGCGAGGCGCGCCGCGCGCGTTTCATGGAGGTGGCCGAAGCCGTGTCGATCGCCAGGCTGCAAAGGCGCATCGGCTCGACGATGCAGGTGCTGGTCGATTCGGCGCCGGGCATGGGCCGCAAGGGCGGGGTGGGGCGCACGTATGCCGATGCGCCGGAGATCGACGGCACGGTTCGCCTGCTGCCGCCCGAGAAGATCAGCAAGACGCTGAAGGTGGGTGAGTTCACCCGCGCGCGCATCGTGGGTGCCGAGGGCCACGACCTGATCGCATTGCCCGTTTGATGCGGATTCGAATAGACAAGAAAAAAGCCACCGGAGGCCGGTGGCTTGAATCGAATGACCTGGTAAGGGTCTGCTTGAATTTGGTGCCCAGAAGAGGACTCGAACCTCCACGATGTTACTCGCTAGTACCTGAAACTAGTGCGTCTACCAATTCCGCCATCTGGGCTTTTTCTGCTTTTCAGCAAAGACTACGAGTATACACAATTTGGCCCGGCAATTTCTTCGTCTCGAAGCGTGTGGAGAAGCTCCAGCGTCTGCTTGGCCTCGCTTGTGAAGGCTGCATCGAGCGTTTGATGCGAATTCAAACGGCCATGAAAAAAGCCACCGGAGGCCGGTGGCTTGAATCGAATGACCTGGTAAAGGTCTGTTTAAACTTGGTGCCCAGAAGAGGACTCGAACCTCCACGATGTTACTCGCTAGTACCTGAAACTAGTGCGTCTACCAATTCCGC